>JBQGCF010000056.1:0-61732 GCA_052038315.1 Iamia sp.
GAGGTCCTCCAGCAGCTGAAGGAGATGTCCACCGAGGAGGACAAGGCCTGGGAGACCGGCCAGGTCTCGGGGACGATGTACTGCGGCGACCACGAGCACTACGACTTCCTGAACGAGGCGTTCGGGATGTACGCCCACGTCAACGCCCTCCAGCGCGACATCTGCCCGAGCCAGACCCGGTTCGAGGGCGAGATCATCGCCATGACCCTCGACATGCTCCACGGCGAGGCCGTCACCGACACCGAGCCGGTCGGCATCGTCACCACCGGCGGCACCGGCAGCATCCTCCACGCCCTCGTCGCCTACCGCGACCACGCCCGCGAGACCCGGGGCATCACCCGGCCGAACTTCGTCAAGCCGGAGACCGCCCACGCCGCCTTCGACAAGGGCTGCCACCTGTTCGGCATCGAGGTCCGCACCGCGCCGATCGACCCGGTCACCACCAAGGCCGACGTCGCCGCCATGCGCGAGCTGATCGACGACCAGACGATCGCCATCATGGGCTCGGCCTGCAACTACGGCTACGGCACCATCGACCCGATCGACGAGCTGTCGGACCTCGCCCTGGAGAAGGGCGTCGGCCTCCACGTCGACGGCTGCCTCGGCGGCTTCATCCTCCCGTGGGGCCAGGAGCTGGGCTGGGACATCCCGGTGTTCGACTTCCGGCTCCCCGGTGTCACCACCATCTCGGCCGACACCCACAAGTACGGCTACGGCTTCAAGGGCAGCTCGGTCCTCGCCTTCCGGGACAAGGCCCTGCGCAACAGCCAGTACTTCTTCCTCACCGGCTGGACCGGCGGCAAGTACTGCTCGCCCGGCATGGAGGGCTCCCGCTCCGGTGGCGCCCTCGCCTCGACCTGGGCGGCCATGGTGTCGATCGGCCGCGAGGGCTACCTCGGCTACGCCAAGGCGATCTTCGAGACCGCCGATGCGATGAAGGCCGCCGTCCGCTCCCATCCCGAGCTGCGCATCATGGGCGAGCCGACGTTCTGCTTCAGCTTCACGAGCGACGAGTTCGACATCTACCACGTCAACGACTTCATGCGGCTACGGGGCTGGCGCTTCAACGGCCAGCAGTACCCCAACGCCATCCACATGGCCGTCACCCGCCCCCAGACCCAGGAGGGCGTGGTCGAGAAGTTCGAGGCCGACCTGGCCGAGGCGGTGGCCTACGCGGTCGAGAACAAGGACCAGGCCCCGTCGAGCGCCGCGATCTACGGGGGCGTCGCCGGCGGCCTGAACGACGAGGCCGACGAGTTCATCCGCATGGTGATGGCCGACATGATGGACCGCCACCAGTCCGTCCCCGCCAAGGACTGACGTCAGGCTCGATCCAAGATCGCATTCTCGATCCTGGCGAGGTGCTCGATGACCTCTGCCGCTGCAACCTCGAACTCGGCCCTCGCCGTCTGAGGGTCGGAATCGCACCAAGCCCTCACCTGTCGAAGTAGCTCGTACTTGGCCTTCTTGCGTTCGTCCTTGGACGATCGCGCCAGCGCCAGCTCGCGATCTGCTGCGAAGCGCTCCGGGAAGTACTGCTCGAAGTCCTGCTCGGAGAAGGTCGCGAAGCACGAAGGGTCCCACGAGGGGAACTGCTCCCGGAGCTGTTGGACCGCAGCCACCCCGGTGGCATCACCATCGACGAGGACGAAGGATCGGTCGTGGTAGATCTCGGCAGCGAGATGTGTGTAGAGGAAGACCCGATGGAGCTCCTCGAAGGCAGCTCTGACTCGTGACGTGCCTCGTGTCGAGATCGTCCGCACCCGCGACAGACGTGGGTGGAACCAGGGGATGAGGTAGTCCCGCACGATGCTCTCAGCCGATGCTTCTTCGAAGATGATCCAACCCTCGTAGAGACCGGCGTCGAAGAGCTCGTATCCGAGGTCGATCAGGGTTGCGTGGCGGGCTTCGGTGTCTTCGGTGATGTCGACGACCGACGATGTGTCCTGACGATCGTTCAGTGCGTGCTCGACCCGGAACAGCTTCGACCCGGGAAGCGACGCGAGATGGCGTACGACGATGTTCGAGTGGGTCGAGACGATGAACTGGTTGGTGTCGGCTTTCGACGCCACCATGGCGAGCAGCCTCTTGAGCGCTCGCGGATGGAGATCGTTCTCGGGCTCCTCGATGAGGAAGATCCGACCCTCGGCGATGCACAGGTCCACGATCAGGCCCACCAAGCTCGCCACGCCTTCGCCCATGCTCTCGATGGGGATGTAGTCGAATGACGTGACAGCCCGCCCGATGCGCTGCCCGTGCTCGGACGCGAACGGTGCGATGGGGAACCCGACGATCTCCTGGCAGGCGGACAGGTACGCCTCGCCCTGCGGATGTCCATGGGACGAGAGCCTCGCCACCTTGGCCACAAGGTGCCGAAGATCGCCGGACACCGACATCGTGTTGGTCAGGTTCACCTCCTGGCTCAGGTCGTGGACTTTCCGCTTCGACAGGTACTGGTAGAAGACGTTGGCTGGTTCCTGCGAGGGGGCGAGGGTGCCGGCGTTGTCCCTGACCGCCCCATGGCTGAACCGCAGGCTTCGGCCTCCACCCGAGCTGATGGAGATGGGTTCACCGAGATCGATGTCGAACCTGCTCGTGTCGGGGGTGAAGGCCTGAATCGCGTTCGACCCTGTGAACTCGGCCAGGACCTGAGTCGGCCCGCCGCCGATCCGATGGACGGAGCCCGGCTCGAACGGGGCTCCATCCTGGAGGTGGCGCAGGGCCTGGAGGATCGAGGACTTCCCAGCGTTGTTCGGACCGACGAGGACGTTGACGTTCCCGAACCGAAGAAGGCCCGTGTCCTCGAACGCCTTGTAGTTGAGCAGCTGCATGCTCTCGATCCGATCCCCCATGACGCGACGGCTCCTTGTTGCACGGGATGTCAGCGCGGTGATGGTAGGGGTGGCGGCGGGGTTGGAACGTCGCTGGCCGTCCCTGGCACAGGACCGAGGTCGGTGCGGCTAGCGGAACCCTTGGCGGGACCTCCTACGATGAGCCGGCTGTCTGAGCTGAGGAGCACCCGTGGACGTCCGCATCGGAGTCACCTACACCGCCAAGGAGCTCGAGGTGGAGCTGCCCGACGGGACCGACGCCGCCCAGGTGAAGGCCGACGTCGAGGCCGCCCTCACGAGCGGGGGCGTCCTCTGGCTCACCGACAAGCGGGGCCGTCAGGTCGGGGTGCCGGCCGAGAAGGTCGCCTACGTCGACCTCGGGTCGGCCTCCGACTCGCGGCGGATCGGGTTCGCGGGCTAGCTCCAGCACCCACGCGCCATGGCCCTCGACCTGCTCGACCGGCGGCTGCTGTTCGTCACCGGGAAGGGCGGCGTGGGCAAGTCCACCGTCACCGCCGGGCTGGCCCTCCTCGCCGCCGAGCGGGGCAAGCGGACCCTCGTCTGCGAGGTCGACGCCAAGGGCGGGCTGGCCGGCTTCTTCGAGGCGACCAAGACCGGCTTCGACCCGACCGAGGTCCAGCCGAACCTCTTCGCCATGTCGATGGACACCGAGGCGTCGCTCAAGGAGTACCTGAGCCTCCAGCTCAAGCTCCCGCTCGTCGCCCGCATCGGCCCGCTGGCCCGCACCTTCGACTTCGTCGCCAACGCCGCCCCCGGCGTCAAGGAGATCCTCACCGTCGGGAAGCTGGCGTGGGAGGTCGTCGAGGAGCACTACGACCTGGTCGTGGTCGACTCGGTGGCGAGCGGCCACATCGTCGGCCAGCTGGCGGCGCCCAAGGGGATCAACGACCTGGTGTCGGTCGGGCTGGTGCGGAACCAGACGTCGTGGATGCTCGACGTGCTGGAGGACCCGGCCCGGACCGGCGTGGTGATCGTCGCCGCCCCGGAGGAGATGCCGGTCAACGAGACGATCGAGCTGTCGGGCCGCCTGGCCGAGGAGACGAACGTCGACCTGGCCGCGGTGATCGTCAACCGGGTCCTGCCCGAGCTGTTCGGCCGGGGCGAGGAGGAGCTGTTCGACGCCCTGCGCACCCCTGAGCGGGTCGCCGCCCTGAGCACGGCGGTCGACGGCGACGTGGCCCCGATCCTCGACGCCGCCGAGCTGGCCGTCACCCTGCGGCGCACCCGGGCCGGGCACCTCAAGACGCAGCGGTAGGGGATGCAGGGGACCGACCTCGTCTACCTGCCCGAGGTCTTCGCCCGGACCACGGGCCTCCGCTTCACCCGCCAGGTCGCCGAGGCGCTGGGGGACGAGATCGGATGAGCACGGGCGACGACGACATCAAGACGCTCCAGCAGCTGCTCAGCGCCAAGGAGATCGTCATCTCCTGCGGCTCGGGCGGCGTGGGGAAGACGACGACCGCGGCGGCTCTCGGGGCCATGGCCGCCGCCCACCTCGGCGGGAAGGTCCTCGTCCTCACCGTCGACCCGGCGCGCCGGCTGGCCAACGCCCTCGGCCTGGAGCGCTTCGGGAACACCGAGACCCGTGTGCCCGACGAGGCCTTCGCGGCGGCCGGCGTCGAGCCCCGGGGCGAGCTGTGGGCGGCGATGCTCGACACCAAGCAGTCGTGGGACGACCTGATCGAACGCCACGCCCCGGACCCGAAGGTGAAGGAGGCGATCCTCGGCAACTCGATCTACGCCAACATCTCGGGCCGCTTCGTCCAGAGCCACGACTACATCGCCATGGAGCGGCTCTACGAGATCCACCAGTCGGGTCGCTACGACCTGATCGTGGTCGACACGCCGCCGACGCGGAACGCCATCGACTTCCTCGACGCCCCCGAGCGGATGGGCGAGTTCTTCTCCAGCCGGCTGCTCCGCTGGCTGACCGCTCCGGCCAAGAACCGGGTCCTGTCGGTGGCGTCCAAGCCGTTCTACAAGGTGGCCGACGGCATCCTCGGCTCCCAGTTCCTGGAGGACATCGCCGAGTTCTTCGGGCTGTTCCAGACGATGGCGCCGGGCTTCGTCGAGCGGGCCGCGGCGGTGAAGCGGACGCTGTCGGACCGGCGCACCACCTTCATCGTCGTGTCGACGCTCGAGGCGGCGCCGGTGCGGGAGGCCGAGTTCTTCATCGAGGAGCTGGAGGGCCGCAAGCTCCACCTCGGCGCCGTGGTGCTCAACAAGGTCCTGCCGTCCTACCTCCGCCGCACGGCGACGACCGGTGTGGCCCGCCGCCTGATCGCCCAGGCCGACGAGCTGGGTGGGACCGAGGACGAGGCCGCCGTGCTGCGCGAGGTCGGCGAGAGCTTCCTCAACTACCAGGTCGTGGCCAACCGGGAGCAGGAGCAGCGGACCGAGCTGGCCCGCACCCCCGACGTGGTGGCCACCGTGCCCTACTTCGACCACGACATCGCCGACCTCGGCGGCCTCCTCCGCCTCGGTGACACCATCTGGCGCTAGGCCGGCTCCGCCTGGTCGAAGACGACGTCGAGGGTGCCGAGGGCCCAGCGGCCGGCCTCGGGCACGGGTGAGGGGAAGGGGGCACGGAGGCTGAGGGCCTCGACGAGGGGGACGGCCGGGCCCTCGACGACGACGGCGTCGGCGGGGGTGGCGCCGCCGAGCGAGGCCGACACCGAGCGGCCGACGGACACCACGGCGCAGGCGTCGCCGTCGGTGGCCCGCACGACGAGCGTGCCCTCGCGGGTCTCGCCCCCGCAGGCGGCGAAGGCGGGACCGAGGGCGGCGGCGTAGAGCAGCGAGGCGGCGACCTCGTCGGCGTCCTCGACCGGCTCCAGGCCCAGGGGCAGGGCGACGTCGCGCTCGTGGACCCACCCGTCCCACAGGGCGTGGAGGACGAGGGCCCGCAGCGGGATGTGGCCGGGCGGGGCCTCGGCCAGGACGTCCCAGCCGTCGCCGTCGACCCCGTCGAGCGCGGCGGCCAGCCCGTCGATCCCCTCGGAGAAGGCGGCGAGGAGGTCGGCCGGGGCGGCCTCGGCGTGGGCCGCGACGAGGGCCGGGGGCGACGTCACCGGGTCGAACGTGGCCAGGAACGTCGACGGCGACCCGGCCCGGCCCGCACCGATCGAGA
Source organism: Iamia sp. (assembly GCA_052038315.1). Classification (GTDB taxonomy): domain Bacteria; phylum Actinomycetota; class Acidimicrobiia; order Acidimicrobiales; family Iamiaceae; genus Iamia. Next base: position 5,983 of record JBQGCF010000056.1, read on the forward strand.
ACGTCCAGAACCGGTCGACGTCGACCAGGTGGGCCACCACGTCCCGCACGGCCCAGGCGTCGCACCGGCTCTGCTCCGCCCACCGCTCGGCGGGTAGGTCGGCGAGCAGCCCGGCCAGCCGGCGGCGCTGGCCGAGGAGCAGGGCGGCCGGATCGGCGAGGCCGGAGCCGTCGATCCGCAGCACCGGAGCATCGTCGTAGCGGGGCGTGAGCTGCACGGCGTGACGGTACCGAGACGACAGATCGCCGTCAGCCCCGATCGGCCCACGCAACGGCCCGCACCGTCTGGTCGCCTCCCCGGCCGGATCGCCCGACGCAACCCCGGTCGCATCCCGGGCCGGCTCGGCTCCTACCCTGGCGCCGTGGCCAGCCTCCCCGAGATCGCGCGGACCCAGACCCAGCTCGACTCGGCCCAGATCGGCCACCTCCAGCGCTTCGTGGCGTCGTGGGGCCTGGTGGCCGACCTGTGCTTCTCGGACCTCCTCCTCTTCGTCCCCACCGACCCCGAGGGCAGCCACTTCGTCGTCGCCGGCCAGGTCCGCCCGACCACCAACCAGACCCTCTACGTCCGCGACCTGCTCGGCGAGATCGCCGACGAGGAGGAGCGGCCGCTGATCGCCCGGTCGTGGAAGCGGGGCGAGATCATCGAGGGCGAGGTCACCGACCCGATCATCCGGGAGCGGGTGCGGATGCTGTGCATCCCGGTGCGCCACCAGGGCGAGACGATCGCCGTCCTCAGCCGGGAGTCGACCCCCACCGTGGGCCGGGCCGCCGGCGAGCTGGAGCGCACCTACCAGGAGATCTTCAACCGCTTCGCCCGCATGATCGCGGCCGGGGAGTTCCCCTACGCCCGAGAGGACGGCGACTCCGAGGAGAACCTGCGGGTCGGCGACGGCTGCCTCGTCCTCGACCGCTCGGCCCGGGTGTCCTACGCCAGCCCCAACGCGGTGTCGGCCCTCCACCGGATCGGCATCCACGTCAACACCGAGGGCCTGCGGCTGGGCGAGCTGGGGCTGAACGACGAGCCGGTGCGCACCGCCTTCGCGGTGGCCGCCCCGGTGACCGAGGAGATCGACCCCCGCCCCGGCATCAGCGTCCTGATCCGCTGCATCCCGATGGTCGACGCCGGGCGGGTCACCGGCGCGGTGCTGCTGCTGCGGGACGTGTCCGAGCTGCGCCGCCGGGATCGCCTGCTCCTCAGCAAGGACGCCACCATCCGGGAGATCCACCACCGGGTGAAGAACAACCTGCAGACGATCTCCTCGCTGCTGCGGCTCCAGGGCCGGCGGCTGTCGAGCGACGAGGCCAAGGCGGCGATCGGGGAGTCGGTCCGCCGCATCTCGTCGATCGCCCTGGTGCACGACATCCTGGCCCGGGAGCCGGGGGAGGACCTGCCGTTCATCGACGTGCTCAAGCCGCTGGTCCGCATGGTGGAGGAGAGCCTGAGCACCCCCGAGCGGGAGGTCACCTTCACCGTCCACGGCGACCCCGGCACGCTGCCCGCCGGCGTGGCCACCCCGATGGCGGTCGTGCTCAACGAGCTGCTCCAGAACACGATGGACCACGCCTTCCCGCCGATCGACGGCGAGCAGCGCGTCGGCCACGTCCGGGTGGAGATGGAGAACGACGGCCTGGAGCTGGTCACCCGGGTCATCGACGACGGGGTGGGCCTGCCCGAGGGCTTCTCGGTGGCGTCGAGCACCGGTCTCGGCCTGTCGATCGTCCGAGCCCTGGTGACCTCGGACCTCACCGGCACGATCGACATGTTCGAGCCGCTCGACGGCTCGCCGGGCACCGAGGTCGAGCTCCGCGTCCCCCTCGACGCCGAGCGCCCCGGCTGAGGCGGGACGCGGAAACGCCCGGGCGGGGGACCCGGGCGTTGCGTGAGGTGATCCGATGGGCGGCCGCCCGGCCGCCCCTGGTCAGATCGGGATCAGACGGTCAGGCCGTCTGGCGGGCCCGCTGCTGGGCCTGCTTGCGGAGCTGGCGGCGCTCGTCCTCCGAAGTGCCACCCCAGATGCCGGAGTCCTGGTTGGTCTCGATGGCGTACTCGAGGCACTGGGTCTGCGCCATGCACTGGCGACAGACGGACTTGGCCGTCTCGATCTGCTCGATGGCCGGGCCCGTGGTGCCCACCGGGAAGAAGAGGTCCGGATCGGTGTCCCGGCAGGCCGAGTCCTTGCGCCACTCGGCCGAGGCGACGGTCAGGGACAGCAGATGGCTAGGGCTCAGAGCCACGGGGACCTCCAGATGGGTCTGTGAAGAGAGGTGAAGCTGCTTGTGACAGGCTTCACATGCGTCGCACCCGCGTAGAAGCACGGTGTGCGCGGCGGATAAGGGTGAGGCTACCCCGGTGTGCTAACGACGGCAAGCAGTTCTTCCGCGAAGATCTGCGGTGTCGTGGTCTCTTCACTGACCGTGCACATCTTGATCGAAGGAGCACCGTGGCCAGAAATCGCCCGCTGATCATCGCCCACCGCGGCGCCTCGGCCGCCCACCCCGAGAACACGGTGACGGCATTCACGGCCGCGGGCCCGATGGGGGCCGACGCCATCGAGCTCGACGCCCGCCGCACCGCCGACGGCGCCGTGGTCGTGCTCCACGACGACACCCTCCCGGACGGCCGGGTCCTGGTCGAGACGGCTCGGGCCGATCTCCCGGCCGAGGTCCCGACCCTGGCCGAGGCGCTCGACGCCTGCGGCGACCTCGTCGTCAACATCGAGATCAAGAACTGGCCCGAGGACAGGGACTTCGACCCGACCGAGATGGTCGCCGACGAGGTCCTGGCCGAGGTCCGGCGCCGGGGCACGCCCGAGCGCTACCTGGTGTCGTCGTTCCACCGACCGACGATCGACAGGGTGCGGCAGGCGATGCCCGAGCTGGGCACCGCCTTCCTGCACATGCGGGAGGACGGGCTGACGGCGCTGGCCGTGGCCGTCGAGCACGGCCACGGCGCCCTGCACCCGTGGTACGGCTGGGCCACCGAGGAGGTCATCGCCTCCGCCCACGCGGCCGGGGTGAAGGTCAACGCCTGGACCGTCGACGACCCCGAGGTGATGGCCCAGCTCGCCGGCTGGGGCATCGACGGCATCGTCACCAACGTCCCCGACGTGGCCCTCGGGGTCCTCGGCCCGCAGCCGTGAGCTTCTTGCGACCCTGCCCGGGCTACTGACCCGCTCAGGGTCGCAAGAAGGAGCTCAGCGGCCGAGGAGGCCGCCGGCGAGGCCGCCGAGGCCGCCACCGCCCGAGCCACCGGCCGGGCCGGTGTTCTGACCGCTCTGGTTCATGGTGGCCAGGTCGAACTCGGAGGGCTGGACGATGACCCAGCCCTGGCCGGTGAAGCCGATCTGCAGGGCCTCGCCCGAGCCCCGGCCGATCAGGTTGCTCATCTTGAACGACGAGGCGATCTGGGTCTGCAGGTTGGCCGACCAGCACACGACGGCGTTGGAGTCGACGAACGTGGGGGCGTCGGTGGCCAGCACCACGGGCGTGCCCTTGGTGGTGATGGCGACCATGCCGTGGCCCTGGATGATCGTGTTGAACAGGCCGCCGGCGGCGATCCCAGCACCGCCCACGAAGTGGACGTCGACGTCGAGGCCGGCCGACCAGGCCAGGACGTTGCGGCCGTTGATCGACACGGCGTCGCCCTCGAGCTCGATCAGGTGGACGTCGGAGGCCTGGTCGGCGAAGAAGACCTCGGCCTGGCCGGCGACCTTCATGGTGGCCACGCCCTCGCCCGACAGCTTCTGCTTGATCATCTTCTTGATGCCGCCGGCGCCCTGGTAGTCGAACTGGGCCTGGCCCTGGTAGGCCACCATCGCGCCCTGGCGGGCGAACATCTCCGGCGGGTTGCCGTCGAGGCCGATCCGGACCTTGAGCATCTTGGAGTTCTGGAGGGTGAAGGCCTTGGTGTCGGTGGCCTCGGAGTTCGCAAAGATGTCGCTCTTCATGGAGCGGAACGTACGCCCGGCCCGGCGCCGCGGATAGAGCGTCGGTTACGCAAACGGGTGGGTGCCCACCCCCGATCAGAGGGGTAGGACCAGGTCGAGGACGTCGGGGACGTGGCGGATGGCGACCGTCTCGATGTCGCCCAGGTGGTCGCCGTCGACCTGGTACGGGAACGGGCCGTGCCCGGTGATGTCGACCGCGGTGACACCGGTGCGGTGGTCGACCTTGCCGATCCGGTTGACCCGCCCGTCGCCGGCCAGCGCGGCGCCGGCCACCCGCAGGATCGTGTCGATCCGCATCGACCGGATCGTGATGGCGACCAGCGGCGAGTCGAGCGACGCCTCCGGGGCGATGTCGAGGGGCCGGTTGCCGAGGTAGGTGTAGGGGTTGGTGTTGAGGATGACGGCGAACATGGCGTCGTCGACGACCTTCCCGGCGTCCGGGCCGTCGGGGAAGCGGACCGAGAAGCGGGGCTTGCTCCGGTCGAAGTGGCGGAACCAGGTGCTGAACGCGGCGTAGACGAACAGCGGGTGGCCCAGGTAGCGCTTCACCTGCGGGCGGCGCTCGACCTGCTCGATGACGGCGGCGTCGAAGCCCAGGCCGGTGTGGAACAGGAAGTAGCGGCCGTTGAGCGAGCCCAGCCCGACCCGCCGGATGTTGCGGGCGGCCAGCGCCTCCAGCAGGTCGCCGGTGGCCTCGATGGGGTCGTTGGGCAGCCCGATCGTGCGGGCGAAGACGTTGGTCGAGCCGCCGGGGAGGGTGGCCAGGGCGGTGTTCGTGCCGGCCAGGCCGTTGGCCGCCTCGTTGAGGGTGCCGTCGCCGCCCAGCACGACGACGACGTCGGCGCCGTCGGCCGCCGCGCCCCGGGCCAGCCGGGTGGCGTGGTCCCGCCGGTTGGTCTCGGCCAGCTCGACCTCGTGGTCGGCCGACAGCGCCTTGCGGATGACCACCCGGGCGCGAGCGGTGACCGACGAGGAGAACGGGTTGACCACCAGGACGATGCGCATGTCCCGCCCGAACCTACTCACGCATCGCCGGGTGCACGCCCCGAGGAAGGGACGCCTCCGAGGGGTCATTAGGGTGCGGGCTCCGGATGCTTGGTCGACGAGACGTGCACGTGGCGCTCCTCGGGCCGCTGCGTGTCGAAGGGGACGCACAGGAGATCGCCATCGCCGGCCCGAAGCGCCGGCTGGTCCTGGCGCGCCTGGCCATGGAGCCGGGGCGGGTCGTCTCGACCGAGGCGCTGATCGCCGACCTGTGGGGCGAGCGGCCGCCGTCGGCGCCCCGCGTCACCCTCCAGAGCCACGTGTCGCAGCTCCGCCGGGCGCTGGGGCGGGCGGGCGACGCGGTGGCCACCGGTCCCGACGGCTACTGCCTCGACGTGCCGGCCGGGCACGTCGACGCCAAGGCCTTCGAGGCGGCCGTCCGGGACGCGGCGGCGCTCGACGCCCCGGCCCGCGCCACCGCGCTGGCCGCCGCCCTGGGGCGCTGGCGCGGCCCCGCCCTCCAGGGGCTGGGCGACGAGGGGTGGGCGCGCAACGAGGCGGCCCGGTTGGAGGAGCTGCGGCTCCAGGCCGTCGAGGACCGCATCGCCGCCGACCTCGAGCTGGGTCGGGCCCGGGCGGTCGTGCCGGAGCTGTCGGCCCTGGTCCAGGCCCACCCCCTGCGCGAGCACGCCTGGATCCAGCTGATGCGGGCCCTGAGCGCCTGCGGCCGCCACGCCGAGGCCCTCCGCGCCGCACAGGACCTGCGCCGGGTCCTGGCCGACATCGGTCTCGACGCCGGGCCCGAGCTGGGCGGGTTGGAGGCCGAGATCCTGGCCCGCGAGGGCGGTCGCCTGGCCGTCCCGTCGTCGGAGGTGCCCGCCCCGGTCCCATCGGCCCCGACGCCCCGCCGGCCCCGTCCCGGTGCCCTGCCGCTCGTGGGCCGCGAGGGCCTGCTCCGGACCCTGGACGAGCTGCTCGTCGAGGCCGAGGACGACGGCCCCCGGTTCGCCGTGCTCACCGGCGGTCCCGGCGTGGGCAAGTCGCGGCTCGTGGACGAGCTGGCGGCGCGGGCCACCGAGCGCGGCGCCCTGGTGCTCGTCGGCCGCTGCGATGAGGACGTCGACCCGCCCTTCCAGCCCTTCGCCGAGATGGCCGCCGGCCTCCTCGGCCGGGGCGATCCGCCCTCCGAGGACGACCCCCGGGCCCGGGGCCTCGGATGGCTGGTGCCCGACCTGGCGCCGGCCCGGCCCCGGCCGACCTCGCCGCCGGAGGTCGAGCAGGAGCGGCGGTTCCGGGACTTCGTGACGTGGCTGGTCGCCGAGTCCCTGTCCCGGCCCCTCGTCATGGTCGTCGAGGACGTCCAGTGGGCGGCCCTGCCCAGCCTGCTGCTGCTCCGCCACGTGCTCCGCCGCCGCCCGCCCGGGCGCTTCCTCCTGGTGATGACCAGCCGGACCACCGAGGGCCGGGACCCGTCGCCGGCCGACGGGCTCCGCCACGACGTCTGGAGCGACGAGGCCGTGCTCCACCTGGCCGTCCCGACCCTCACCGGCGAGGAGACCGCCGAGCTGGTGGCGCGCTGGCCCGAGGCGCGCGAGCTGGTCGCCGGTGGCGACGTCGGCCGCGCCGCCCAGGACCTGTGGGACCGGACCGGTGGCAACCCGCTGTTCCTGCGGGAGCTGGTCCGCCACCACTGGGAGTCGGGCCACCCCCTCGGCGAGCGGCCGGAGGAGCAGGTCGGGCCCGAGGTGGTGCCGCAGCGCATCCGGCGGATCGTCGACCAGAGGCTGGCGCGCCTCGACCCGGCCACGGTCCGGATGCTCGAGCGGGCATCGGTCCTGGGCGGCGAGATCGAGATCTCGATCCTCGGGGTGCTGGTGTCCGCCTCCGGCGAGGACCTGCTGGCCGCCCTCGACGAGGCCACCGCCGCCCACCTGCTCGAGCCGGTCCCGGGCGCCGGGCTCGTCTATCGCTTCAGCCACGCCCTGGTCGCCGATGCCCTCGGCGCCCGGCTGTCCCCGGCCCGGCGGGCCACGATCCACCGCGACGCCGGGCGGGCCCTCGAGCTGGCGCCGGGGCGGCCCGACGTCCAGCGCCTGGCGCACCACTGGAGCCAGGCCGCCGGGCTGGGGGAGACCGACCGGGCCGCCCGCTACCTGCGCCGGGCCGGCACCGAGGCCTTCGACGACGGGGCGCCGGCCGTCGCCCTGCGCCACTTCCGCCGGGCCCTGGCCCTGATGGCGGCCGACGAGGACGACCGCTGCGAGGTGCTGCTGGAGATCGGCGAGGCGCAGCGCCCCATCGCCGGCGAGGACCACCGGTCGACCTTCCTCGAAGCCGCCGCCCTGGCCCGCGAGCGGGGCGACGTCGAGCGCCTGGCCCGGGCGGCCAAGGGGATCTCCCGGGGCTTCGTCATCCTCGGGCCCGATGCCGACGACGGCCGCCTGGCACTGGTCGAGGAGGCGACCGCCGCCCTGGCCCGCTCGGCGCCCAACGCCCACCTGCACGCCCAGGTCCTCGGGGCCCTGGCCGGCGAGCTGCGCCTGGCCGGGCGGGACGGCCTCGACGCCGCCGAGCGGGCGGTCGAGGTCGCCCGCTCGACGGGTGACGCCGCCATCGTCGTCCACGCCCTGGCCACGCGCTGGGACATGGAGTTCCACCCGTCGACGATCGCCCGCCGGACGGAGACGGCCAAGGACCTGGCCAACGCCATCGAGGGGGTGGCCGTCGACGTCCACGTGGCCACCCGGGTGGCGTGGGCCGGCTTCGGCGTGGCCCTCGAGTCCGACGACGAGGTGGGCGCGGCCCGGGCCCTCGACGCCCTGGCCGGGACCGCCGCCCAGGCCTCGGACCCGGAGATCCTGTGGCGGTCCGAGGTGGCCCGGGCGACCTGGGCCATGGGCCGGGGCGATCCCGAGGCGGCCCTGGTCGCGGTGGACGCGGCGGCCGCCCTGGGCCGGGAGCTCGGCCTGATCGAGGTGGTCGCCTCCCACGCCGCCCAGTCGGTGCTGCTGCTCGACGGCATGGGCCGCCACGACGAGCTGGCCGCCCGGCTGCCGGACCTGCTCACGGCCATCCCCGCCGGCCAGGCCGCGGCCGCCCTGCGCGACGCCACCTCCGGGCGCCGGGTCGCCGCCGTCGGGTGGGTCGAGCGCCTGCTCGGGCCGGAGGGCCTGGCCCTGCCCCGCGACGCGACCTGGCCCTTCGCCATCGCCGTGCTGGCCCGCACGGCCGCCGTCCTCGGCCACAGCCCGCTGGCACGGGCTGTCGACACCGCGGTGGCCGGGATCGACGCCGTGCGCCTGGCCCACCCGACCTACGACGCCGGGCCGGTGGCCGACCTCCGCGCCCTGGTCGGGCCGCTGGTCTGGCGCACCTGACGCTTCCAGCGGGCTTGCAGCGGCGCTGCAACGGCCTCGGGGAGGATCGGCGCTGGCGCCGACCAGGGGTTTCATCCGGTCGGGACATCGTGGTGGGAACCCGCCGGCCTCCGGGCCGGCCACGGTGGGCCTGCACCGGGCTCGAGGAGGAGGCGAGCCCGGTGCGGGGCCGCGCCACGACCCCGAGGTGTCGAACGCGGTGGCGCTGGTAACGCTGACCCTTCGGCAACGGAGGGATCATCGTTGTGAGCGACGGCCGAGACATGCGTGTCGGCGTCCTGGGCGCGCTGCGCGTCCAGGCCGCCGGGCGGGAGGTCGACGTCTCGGGCCCCAAGCGCCGGCTGCTGCTGGCCCGGCTGGCGGCCGAGGCCGGCTCCAGCGTCACCCTCGACACCCTGATCGGTGATCTCTGGGGCGAGCGCCCGCCCCACGCCCCGCGGGTGACGCTCCAGAGCCACGTGTCGCACCTCCGCCAGGCGCTGGGCGCGGCGGGGTCGGCGGTGGTCACCGAGCCGGCCGGTTACCGGCTCGACGTCCGGCCCGAGCAGGTCGACGCCATCCTCTTCGAGCGGACGGTGGCCGAGGCGGCGGTGCTGACCGACCCGGCGGCCCGCTCCACCGCCTTCGCCGACGCCCTCGGCGTGTGGCGCGGGTCGGCGCTGCAGGGCCTCGACGACGACTGGTCCCGCAACGAGGCGGCCCGGCTGGAGGAGCTGCGGCTCCAGGCCATCGAGGACCGGGTCGCCGCCGACCTCGAGCTCGGGCGCCACCGTGCCCTCGTCCCCGAGCTGACGGCCCTCGTCCAGGCCCACCCCCTGCGCGAGCACGTCTGGATCCAGCTGATGTGGGCCCTCAGCGGGTGCGGGCGCCACGCCGAGGCGCTGCGCAAGGCCCAGGAGCTGCGGACGCTGCTCGGCGAGATCGGCCTCTCCACCAGCCCCGAGGTGGGCGAGGCCGAGAGCGCCATCCTCCTCCACAGCACCGATCCGCGGTCGAGCGCACCCGCTGTCCCGGTGGCACCGGCGCCGACCGCCCGGCCCGGCACCACGGTCGAGCCGGCCCCGTCCGCCGAGCCGGTCGCCGACCGGCAGGTGTGGCGGCGGAGCGGGGCGTTGCCCTTCGTGGGGCGCGGCGAGCAGCGGGCCCGGCTCGAGGCGCTGGCCCGGGAGGCCCGCCAGGACGGGCCCCGGTTCGCCTTCGTCATGGGCCCGCCGGGGGTCGGCAAGTCCCGTCTCGTCGAGGAGGTCCTCGGGCCGGCGGCCGACGGTGGCGACCTGGTGCTGTTCGGCCGCTGCGACGACGACCTCGACGCCCCCTTCCAGGCCTACGTCGACCTGGCGTCGGGCTACCTGCACGGGGTCGAGCCCGGCGCCCCTGCCGACGTGCGGTCGCGGGGCGTCGGCTGGCTCGTGCCGGCGGCGGCCGGCGCCGGTGGGATGGAGCCCCTCGTCGACCCCGACGCCGAGCGGGACCGGCGCTTCCGGGACATGGCCGCCTGGCTGATGGCCGAGGCCGCCCGGCGGCCGGTGGTGCTGGTGGTGGAGGACGTCCAGTGGGCCGCCCTGCCGAGCCTGCAGCTCACCCGGCACCTCGTCCGCCACCTGCGCCGGGTGCCGATCCTCGTACTGCTGACCTGTCGCACCAGCTCGCGGTGGGAGCTGCCGTCCGGTCACCCGGTGCTGCTCGACATCGCCAGCGACGAGGCGATGACGCCGATCCGGGTCCCGAGCCTGAGCGAGGCCGAGACGGTCGAGCTCCTCGAGCGCTGGCCCGAGGCCCGGCGGGTGCGGGGTGCCGACGAGCCCGACGTGATCGGCAACCGGCTGTGGCACCGCACCGGGGGCAACCCGCTGTTCCTCCGCGAGGTCGTGCGCGACCTGGCCGAGTCCGGGGCGTCGGTCGAGGACGACGGGCGGAGCGAGGAGGTGGCGAGCGAGGGGCCGGCCAGCGTGCCGCACCGCATCCGGGCCACCGTCGACCAGCGCCTCGCCCGGCTGTCGGCGCCCACCGTCGACCTCCTGGAGCGGGCGTCGGTCCTCGGCCCGGTGGTCGAGGTCCCGGTGCTGCTCCTGCTGGCGGCCACCTCGGACCACGAGGTCGTCGCCGCCCTCGACGAGGCCACCGCGGCCCAGCTGCTCGAACCGGTCGAGGGCGCCGGCCTGACCTATCGGTTCAGCCACGTCCTGGTGGCCGACGCCCTCTACGAGCGCATCTCGGTCGCCCGCCGGGCGATGTACCACCGCGACGCCGGGCGGGCCATCGAGGTCGTGGCCGGCGACGGCGACCTCCAGCGGCTGGCCCACCACTGGTCCCAGGCCGCCGCCCTGGGCGAGAGCGACCGGGCGATCGGCTACCTGCGGGCCGCCGGGCGGGAGGCGCTGGCCGGCGGCGATGCCGAGCTGGCCCTGCGCCACCTGCGCCGGGCCGAGCACCTGCTCGACCGGACCCGGCGCGACGAGGACGCTCGGGGCGAGCTGCTGCTCGAGCTGGGCGAGGCCGAGCGCCGCGTCCCGGGCGAGGACGAGCGGGCGACATTCCTGACGGCGGCCGCCCACGCCCGGCCCCGTGGCGACGTCGGCCGTCTGGGCCGGGCCGCCAAGGGGATCTCCCGTGGCTTCGTGATCCTGGGCCCGGCGGCCGACGAGGAGCGCCTGGACCTCCTGGCCGAGGCGGCCGACGCCCTGGCCGCCGCCGCCCCCCACGATCCCCTCCGGCCCCAGGTGCTGGCCGCCTACGCCGGCGAGCTGCGCCTGGCCCGTCAGGACGAGCGCAGCCGGGCGGCGGTCGAGCACGCCGTGGCCGTGGCCCGGGAGATCGGCGCCCCCGACGTCCTCGTCCACGCCCTGGCCACCCGGTGGGACATCGAGCTGGCGCCGGACCGGATGGCGATCCGCGCCGCCATCGTCAAGGAGCTGACCGAGATCCTCGAGGACTCGCCGCTCGAGCCCGACGTCATCTGCCGGGTGGCGTGGACGGCGTTCGGCAACGCCCTCGAGGCCGACGACGGCGATGCCGCGGTGGCCGCGCTGGCGGCCCTCCTCTCCGCCGCGGCCCGCTCGGCCGACCCGCGCATCGCCTGGCGGGGTCGGGTCGCCCGGGCGACCTGGGCCATCCGCGAGGGCGACGCCGGCGACGCCCTGGCCCTGATCGACGAGGCCGCCGCCACCGGGTCCGAGCTCGGGTGGCTGGAGGTCATCGCCGCCCAGGCCGCCCAGGCGACCCTGGTCCTGGCCCCCGCCGGCGCCACCGGCGAGCTGGTGGCACGGGTGCCGGACGTCCTCGGCGCCATCCCCGCCGGCCAGGCGGCCATCGCCCTGCGCGACGCCTACAACGGCCGCTCGGGCGACGCCTTCCGCACGGTCAGCGGGCTGTTCGGCCCCGCCGGGCTGGAGCTGCCGGCCGACGCCACGTGGCCGTTCGGGGCCGCGGTGCTGGCCCGGGTGGCCTCCGAGCTGGGCCACGAGCCGCTGGCCCGGGCCGTCGACCGCTCGCTGCGGCTCCCGGGCGTGGTCGCCCTGGCCCACCCGACCTACTACGCGGGCACGGTGGCCGCCGCTCGCGCCCTGGTCAGCCCGCTGCTGTAACCGGGCCCGAGCGTCCTTCCAGCGCCGCTCCCGCCCTTCCAGCGCGCTTCCAGCGCCCTTCCCCGGCGGGCCCAGCGGTCATCCGCATCCTCGTCGTCGGGAGGGGCCGTCCGGTCCCGTGCCCTTCGGAACCCGAGACAAGGACCAACCATGCTGACCAAGAAGCTGACCACGGGGCTCGCCGCCCTGGCGATGGGAGCCGTGACCCTGTTCGGGGCGATCAGCCCCGCCGCCGCGGCCACCCCCAACGAGAACTTCACGACCCGCGTGTACCAGGACTTCCTGCTGCGCCAGCCCACGGCCGACGAGCTGGCCTGGTGGAGCGCCTTCCTGAGCACCAACACCCGCGGCCAGATGCTGAACAACGTCTTCGGCGGCGAGGAGTTCGCCGCCGTGTGGACCTCCGGTCTCCGCCAGCTGTACCTCGGCGACTCCGAGATGGATGCCGACTTCCAGGCCACGAAGTCGGCCCTCGAGACCTCGGGCGACTTCCTCGCCGCCGAGCTGTCGGTCCTCAGCAGCGCGACCTACTTCACCGCTGCCGGTGGCACGAACACGGGCTTCGTGACGGCCCTCTACTACGACGTCCTCGGCTGGGCCCCGGACAGCGGTGGCCTGGCCTACTGGGTCGGCCGTCTCGACACCGGGACCACCCGCTCCAGCGTGGCCAAGTCGCTGATCCGCAGCTCGGACGGCGCCACCAACCGCGTCAAGGGCACCACGCCCACGGTGTGCGAGGCCACGACCCTCGCCGACGCCTCGTCGCTGGCCGACGGCTCCTACTGCCTGGTCCTCGACCGGCCGGCCGACGCCTCGGGCGCCACCTACTGGATCGGCCAGCTCCAGGCCACCAGCCAGCTCCCGACCCTCTGGTCCTCGCTGGCCTCCTCGTCCGAGTACTTCACCCTCGCCCAGTGAGGCGAGCCACCACCACGAAAGGGAACAGAACCATGAGCATCAACCTCACCCGCGGCCTCAAGATCGTCGTCACGAGCGTGGCCCTGGCCTACGTCAGCCTGGCCTCCTCGGCCTGCGACCCGGCCCCCCGGGCCAGCATCTACAAGAACGACGGCTACGGCGGGGGCGGCGGCACCCTCACCGGCAACGTCAAGAACTACGAGTCGATCGGCCAGGGCGACCGCATCTCGTCGATCAAGAACACGGGTGGCCAGTGGCTGATCGTGTTCGAGCACGACACCTACCAGGGCGACGCCGTCTGCCTGGGCCCGGGCAAGAACATCTACGACCTCGGTGATCACAACGTGCAGCACAACCTCGGCGAGGTGCCGAAGTCGCTGGAGGACAAGATCTCGTCGAGCAAGTTCGTCGTGAACAAGCCGTCGATGTGGAACGACGGCGGCGTCTGCGACGTCCGCATCCCCGCCTGAGCCAACGACCGGCACGAGGAGCGCATCATGAGCGATCTGCTCGCAACGATCCCGTACTCGACGTTCCCCCACGTCGACCTCGGGTTCGCCACCATCGACACCTTCGGGCTGACGGCCGCCCTCGGCGTCGTGATCGGGATGGCCATCGCCATCCGCCACGTCGCCCGGGTGGCCGGGGTCCCGGCTGCGACCGTCTACCTGGTCGGGGCCCGGATCGTGCTCGCCGGCTTCGCCGGCGCCCGCCTCACGTGGGTGGTCACCAACCTGGATCTCATCTCCTCCTGGGGCGACGTGTTCGCCATCCAGGAGGGCGGGCTCCAGTTCTCCGGCGGCTTCGCCGGGGCGATCGTCGTGGGGGCCCTCGTCCTCAGGAAGATGTCGGTGGAGGAGCGGTGGGTGATCGCCGACGGCCTCGGCCTGGGGCTGACCCTCGGGTTGGCCCTGGGCCGGGTCGGGTGCCTCGCCGTCGGGGAGCACTTCGGCTCCCGCAGCTCGTTCCCGCTCGCCGTCCGCTACGTCGGCGGCGAGCTGCACGAGCCGCTGGTCGGTGACCAGGCGGTCCTCCCGGGCACGACGTTCCACCAGACGGCGCTCTACGAGCTCCTCTTCCTGGTGGTCCTGTTCGTCGTGTTCCGGGCGGTGGCCCGGCGGAACCGGCCGGCGGGGACTCTGATCGGCCTGTTCAGCGTCTGCTACGGCTCGTTCCGGTTCCTCCTCGACCTGCTGCGGGTGAACGACGAGCGCCTGCTCGGGCTCACCGGAGCGCAGTACCTCATGGTCGTCGTCGTGATCGGGGGTGCGGCGGTCCTGCGCCGGTCGCGGCCCGTGCGGGCGGCCGAGGAGGCGCCGGAGGCCGCGGTCGACGTCGATGTCGATCGGCACCGGGAGGAGGGGGTGCCGGTCGGCGTCAGCTGACCGGCGGGGGTCCCGGCTCCGGCCGGGGCGCCCAGCGCTCGACGGCGGCGACGGCGCCGAGGCCTCCCAGGAGGCCGAGGCACCAGCCGCCGACGAGGTCCAGGGGGAGGTGGACCCCCACGTACATGCGGGCCCCGCCGACCAGTCCGACCAGGACGGCCAGCGGGGCCCGCAGCCGCGGGTGGGCCCGGGCCAGGACCACGGCCACGGCGGCGGCGGTGGCGGAGTGGGCCGAGGGGAAGCCCTCGTCGGCCGGGAGGTGCTGGCGGAGCACGACGTCGTCGACCAGGGCGGGCGGGCGCCCCCGGTCGACGGCCACCTTCATCAGCGCGCTGGTCGCCCGGACCGCCGCCCAGGCGAGGAGGGTGGTGAGGGCGAGCCGGCGCCGGCCCAGCAGGGCGGCCCCGGCGACGACCACCAGGGCGGCCACCGAGGTGCCGAGCTGCATGACCCCCTCGAGGGGCAACCCGGCCCATCGGGGCAGGTCGTTGCCGGCGCGGAGCACGGCCGTCTCACCGGCCACCAGGCGCCCGGGTGCGGCCATCGCGGTCGAGGCGATCAGGCCGATCGCTGCGACCGCCATGACCACCCGAAGGGGTGCGAACCGTGGCCTGGCAGGATTTGGCGCCTCGTCCATCGACCACCGAGACTGCCCGACATGAACGTGGTCGTCTGTGTCAAGCAGATCCCGGACCCCGCCGATCCCGGTGCTCTCAACCCGGATCACACCCTGAAGCGGGACGGGAAGCTCATCCTCGACGAGTCTGATACCTACGGCGTTGAGATGGCGCTGCAGCTCGTCGACAAGGCCGGGGAGGGCGAGGTCACGCTCGTCTCCATGGCCCCGAACGGCGAGGTCGCCGGCCTGCGCCAGGCCCTCGCCATGGGTGCCGCCAAGGCCATCCTGGTGAGCGACGACGCCCTGGCCGGCACCGACTCGCTCGGCACCGCCAAGGTCCTCGCCGCCGCCATCGGCGCCGCCGGCGACTACGACCTGGTCCTCGCCGGCGTCGAGTCGTCCGACGGCTACACGGGCGTCGTGCCCGAGCAGATCGCCGCCCTCCTCGACGTCCCGTCGGTGGGCTTCGCCAAGTCGGTCGACATCGCCGACGGCAAGGTGAAGGTCCAGCGCCAGACCGAGGCCGGCTACGACGAGGTCGAGGCCCCGCTGCCCGCCCTCGTGTCGGTGACCGCCGGTGTGGTCGAGCCCCGCTACCCCTCGTTCAAGGGGATCATGGCGGCCAAGTCCAAGCCGGTCGACACCAAGACCGTCGGCGACCTCGGCCTCGACGCCTCCGCCGTCGGCTGGGCCGGCGCCCGCCAGGAGATCGTCGACGTCGCCGCCGCCCCCGAGCGCGAGGCCGGCGAGAAGATCGTCGACGAGGGTGACGCCCACGAGAAGATCGTCGGCTTCCTCGACGGTCTCAAGGTCCTCTGAGGACGGAAGGAACAGACATGGCTCTCTCCAAGATCTGGGTCCACGTCGAGGTGAACGAGGGCACGGTCGCCCCGATCACGCTCGAGATCCTCGCCAAGGCCCGCGAGTTGGCCGACACCGTCGAGGCGTTCGTCGGCGGCAGCGCCGACGGCATCGCCGACACCCTGGGCGCCCACGGCGCCACCAAGGTGTGGGCGACCGGCGAGGTCAGCGGCCTCCAGGGCGTCCACGTGGCCGCGGCCCTCGCCGCCGCCATCGAGTCCGAGGCCCCCGACGCCGTCTTCTTCGGCACCACCTACGACGGCCGCGACATCGCCGCCCGCCTGTCGGTGAAGCTCGACAAGCCGGTCATCTCGAACAACACCGCCGTGGAGCTCGACGGCGATGCCCTGAAGGTGTCGACCGGCATCTTCGGCGGCACGCAGATCGTGACCACCAAGTTCGCCGCCGGCGCTCCCGCCCTGGCCCTCTTCCGCCCGAAGTCGTTCGTGGCCGAGGAGTCCGGTGGCGGCGCCGCCGAGGTGGCCGAGCTGGCCGCCGGCGACACCGGCAACAGCGGCACGGCCACCGTGCTCGACCGCCACGTCGAGGAGACCTCGGGTCCCAAGCTCGACGAGGCCGCCATCGTGGTGGCCGGTGGTCGTGGCCTCGGCGAGTCGGACAAGTTCGACATGATCGAGACCCTGGCCAAGATCCTCAAGGGCGCCCCCGGCGCCTCGCGGGCGATCGTCGACGCCGGGTGGGTGCCCTACGCCTACCAGGTGGGCCAGACCGGCAAGGTCGTGAAGCCGACGGTCTACATCGCCGCCGGCATCTCGGGCGCCACCCAGCACATGGTGGGCATGAAGGGCTCGAAGAACATCATCGCCATCAACAAGGACGAGGAGGCCCCGATCTTCGGGATCGCCGACCTCGGCATCGTCGGCGACGTGCACAAGGTCCTGCCCAAGCTGATCGAGGCCCTCCAGGCCCGCTGATCGAGCTTCGCGGTATGATGCGGCCCCGGGCGGAGCGCCCGGGGCCGCTCCGCGTCCCCCCTCTCTCGTGACCTCCAAGAGCCCCCGCTTCCGTGGCCGCCGGGCCAAGCGCGAGCTGGCCGTCCGGCGCCAGCGCCTGGCCGCCGGCGAGCCGGTGGCGCTCCCGTGCAAGGCGCGCCGCACGACCTCGCGCGGCTGGGCGGCGTGGGTCGACGGGCGGCTGCGGCTGCCCAGCACCGAGGGCGGTGAGGCCAGCTTCGTGGTCGACGACCCGACCGAGGTCGCCCTCGTGACCCGGCAGGGCCAGGCCCCGGTCACCTTCGAGCCGCCGCACGAGGTCACCGTCCGCCCGGTCCGCTACAAGACCGAGGCCTTCCACGGCGCCGACGCCGAGATCATCGTCGTCACCTCCGAGCGCCGGGTGGTCGAGATCGCCCTCCCGCCCGACGACGTCGAGCCCGTCGCCCGCCGCCTCGCCCAGCTCCCCGCCCCACCCGAGGCCTCCGAGGACGCCTAGCGGGTGCTCCGCGCGCAGTGTCTGGCCCATCGGTACGCTCTCGGCGTGGTCGCTGTCGTCTGGCCCCCGGTCGAGGAGTTCTGGCAGCGGGCCCCAGCGCTCTTCGCCCTGGCCAACGAGGTGAGCCAGATCCTCGAGACCTCGGAGACCACCGATGCCGTGGCCGAGCAGATCCGGGAGCTGGCGGCGGCGATCCCGGAGACGCCCGAACCGCTGGGCGAGATGGACCCGTACCTCCGTTCGGCTCTGCTCACCGCGGTGATCCACGCCCTGCGCGCCGTCGAGCGCGGGGACCGGGCCGATCTGCGGATCGCCGTCGAACGGATCCGCCAGGCTCTGCGCGACGTGCTCGACGAGCAGCCGGTGTGGCGGGGCGGGGCCAAGGACGCCGCCATGTGGTTACGGAAGCGTGATCTGTCCGTGGAGGACCTGACCGAGCTGCTGAACGCGTCGCAGACGTCGGTCCGGCGTTGGGCGAACCCGAACGATCCGACGGAGCCGAGCGCCGAGGCGGGGGAGCGGGTGGTCATCACCGCCAAGATCGTGAACCACCTCCGCCACGCCATGACCGCCAGAGGAGCGGTGCAGTGGATGCTGCGGCCGCATCCGGCGTTGGACGATCGTCGGCCCGTCGATGAGCTGAAGGACCCCGAGTCGTATCGCCTGCTGGTCAACCTGGCATCGGGGGTGCGCTCCTTCCACCCGACATGACACGGGTGACGGCCTTCCGCCTGGCGAGCTGGGACACCCCCTTCTGGGTCAGCCCGAACCGGCGGCCGAGCCGCTACGTGTCCGACGGGCGGATCGCGCAGTACTGGTCGCTGCACCCGCTCACGCCGTGGGCGGAGGCACTCCGCTTCCACGGGGTCGACGATCCGGTCGCCGCGCGAGAGTGGTTCCTCCGACCCTGGGTGGCGGAGGTGGAGCTGCCCGAGACGACCCTCGAGGTCGACTTCGACAACGCTCGGCGGCACGGGATCGAGCCGGAGGCGCTCGTCGACGAGGACCATGGCCCCTGCCAACGTTGGGCTGCTGGCCTGGCCGTGCCCGCGATCGTGGTGCCGTCGGCCGCCCTGCCGGGGACGCAGAACCTGGTGGTCTTCGGGCCGAAGGTGCGAGCCCGCTACGGGGTGACGCCGGTCGACGCAGGCCTCGACGTGCCCTGCGACCCCGTCGCCGATCTCGGCGGCGTCGTCGACGATCTCTTGGCCAGCATCCGCTGGCGAGGGGCGCCCCACGCCGGGTTCGAGGCCTGGCAGCGAGGTGATCCACCTGCGCAGCCGCCCGTGGTCACCGTCTCCCGGAGGACGTGAGGACCAGGTCTCGGCCTCCTAGTCCTCCGGGACCTCGGGAACCAGGAGGCCGTCGATGATGGCGCGGAGGAGGTCGTCCTCCAGGGCGGTGCGGTCGGGCCAGGGGAGGCCGGGCTTGGCGACGAGCAGCGAGGCCAGGCCGTGGACGGCCGACCAGAAGAGGATGCCGACGTGGAGCGGGCCCCGCTCGGCCACCTCGGGCTGCAGCCGGCCGCTGTCGATCAGCTGCTGCGAGATGCGCATCAGCAGGTTGAAGCTGGAGCCGGCCGACACCATCTCCTCGGCGTAGGCCTGGGCCGACAGCTCGAACCGGGCCATGAACATGATGCGGTAGTGCTCGGGGTACTCCCGGGCGTAGCGGATGTAGGCGTGGCCCAGCTCCAGCATCTGCTGCTCGGCGGTGGCGCCGGCGTCGAGCGCCTCCTCCAGGGCCGCCGAGAAGTGCGTGAAGCTGTGCCGGCACACCTCCAGCAGGAGCATGTCCTTGTCGGCGAAGTGCCGGTAGATCGACGGCGGGGTGACGCCGACGGCCTGGGCCACGGCGCGGATGGAGACCGCGTCCTCCGACGCGGTCTCCACCAGCAGCGCCTCGGCGGCGGCCAGGATCTCCTCCCGGAGCCGCTCGCCCTCGCCCCGGCGGGAGCGGGGTCGGGCGGTCGTACCTCTCCTCATCGGGTCACCGGGCTCCCACGGGCAGCCGCTCCTCGTCGTCGGAGCGGTCGGACAGGTCGAGGCTAGGGCCCGGCTCGTCGTCGCCCAGGTCCACGCTCTCGGAGATGCCGATCCGGTCGTGGATCCAGCGCATCCAGCGCGGGGCCCACCAGTTGGCGTCGCCGGCGAGGCGCATGAAGGCGGGGACGAGGGTGCCCCGGATGACGAAGGCGTCCATCAGCACCGCCAGGGTCAGGCCGATGCCGAACAGCTTGATGAAGCTGACCTGGCTGGTGCCGAAGGCCAGGAACACGACGCTGATCAGCAGGGCGGCGGCGGTGACGATGCGGCCCGTCCGCTCCAGGCCCACGGCGACCGAGGTGACGTTGTCGTGGCCGGCGTCGTGCTCCTCCTTGATGCGGGAGAGGAGGAAGACCTCGTAGTCCATCGACAGGCCGAAGGCGATGCAGAACATCAGGATCGGCCTGGTCGAGTCGATCGAGCCGGTCGGCGTGAAGTCCAGGGCGCCCGACAGGTTGCCGTCCTGGAAGATCCAGACCATGGCGCCGAAGGTGGCGGTCAGGCTGAGCAGGTTGAGGACCAGGGCCTTGAGCGGCACCAGCACGCTCCCGAACATCAGGAACAGGAGCACGAAGGTGATGCCGGCGATGATCCCGAGGGCCAGCGGCAGCCGGGAGAACATCGAGTCCTTCCCGTCGACCAGCTGGGCCGCCTCGCCGGCCACGAGCGTCTCGAACGGGGCCTCGGCGTCGCGGACGTCGTGGACCAGCGCCTCGCCCTCGGGGGAGACCGGCTCGACCGAGGGGACGACCGACAGCCAGGTGGCGCCGTCGCCGGCGAAGCGGTCCGTCAGCTCGGGGCCGACGGGGATCGCCTGGCCGGCGATGTAGACGCCGGTGACGGCGTCGACCCGGGCCACGCCCTCCAGCTCGGACAGCGACGTGGCGTAGGCGGCGATGGCCTCGTCGCCGGCGCCACCGGTGTCGGGGACCACGACCGACAGGGCGCCGGCCTCGTTCGAGTCGAAGTCCTCCCGCAGCGTGTCGTTGACCTGGCGGCTCTCGGCCGAGGCGGGCAGCACCCGGTCGTCGGGCCGGCCCAGCTCGATGTGGCGGAACGGGCTGCCCAGCAGGACCAGGGCGACGACCACGACGGTGATGACGGGCAGGGGCCGCTTCATGACGACGGTGGCGACCCGGTGCCACACGCCCTCGCCGACCGGCTTGGGGGCCTTGCGCCGCAGCGAGAGGGCGTCGACCCGGTGGCCGAGGGCGGCGAGCAGGGCGGGGAGGACGACGACGGCGGCGATCCCGGCCAGGGCGGCCACGGCCACGCCGGCGTAGGCGAAGGACCGCAGGAAGGCCTGCGGGAACACCAGCAGGGCGCACAGCGAGGCGGCGACGGTCAGGGCGCTGAAGGCGACGGTGCGGCCGGCGGTGCGGACGGTGCGGACCACGGCGACCCCCGGCTCGAACCCGGCGGCCAGCTCCTCCCGGTACCGGGAGACCATGAACAGGCTGTAGTCGATGGCCAGCCCGAGCCCCATGGCCGTCGTCAGGTTGAGGGCGAAGATCGACACCTCGGTCACGCCGGCGAGCCCCCGCAGGACCAGGAAGGTGCCGACGATCGACAGCGCGCCCATCGCCAGCGGCAGCAGCGAGGCGACGACGCCCCGGAAGATGAGCAGCAGGAGGAGGATCGTGATCGGGAGGGCGATCATCTCGGCCCGGAGCAGGTCCCGCTCGATCGTGTGGTTGACGTCGGCGAAGGTCCCGGCGTAGCCGCCGATCGCCACCGAGCCGCCGTCGATCGGGCCGCTCAGCTCGTCGCGCAGCTCCGTGCCACGCTCGACGATGTGGGACTGGTCGCCCTCGATGCGGGCCACGATGATCGCCTCGGTGCCGTCGGCCGAGCGGAGGGGCGGTGGCCGGCCGAGGGTCCAGTAGGAGGCGACCTCGGCGATGTCGGGCTGGGCCTCGAGCTCGGCGACCAGCGCCTCGGCCGAGGCGGTGACGGCCGGGCCGTCGACGTCGGTGCCCTCGGCCGCGGTGACCAGGAGGAGGACGTTGGGGGCGCCGGTGCCGAAGGTGTCCTCCAGGGCGTCCTCGGCCTGCGACGACTCCGAGGCGGGGTCGTCGAAGCCGCCGGAGGAGAGGTGCTCGGCGACGCCGCCGCCGATGGCCCCGGCCAGCACGAAGCCGACGGTGGCCAGGACGAGGACGAGCACCCGGCGGCGCACGGTCAGGTGGGCGAGGCGGCTCAACATGGGACGGGTTCCCTTCGGGGCGGGGTGGGTGAGCCATGTGAACAGTGTTCACGTAACAGCGTTCACATAACGTCGTTAACCATCCTCCTCGCCGTCGTCCCCGTCCAGATGACGTCCGTCACCGGACGCGGACGGGTGTGAAACGGCGGACGGACGTCGTGCGTCCTGGAAGGTGATGGTGCCCACCGAGCCGCCCCCCACCGACGAGGCCTGGCCCGAGTCCCTCGTCGCCCTCTACGCCGAGCGGCGGGTGGCGCTGGTGCGGCTGGCGTACCTGCTCACCTCGGACGCCGAGGTCGCCGAGGAGGTCGTCCACGACGCCGTCCTCGCCCTGCGCCCCCGCTGGGCCGCCATCGCCGATCCGCCCGCCTACCTCCGCACGGCGGTGGTGAACCGCTGCCGCTCGTGGCTGCGGCGCCAGCGCACGGCCCGGGCCTACCGCCCGACGCCGGTCGAGGACCCGGGCCTGGGGGCCGACGAGCTCTGGGACGCCCTGGCGACGCTGGCCGAGCGCCCCCGCACCGCCATCGTCCTCCGCTTCTACGAGGACCTCCCCGACACCGCCATCGCCGAGGTCCTCGGCTGCCGCCCGGCCACGGTCCGCACGCTCGTGCGCCGTGGCCTCCACACCCTCCGGAAGGAGATCGAGCCGTGAGCGCCGTGTTCGAGGACGAGGTCCGGGCCATGCTGCGGCGGCGGGCCGCCGACATCCCCGACGCCGACGGGACCGACGCCGGGATCGCCGTCGTCGGGATCGCCGACCCGGTCGTCCCCGTCGGCACCCGCACTGCGCTCGGGACGCCGCGGCGGCCACGGTGGCCGGTGGTGGCCGCCGTCGTCGTCCTGCTGCTGGGCGCGGTCGGCCTGGTGGCGTCGATCCGGGGAAGCGGGGGTCGGGAGGACGTCGGGCCGGCGGGGCCCGGCGACCTCCCGGCCGGGCCCGCCCCCGCCGTCCCGGGCCTGCCCGACGGCCTCACCCCCGACGACCTGCTCCCCCTGTGGACGCCCACGGCCGCCGACGTGGCCGCGGTCGGGCCCGACGAACCGGGCCAGCCCTCGGTCGCGCCGCTCTACTTCGCCCGCTACCTCGACGACCGCTTCGGCGAGCCGGGCTACGGCAACAGCGGTCGCTGGAAGGCGGTCGACGGCTCGCCCGGGTGGTACCGGGGGACGTTCCGCCTCACCGCCCCGGACGGGCGCGACGACAGCCCCGAGGCGGAGGCCTACCTCCGGAGGGAGCGGGAGGGCTGGTCGGTCATGGCCGTGGTGTCCGAGGCCTACGACCTCACCGCCCTGGTCGTCGGGGGATCCGGTCTCGACGGCTCGGTGACCGGCACCTACGACGGCGCCTGGGCCATGGGGGCCGGGCCCCGGCCGTCGAACCTGCGCCTCGACACGTGGTCCACGGACGTGCTCCCGGTCGTGGCCCCGTCGCTGGAGGGCGGATCGGTGTCCTTCGACGACCAGGTCATGGCGCCCGGCCCCACCACCCTCGTGGCCACCCCCGTCGAGATCCTCCCGGGCACCGACCCCGGCGTGGCCCCGCCCTTCACCGAGCTGGCCTTCGAATGGCCGGCCGAGGCTCCGTCGGAGCCGGCGATCGGGCTGCCGCAGGGCCTCTCGGTCGACGACCTCGAGCCGCTCTGGTCCGACGCCGACGCCGATGGGCCCGCCGGCGTGGCCGTCGGGTACCTGAACGACCGGCTGGCCGACGTCGGCCCGGTGGCCTTCGCCACCGGCACCGAGCCGACGTCCGACCCCGACGTGGTCCTCGTCGGCTGGACGCTCTCCGACGCCGAGGGCCCGGTGACCGGCTCGGGCACGGTGGTGGTCCGCACGGATCCCGACGGCCCGGTCGTGGTCGCCGCCCTGGACGAGCACTTCGACGTCACCACCGTCACCGTCGCCGACGGCTGGCCCCGCGGCACGATCACGTCGACCTACGAGGGCGAGTGGATCAAGGGCCTCGGCGTCCCGGCCGCATCGCTGTCGCTGGCGCAGTGGCAGGCGCTGGACGCGTACCTCTCGGGGCTCGACACCGAGGGCGGGGTCGAGGGCTCGTCGTCCTTCGGGCCCCGGCCGCCGGGTCTCGACGGCGGGCCCGTCGCCCTGGTCGTGGTCGGGCGGGCCGAGCCGGGCGCGGCGCCGCCCTTCGTCGAGCTGGCCTTCGCCACCTGACCCTGCTCGCGATCGCAAGCGGACGTTCCACCACCGCTCACCCGCGGGCCACGGAGATGTCAGCGAGGGTCCGTACCGTGCGCGGCGTCCCCCGACAGCCGGGAGGCCCCCATGGCCCTGACCGAGACCCCGACCCCCGAGCCGACCGTCGTCGACGACACCGGCCTCGGCAGCCGGACCCTGATGACCGGCGTGGGCCTGGCGGCCGAGGGCGTCGGCGCCCTCAAGGTGGCCGGCACCGAGCTGCTCGACGTCATCGACGCCACCGCCCTGCGCACCTTCGACGTGGCCGACGGCCTGGTCACCGAGTGGGCCGGCCCCCTGGTCGAGCTGGCCCGGGCCCCGCTCGCGATCAGCCGGGCCGCCTACGAGGCCGGTCGCTCCGGTGCCCGCCGCACCCTCGCCGTCGTCTGACGGCACCGATCGCCCCGGGAGCGGTGCTTCCTGGTCCTTGCCTAGACGAGGGGCCAGGGGATGGCGCGGCCGGTGGGGTCGTGGGGCATCTGCTTGGCGCTGAGGACGACGCGGCAGCGGCGGACCAGCTGGTCGCACTCCTCGTCGAGCAGGAGGTCGGTCAGGGTCGAGGGCAGGCCGCCGTCGACGAGGGCGGCGACCGCCTCGAGCAGGTCGGCCGGGATCGGGTCGCCGGCGAAGTCCCAGATGACGGTGCGCAGCCGGGCCTCGGTCGAGAAGCAGAGGCCGTTGTCGATGCCCCAGATGTGTTCCTCGTCGTCGACGAGCACGTGGCCGCCCTTGCGGTCGGTGTTGTTGGCGAGCAGGTCGAAGACGCCCATCCGGAGGAGCTGGTCGTCGTAGCGCTCCTCGTCCCGCAGCACGAAGTAGTGCCGGGCGAAGTCGGCCTCGACGAAGCGCTGCAGCGACCCGACGCCGAGGACGTCGTCACGCTCGACGGTGGCCGGCACCAGGTCCCAGCCCAGGGCGACGCTCAGCTCGTAGGCGGCGATCTCCCGGCGGTACAGCCCCTCCGGGAAGTCCCACAGCGGACGCTCGCCCGCGAGCGGCTTGTACACCGCCATCAGCCCGGGCGGGCGGGAGCCGGTGTCGGGGTCGGTCTCCGGGTCGGCGTCCTCCCACCCCTCCTCGTCCGGGGTCGCGTCCTCCACGCAGACCTGGGCGCCGACGTCGGCCATCGGGTCGGGATCCCCGTCGGTGACGGGGCGGGGGTCGTCGTCGACCTCGCCGACGGAGGCCAGGAACGTGCCGTTGCTGCTGTCGACGATCCGCCCGAGGAGCTCCAGCGGGCCGCACCGCAGCCGGTCCAGGGGCTCGGGGGCGGGCACGGGCTGGTCAGCGGGGCGGGCCGTGGCCGTTGGTCCGGGGGCAGGCGTGGTCCGGACCCTTCGGGTGGCCGCAGATCGGGCACGGGGGCCGGCCGCCCTCGACCAGCTCGACGGCGTGGTCGACCAGCGCCGTCACCTGAGCCCGGGTCAGGCGGACCCGGAGGCTGGACCGATCGTCGTCGTCGGCGGGGAGGGCGTCGTCGTCGTCCTCGTCGTCGAGCTCGCCGACCTCCTCGATGAGGATGACGATGCGGTCGGCCACGTCGTCGTAGGCCACCGACAGGGTGCCGGCCGCCCAGTCGGGGTCGTAGGGCGGGGCGAGGGCCAGGTCGACGGCCGTCTCGGCGCCGCCCTCGACCGCCGGCAGGTCGGCCAGGACGCCCTGCAGGTACTCGGCGAGCGCCGCGACCTGCTGCTTCTCGCACTTGACGGTGACCTGGCGGTTCCCGGCCTGGGCCTGGAACAGGAAGGTGCGGGCCCCGGGCTCGCCCAGGGTGCCGGCGGTGAAGCGGTCGACCGCCTCGAAGTCGTGGCTATCGGCCATGCGGGATCCTCATCGAACGGGACATGGGGGTCAGGACGGGACCAGGGCGGCGAGGTCGCCGGCGGTGGTGTTGACGGCCAGGACGACGGTGCCCAGCTCGCCGTAGGCCGCCGCCGAGATCGAGCAGGGCGACACGACGATGCGCTGGAACTGGTCGAGGTGGGCGCCGAGGGCCTCGTTGAGCACGGCCTTGATGGGGTCGGCGTGGCTGACGAGGACGATCGTGCCGCCGGGGTGGGCGGCCACGAGGCGGCGGGTGGCGCCGACGATGCGGGCCTGCATCTCGGCGAAGGACTCGCCGCCGGGGAAGCGGAAGGCGCTGGGCGCGCCCTGCACCGCCTTCCACTCGCGGAGCTTGCGCAGCTCCTTGAGCTCGGCCCCGGTCCAGTCGCCGAAGTCGGCCTCGAGGAGGCCCTTGTCGACCTTGACGCGCAGTCCGAGGGCCTTGCCGATGGGCGCCGCCGTCTCCCGGGTGCGCTCCAACGGTGAGGCGTAGACGGCGTCGACCTTCTTCAGACCGGCGATCCGCTCGGCGGCCGCCTCCGCCTGGCGGACCCCCTCGTCGGCCAGGTGCAGACCGGGTGCCCGGCCCGGCAGGACGGCACCCGTGGTGGGCGTCTTGCCGTGGCGCACGAAGAGCACCCGGGTCGGGGGCGGGGGGGTGGAGCGCCGGGCCATGGCTGGGCAACCTAGCGGCGCGCCGGGGCGCCCCCACCCGTCCCACGCTGGGGCCCGGCAGGGGCCGACAAGTACGATCCGCGCCGATGTCGGACCAGGCGGGCGCCCAGGACGAGGGGCGGGTCAAGCTGGCCCACATCCCGGCGCTCGACGGGCTGCGGGGCGTCGCCGTGGCCGTCGTCCTGTGGTTCCACGCCGGCCACCTCGAGGGCGGCTACCTCGGCGTCGACCTCTTCTTCACCCTGTCCGGCTACCTGATCACCTCGCTGCTCGTCGCCGAGTGGCGGAGCACCGGGACGATCCGCCTCGGGCCGTTCTGGGGCCGGCGGGTCCGCCGGCTGCTGCCCGCGCTGGTGGTGATGCTGGTCGTCGTCGGGATCGTCGCCCGGTGGCAGGTGCTCCCGGCGGCGCGGGGCGACCTGCGCGACGCCGGGCTGGCCACGCTCGGCTACGTCGCCAACTGGCAGGCGATCCTCGGCGGCAACGGCTACTGGGAGCAGAGCCTCACGCCGTCGTGGCTCGAGCACACCTGGAGCCTCGCCATCGAGGAGCAGTTCTACCTGGTGTGGCCGCTGGTCGTGCTGGGCGTGTTGTCGCTCCAGCGGCGGTGGCCGAAGGGGATCGGCCGCAACCGCAGCCGGGAGCGGCGCGTCCGGCTGCTCGGCACCGTCGCCCTCGCCGGCGCGCTCCTGTCGGCCGGCGGGATGATCGTCGGCTCGCTCAGCGGCGCCACCGTCGAGCGCCTCTACCTCGGCACCGACACGCGGGTCGCGGCGATCCTGCTGGGGGCGGCGGCCGCCTGCTTCCAGCGGGTCGGGGGCGGCGTGCGGCCGGTGGAGGGCCGGGTCCGGAGCTGGCTCTCGCTGGGCTCGTTGGGCGCCGTCGGCTTCCTCGCCCTGATGTGGCTGACCCTCGACGGCACCTCGGCGGTGCTCTACCGGGGCGGGCTGCTGGCCTGCGGGCTGGCCGCGGTGGTCATCATCCTCGACATCAGCACGCCCGGGCCCAGCCTGGTCGCCCCCATCCTGGCCCTGTCCCCGCTGCGGTACCTCGGCGCGATCAGCTACGGGCTGTACCTGTACCACTGGCCGATCTACCGCTTCCTCGGCGAGGCCGACCTCGGGCTCGACGGCTGGTCCCTCACCGCCGCGCGGGTCCTCACGTCGCTGCTCGTCGCCGTGCTCAGCTGGCGGTTCGTCGAGCAGCCGATCCTCCAGCGCCGGTGGAGCTGGCCGTCGGTCCGGCTGGCGCCGATCGGCGTCGCCGCGGCCGTCATGGCCCTGCTCGTCGGGTCGATCGGGGCGGTCGACGCCGCGCCCGCCTCGGACGAGCCCACCCGTCCAGACCTCGGGCCACGCGAGGCGGCCGAGCGGGTCGTCGTCACCACCACGGCCCCGCCGGCCGGCGAGACGGCCTCGTCCACCACCGCACCGGTGGCACGGGTCGAGGAGCTGATCGACCCGGTCGTCCTCGTCGTGGGCGACTCGGTCGCCTTCTCGCTGGCCGAGGACGGCTTCGTGTACCAGGAGTCGGTGCTCGGGCTCACCACGGTCAACGGCGCCCGGGTCGGCTGCACCCTGATGCGCGACGCCGGGTCGGAGCCGCCGCCCGACGCCACCTTCGTCCGCGACTGCAGCGGCGAGTGGCCGGACCTGATCACCCAGTACGAGCCCGACGTGGTCATGGTCCTGTTCGGCGCCTTCGGCGGGATCGAGCCGGTGCCGATCGAGGGCCAGGACTCCTGGCCGTGCAGCCCGCAGTACGACCGCCGCTGGCACGCCCGCCTGTCGGCCGCGGTCGAGACCCTCGCCGCCCGCGGTGCGGTGGTCGACCTGGTCACCGCGCCGTCGGGGCCGCTGGCGCCCGACGGCGACACCGAGCGGTTCGACGAGCGGCAGGACTGCATCAACGAGGTCACCGAGCAGGTGGCCGAGGAGAGCCCGCAGGCCCAGACGATCGACCTGGCCGGGTTCGTCTGCCCGGAGGGGGAGTGCAAGGAGTCGATCGACGGCGTGTACCTCCGCTACGACGGGCTGCACTTCCGCGACGCCGGCGCCCTGCTGATCTCCCGGTGGCTGGCGCCCCACCTGAAGCGGGTCCAGGTCGAGGTGGGCGCCGAGGACACCGGGGACGTCGAGGGCGCAGGGTGAGCCGGACCGACCGGGTGGCGCTGGCCGCCCTGGAGGCCGAGATCGTCGACTGCCGGGCCTGCCCCCGCCTGGTCGCCTGGCGGGAGGAGGTCGGCCGGGTGAAGCGGGCCGCCTTCCGCGACGAGGACTACTGGGCCCGTCCGGTCCCCGGCTTCGGCGACCCGGACGCCCACCTGGCCATCGTCGGGCTGGCCCCGGCCGCCCACGGCGCCAACCGCACCGGACGGATCTTCACCGGTGACCGCTCGGGCGACGTCCTCTACGCCGCCCTCCACCGGGCCGGCTACGCCTCGCAGCCCGAGGCGGTGAGCCGGGACGACGGCCTGACGCTCAGCGGCGCGTGGATCACCTGCCCGGTCCGCTGCGCCCCGCCCGACAACAAGCCGCTGCCGATCGAGCGGGACACGTGCCGGCCCTACCTCGAGCGGGAGCTGGCCCTGCTGGCCGACGTGCGGGTCCTGATGGTGCTGGGCGGCTTCGGCTACCAGGTGCTGTGCGGGATCCTCGGCGTTCGGCCGCGCCCGCGGTTCGGCCACGGCGTCGAGGTCCCGCTGCCCGACGGCCGGACGATCCTCTGCTCGTACCACGTCAGCCAGCAGAACACCTTCACCGGTCGCCTCACCCCGGCCATGCTCGACGACGTCCTGGCCCGGGCCCGCGAGCTGGGCACCGCCCCCGCCTGATTCGGGGGTCCCCGGAGGGGGCCGGTAGCCTCGTCGGTCGCATGTCGCTCACCGCACGCTCTTCTCGCAAGGCCCGGCTCGCCGGTCTCGTCCTGGTCGCCGCGGTCGCCCTCGGCGCCTGCTCGCACAACCGGCCCATCCCGGACAAGTACGGCGCCACCACCGAGGACAACTTCACCGAGGGGTGCGAGGAGGTCCTCACCAGCCGGGACGGCGAGGGCGAGCGGCTCGCCGCCGACGAGGCCCGCGACGTCTGCCAGTGCACCTACGACGGCATCTCGAACCCCGACGGGGGCATCCCCTTCGAGGACTTCAAGGAGCTCAACGAGGACCTGGAGACCGAGCCGGCGCCGCTGCCCGAGGACGTCCAGGCGATCGTCGACGGCTGCCGGGACGAGACCCTGTCCTGATCGGCTGACGGGCGGCGACGCTCAGCCGGCGTCGACGCTCCCGTCGGGACCGGTGACGGTCCGCTCCTCGGTCTCGGTGGCGGCCGACGTCGGCGCGCCCTCGACCGCGTCCCCCTCGCCCGGCGTGGCGTCGCCGGCGGCCAGCACGCCCGGCTCGGCGGCGGCACCGGTGGGCAGCGAGCCGTCGGGACCGGCGACGGGCGGCGAGGCGGCGGCTGGATCGGCACCGGGGTCGGCGGCGGTCTTCGGCTTCTTGGGCGGGAGCGGGGGCATCATCCGGGGCGTCATCACCGGGACGCCCTCCTTGGGCCAGCGGGTGCGGCTCTTGCGGGCCAGCTTGTGCATCAGGGCGATGGCGCCGGGGTCGTCGTCGCCCGGCCGGGTCTCGATCCGCCCGGCGGCGACGAGCCGCTGGATGACCTCGCGGCCCAGCTCGGTCCGCACGATCGTCAGCGTCCAGTCGTTGTACTTGCCGATGCCTCCGGTGGAGATGTCGGCGTGCTCGGCGGCGAAGTCGGGGCAGTGGTTGCAGCCCTCGCGGGTCCAGGCGTGGCACTCCTTGAGGGGGACCTCGTGGTACTCCCCGTCGTGGGTCCAGATCTGGAAGACGCCCTTGATGTTGACCTTCTTGATCATGGCCCGGGTCAGGCCGTACTTGGCCTCGAACAGCTCCTCGAAGATGGCGTCGTCGAAGGTCTTCGAGCAGAGCAGGCCGATGTTGAACTTGATCGGCTTCGACACCTTGCCGACCTTGCGGCTCCACATGATCGGCGGCACCGACGTCTGGCAGCTCATCCCGACCAGCGCCAGGTCCTTCAACCCCCGCTCCTGCGCCTCGGGCAGGGCGAGCGTGTTGGCCGAGTAGGTGTAGCGGGACCCGGCGGCGGCCTTGATCTCCTCGGGCGTGGTGGCCAGCCCGGGGACTGCCTTCCAGCTCGAGCCGTCGCCCTCCAGGTAGCTGACCAGGGCGCCGTCGATGTACTTCTCCTCGAGCAGCCAGAGGAGCATGGCGGTGACGAGGCCGCCGTCCTGGCCCATCTCGTGCACGGCCTCGTCCGAGGCCCGGGTCAGGAGGATGTCGGAGTAGATGCCCGACAGCTCGTCGGTCTCCCGCACCCGGCCGAAGAGGTGCTCGTCGGCCTGGGTCTCCCAGTGCTGGTAGCGGGGGCAGGCCCGGGTGCAGGTGGTGCAGCCCTTCTGGCCGTGGCCGCAGTCGCCGGCGCCCAGCTCCTCCTCGAGGTGGAAGGGCTTGTAGCCGCCGGAGACGTGGTCGTAGCCGATGACGTCGTGGGGACAGGAGATCACGCACCCGGCGCAGCCCGTGCACAGGCCGGAGGTGATGACCTCCTCGTAGAGCTCCTTCCACTGCGCCGTCCAGCGCGCAGCCTTCGCAGGAGCCTCGGTCGACGGTGGATCGGCGACGACGTCGGTCATGGGCGGCATCGTACGGCGACCCGGGTCCTCCGCCCCCGAACCCGTGGCCCGGAGCCGTGCCGCTCGTGCCAACCTCGCCCGATGGACCAGGGGATCCGCATCGCCCGCGTGCCGTACGACGATCCCTCCCTCTGCCTCGACGTCGTCGCCTCCGACGGCGTGATGGGCGGGCGGCTCGAGGTGTACATCGACCCCGCGGGGTTGGCCGAGGTGGCGGAACGGTTGCGGGCGACGCCGGGCCCGGAGCCGGTGGTCGTCTGGGAGGCCGGCTCGCCCCGCCCCGAGGACCGGTGGGCGCTGCACGTCCGTTGGACGGTGGTGCAGCTCGACGCCTGGGGCCACGCTGTCCTCGCCGTCCGCCTCCAGGTGCCGGGCGAGGTGGGTCACGGGCGGATGGTCGAGGCCGCCATCCCCGTCGTGGCCTCGGACCTCGACCGGTTGGCCGAGGCCCTCGTCGCCGTCGCCGGCGGCGCCGGCGCGGTGGACTGGGCGCCGGGTCGCTGAACGAGGGAGCACCGGGAACGAACCTGGGGACTCGGGACTCGTCGGGATGTGATGTCCATGACCAGAGAGCACGAGGTGGAGCCCATGGCACCCCCGCCCCTGGCCGTCGTCCCGTCCGGCGATCGGGCGGGGATCGGCGGCTTCGACGACCTGTTCCACGCCGAGCGGGTCCCGATGACCCGCCTGGCCTACCTCCTCGTGGGCTCCGAGGCGGTGGCCGAGGAGGTCGTGCAGGACGCCTTCGCCCAGGTGTACGAGCGCTGGGACCGGCTCGACCGGCCCGGCGGCTACCTGCGGACCTGCGTGGTCCACGGCGCCCGCCGGGCCGGGAAGCGCCGCAGCCGCGAGCTGCGGGTCGTCCACGAGCCGCCCACGCCGAGCGCCCTCGACGCCCGCGAGCTCCTCGACGCCCTGTCCCGGCTGCGGCCGGCGTGGCGGGCCGTCGTGGTCCTCCGGTTCTACGGCGACATGACCCAGGACGAGATCGCCGAGGTGCTCGACATGCGGGTGGGGACCGTGAAGTCCACCCTGCACCGAGCGCTCGGCCAGCTGCGAGAGGAGATCTCCCGATGAGCACCGACACCGACACCTTCGAGCACGACCTGGCCGCCCGCCTGACGGCCGCCGCCGACCCCGTCACCGCCGGCGGGGTCACCCGGGAGGGGATCGACGACCGCCTCGCCGCTCGGCGGGCCCGCCGGCGCAACCGCCAGGGCGGGATCGTCCTGGCCGCCGCCGCCCTGGTCATCGCGGCGGGGATCGGGGCCCTCGCCATCGGCGCCGACGAGCCCGAGGGCTCGGTCCAGGCCGGCCCCGGCCGGACCACCACGGCGGTCCCGACGACCGACGCCCCCACCACCGAGCCGTCGACGACGACCACCGAGTCGCCGCTTCCGACCTCGACGCCCACGACGTTCACGCCCGGGTCCTCGACGACCACGCCGCCCCCGCCGTCCTCGACCGGCCCGCTGTCGACGACGACGGCCCCGCCGCCGGTCACCGACCCGCCCCCGACGACCACCGCTCCGGCGCTCGTGCCGGGTCAGCCGTGCAGCCCCGGGTCCAGCCCCGACTGCATCGACCCCGAGGGCGACGGCTCGTACGTGTACCTGATCGGGGGCGGTGAGTGCATGGCCTCGCCCATCGCCGGCGGCGAGTGCGCCGACCTCGACGGCGACGGCCACGCCGGCTACCCGGACTCGCAGTGAGGCGGGTGCTGGTGGCGGCCTTGGTCGCCGGTCTCGTCGTCGCCTCGTGCGGGGGCGACGGCGAGGACCGGTCCGGGGACGACGCCACGACATCGACCCCGTCGACCGAGGCGACGACCGAGGACGCCCCCACGACCGAGGAGAGGCCGGCGGCGCGGGACTACACGGCGTCGACGGGACCGTCCTGCACCGTGGGCACGGTCGTGGACCCGGAGTGGGCCCCGCCCGGGTGCGACCGGCTCTACTCGCCGTTCATGTACCCCGGGGGTCCCTGCACCGAGGGCCAGGACCCGGACTGCGTCGACCCCGACGGCGACGGCCGGTTCACCTACATCGTCCGCGGCGGGACGTGCCTGGTCGAGCGGAAGGACCCGGACCGCTGCCTCGACGCCGACGGCGACGGCCAGCTGGACGAGCCGCTGCCCGGCTGAGGCCCTTTGGCGGGGCCGGGCGCAGCGCGTCAGCATGACGACATGGACCTGACGTACCCGCCCGAGGCCGAGGAGTTCCGCACCGAGATCCGGACCTGGCTGGAGGCGAACCTGCCCGACGGCTGGTTCGACGAGGGCTTCTCGATGACGCCGGAGGAGAAGGCGGCGTTCAACGACGAGTGGACCAAGAAGCTCTTCGACGGCGGCTGGATCTGCGCCACCTGGCCGGTCGAGTACGGCGGCAAGGGCCTGACGACGATCCAGGGCGTCGTCCTCAGCGAGGAGTTCTCCCGGGCCAAGGCGCCGATGCGGGCCGACTTCTTCGGCGACACCCTCGTCGGCCCGACGATCCTGCAGTACGGCACCGAGGAGCAGAAGAAGCACTTCCTGCCCCAGATCCTCAAGGGCGAGGTGCGCTGGTGCCAGGGCTTCTCCGAGCCCGAGAGCGGATCGGACCTGGCGTCGCTCAAGACCAAGGCCGTGCTCGACGGTGACGAGTGGGTCATCACCGGCCAGAAGGTGTGGACCACGCAGGCCCAGTTCGCCGACTACTGCTTCGTCCTGGCCCGCACCGACCCGGACGTGAAGAAGCAGGCCGGCATCTCCTACCTGCTCGTGCCGATGCAGCAGGAGGGCATCGAGGTCCGGGGCATCGTCCAGCCCGACGGCACCGACGAGTTCAACGAGGTCTTCTTCGACGGCGCCCGCTGCCCGAAGGAGAACGTCCTCGGCGGCGTCAACAACGGCTGGACGGTCGCCAACTCGACCCTCGGCTTCGAGCGGGGCATGTCGGCCACCACCGGCCACCGCCGCTTCGAGGAGGAGTACCGCCTGCTGGTCGAGGAGGCCCGGGCCAACGGGAGGATCGACGACCCGCTGATCCGCCAGGGCCTGGCCAAGTACCACACCAAGATCCAGATCCTCCGGATCCACGGCCTGCGCAACCTGACCGCCAACCTCACCGGCAAGCGCGACATGGGCACCGCCGCCCTGGGCGCCACCAACAAGATGTTCTGGTCGGAGATGCACAAGGAGGCCATGGAGCTGGCCCTCGACATCTTCGGGGCCGACTCGCTGCTCTCGACCGTCGGCCCGGCCAAGGGGTCGTGGCCGGGCACGGCGCGGGCCGAGGGGCGGGAGGCCTACGAGGTCAGCCCGATGGTGTCGGCCTTCTTCTTCAGCCGGTCCGAGACCATCTGGGGCGGCACCAGCCAGATCCAGCGCAACATCGTGGGCGAGAAGGTCCTCGGCCTGCCCCGCGAGCCCAAGCCGCCCACCGGGGGCTGAGCCTCCCCGGCGGGCG
The DNA here is from genome assembly GCA_052038315.1 of Iamia sp. Taxonomy (GTDB): domain Bacteria; phylum Actinomycetota; class Acidimicrobiia; order Acidimicrobiales; family Iamiaceae; genus Iamia. The sequence continues at coordinate 40,187 of JBQGCF010000056.1, forward strand.
ATGCCCCCCGGGGTACCGTCCGCCGATGCACGCTCGCGCCCGCCGCGGCGTCTCGGCGGTGGGCTTCGGGCTCTCCCTCGCGACGGCCGCGCTCCTGACCGCCTGCGGCGACGCGCCCGACCCGGTCGAGGCCGGGGCTGCGCCTGTCGCCGAGTCCACCGTCCCGCCGCCCACCGAGCCGTCCAGCCCGACGACCGGGCCGCAGCCCCGCGTGCCCGGGACCACGGCCGAGGTCGCCTCGCCGGTCGCGGGGCTGACGCCGGCCGAGCTGCGCACGGTCGTCGAGGCCCCGGGCCGCGCCACCGCCCGCCAGCGCCGGGGCCCGGTCGCCGAGCGGGTCCGGGTCGGCGGTCGCACCGTGTGGCGGCTGACGATCCCGGGCGACCACGAGCTGCTGTCGTCCCGCATCGTCGTGGCCGTGGGCGGCACCGACCTGGGCGAGGGCGTCGTCCGGCCCGACCTCACCGCCCTCGTCGCCGTGCCCGCCGACCCGGCGGTGCTGGTGGCCGGCGCCCCGGTCACCTACCGCTGGGGCGCCGGCGCCCCGATCGCCGCCGGCCCGCTGGAGGTGGTCCGATGACCCGCCGTCGCACCGTCGCCGTCGTCGCCCTGGTCGTCGCCCTGGTGGCGCCGGCCGCCCTGCCCGGCGGCCCGCCGGCCCCGGCCGGAGCCGCGCCGCCCGTCGCCGTCGATCCGGGCGTGGCCGGGCCCCGCCCGGTCGAGGAGCTCACCTACGACCTGGGCGCCGAGGCCTACGCCCCCGAGGGCCTGGGCGCCCTCGTCGAGCTGCGCGGCAAGGTCTACGCCCCGTCCGACGGCACCGACGCCGGCCCTCTGGTCGTGCTGCTCCACGGCCGCCACGCGACCTGCGGCGCCGGCGACATCGGGACCGCCGAGTGGCCCTGCCCGGCCGAGCTGCCCGAGATCCCCAGCTACGCGGGCTACGACGCCCTGGGCCGCAACCTGGCCAGCCACGGCTCGGTGGTCGTGTCGATCGGGGCCAACGGCATCAACGCCAACGACGGCTTCGTCGACGACGGCGGCGCCCTGGCCCGGGCCGACCTGGTGATGGAGACCCTGCGGCGCTTCCGGACGTGGGGCACGACCGCGGAGGGCTCGCCGTTCGGCAGCCGGTTCGTCGGCCGCATCGACACCACCCGCGTCGCCCTGATGGGCCACTCCCGCGGCGGCGAGGGCGTGGTCGCAGCGGCCGCCCTCAACCAGGGCACCGGGTCGCCCTTCGGCATCCGGGCCGTGCTCGCCCTGGCGCCGGTCGACTTCGCCCGCCGGGTCCTCACCGGCGTCCCGCTCGGCGTCGTGCTCCCCGACTGCGACGGCGACGTCAGCGACCTGCAGGGCGCCGACTACTTCGACGACGCCCGCTACGCCGCCCCCGGCGACCCCGCCGCCCGCTCGACGTTCCACCTGCGGGGGGCCAACCACAACTTCTTCAACACGGTCTGGACCTCCGGCCCCGGGAGCGACGACGACGGCCTCTGGACCGAGCGGCGGGAGTGCGAGCCCGGCCGCCCGGGGCGCCTGACCGCGGCGCAGCAGGAGACGGCCGGGGCGGCCCTGATGGCCGGCTTCATCCGGCGCTACCTCACCGGCGAGACCGGCTTCCAGCGCCTGGTCACCGGCGCCGCCCCGTTCCCGGCGTCGGTCGGCCCGGCCCGCTGGACCACGGCCCACCAGGCCCCACAGCGGCTCGACGTCGAGCGGTGGGACACCGCCGCGACCGTCCGCCGCAGCCGGACCGGCGTCGTCGCCCCGGCGGCGGTGGCCTCGCCGGGCGTGGTCTGCAACCCCTCGAACCGCGAGCACTGGATGCCGTCGCCGGCCCGCACCCAGGTGCCGTGCCCGACCGACGGGGGCCTCGGCTTCGTCAACGACACCGGCACCCTCGACCTGGGCTGGACGAGCCGGGGCGCCGCCGTCCGGCGCCCGCTGGCGGCCGCCGGGGTCGACGTCACCGCCTACGACGGGATCCGCTTCCGCGCCGCGGCCGGCCGCGACTCCCGCTCTCGGGCCCGCCCCCAGCTCGACCTGTCGGTGGTGCTGGAGGACACGACGGGCGCCCGGGCGTCGGCATCGGTGCGCCAGTGGTCGCCGGCCCTCACCGGGCCCCTCGCCGGGCACCCGGCCCACGTCGTGCTGTCCGGCGTCCGCATCCCGCTCAGCGCCTTCCCGGGCATCGACCTGACCCGCATCCGGGTGGTCGAGCTGCGCACCGACCGCACCGATGCCGGGCGGGTCCACCTCGCCGACCTGGCCTTCACCGCCGAGGCCACGGCCGACGCGGCCGGGCCGGCCATCACCGCGGGCGCCGCCGCCAACCCGCCCTGCCGGCAGACGACCGAGGCCCGCACGGCCTGCGCGGTGGCCCAGGTCGTGTGGGGCCGGGACCTCGCCGCCGAGGAGGTCCAGGCGGCCCGGCCGCTGATGGCCACCGACGCCGGCCGTCGCGCCTACGCGGCCTGGCTGGCCGCCACGCCCGAGGCCTTCCAGCTCCGGATGGCCCAGCACGCCCAGCCCCTGACCGCGTCGACCCCCGACCCCTACGGCCTGTACGAGCTGCTGTCGCCCGCCGGCCGGAGGAGCTGGGAGGCGGGGCAGACGGAGCTGGCCGAGACCCTGGCGTGGAGCAGCTCGGCCTACGCCTCGCCGGCGCAGGTCGTCGATGCGCTGTACGAGACGTACCTCGCGGCCCGGGCCGACGACCAGGGCCGGGCGTACTGGATCGAGCAGATCGGGGAGGGGCGCTCGCCGTCGGCGCTGGCCCGGGCCCTGCGCCGCAGCGCCGCCGCCCGGCAGCGGGTCGTCGTCGACCGCTACCGGCAGATCGTCGGCTACACCCCCGGCGACGCGGCGCGCTCGTACTGGACCGATCGCCTCGTCGACGGCGGGGCCGAGAAGGCCCTCGTCGTCACCCTGATGAACAGCGAGCGGTTCCGGCAGCTGGCCACGTCCTCGTCCTGAGGCCGGGCCGGCCGGGCGGGTCACTCGCCCAGGCCGGCCAGCGTCTCGTCGATCTGCCGGCCGCTGATCTCGCCCTCGACGACGCCCCGGACGATCCCGTCGGCATCGACGAACACCGTCATCGGCAGCCCGTACGGGCCCCACGCCACGAGCTGCTCCTCGGTGGCCCGCACGGTCGGCCAGTCGATCCCCTTCTCGGCGATCAGCGCATCGACCGCCTCCGGCGTGTCCTCGACGAAGACCGAGACGATCCGGGCCCGATCCTCCTCCTGGAGGAGGTCCTGGACCGGTCCGAGGACGTCCAGCTGGGCGAGGCAGGGCACGCACCATGACGCCGTGAGGCTCACGACCGTCCAGCGGCCGCCCTCGACCCCGGCCAGCTCCGGGGCCGGCTGGCCGACGAGCGGGTGGGTGGTGATCGACGCCGGGACCTGCGGGAGCTCGTCGGCCGGGCGCTCGGGGTAGGTGGCCCGCCACGTCGCCTCGTCGACCAGCTCGACGCCCCGGGCCACGGCCAGGGCCTCCTCCTCGCCCAGCTCGGTGACCAGGCTCACGTCCACCCCGCTCGGGTCGGTCCAGGCGACCCGGGTCAGGCCCGTCTGCGGGGCGACCAGGCCCTCGCCGTCGCCGATGGTCACCGGTCGCGCCGTCCCGCCGGCGGACATGATCGCCAGCTCGGGCCGGCCGACCCCGGTCTCGACGGTGAGCATCGACCCGTCGGCCGCTCGGGCGACCGTCTCGGCCTGGGCGCCGAGCGTCGCCGGCGGGGCGAGCAGGGTCAGCCCGGAGGGCGGGGGGACCACGCTCAGGAGGGCTGCAGGGGCGGCGCCGGTCGTTCGGTGCTCGTCGGCCAGGGCCCGGACCAGCTCGCCGGCCGCCGGTCCGCCGACGGCGGCGACGGTGATCCCGGGGCCGTACAGCCAGGACTCCTGCCCGAGGATCATCACCCGGTAGCCGTCGCCCAGGTCCTCGACGTCGCCCGGTGGGGGCGGCGCGGCGCCGTCCTCGACGCTCTCGGCGGCCGCCGCGACCTGGACGATCGAGGCGATGGTGCCGTCCTCGGTCACCAGCCCGTAGGCGGTGCGGACGACGTCGGTCCCGGGGGTGAACACGCTGCCGAGGGCGGTCTGGACCACGCCGGCGCCGTCGTTGGCGTCGATCCGGGCGTCGGCCAGCTCCGCCGGCAGGTGGCCCAGCACCGGGAAGCGCCGCTCGCCGGCCGTGGTGGTCGACGGGGCGGCCACGTCGACGGGCCGGTCGTCGCGGGTGGCGATGGTGGTCGCCGCCCCCACGACCCCGACGGCGACGAGCACCGCCGCGGCGAGGGCCAGCCGGCGCCGGGTGCGGCGGGGGTGGTCGCGCAGGTCGACGATCGGGGCGGGCCCGGCGTCCTCGGCCAGCACGGCCTCGGCGTCGGGGCGGACCTCGACCGCCGCACCGGCGCGGGCGAGGAGGTCGGTCAGGCGGTCGTCCAGGTCGGTGGTCATGCGAGTGCCTTTCGGAGGGTGCGCAGGCCGCGCTGGATCCAGGGGCCGACCGTGCCCGGCCGGCACCCGAGGAGGATCGCGATCTCGTCCTGCGGGAGCTGGTGGTAGTAGCGGAGGACCACGGCGGCCCGGTGGTTGAAGGGGAGCGCCTGGAGGGCGTCCCAGAGGACCTCGTCGCCGGGCTCGGGGTCGGGGAGGAGGAGGGGGAGCTTGCGGCGGGCGGTCGCCTCCCGGCGGGCCTGGTCGCGGCAGCGGTTGAGCACGGACCGGGACAGGTAGGGGCCCGGGTCCCGCACCTCGTCCCAGCGCCGGAGCAGCTCCACGAAGGCGTCGTGGACCACGTCGTGGGCGGCCTCGGCGCTGCCGGTCATCAGGGCGGCCCGGCGGACCTGGCCGTCGACCTCCCGCCGGTACAGGGCGGTGAACGCCGCCCGCCGCTCGTCGTCACCCACCCGGGAGCCCTCCACGATCATCGTCGCCACGGGAGTCTCCACGTCCGAGGGGGTGGGTTCCATGCAGCGACGCCGCTTCGGCTCCGCCGCCGGCCGGCTGGCAGGATCGGTGGCCGTGGAGTTCGCACTCAGCCCGGAGCTCGAGTCCCTGGCCGCCGAGGCCCGCACGCTGGGGGAGGAGTGGTCGGCGCGGAGCGACATCCTCGAGGAGTCGTGGATCGTCGGCCACGACGTCGAGGTGGCCAAGGCCCTGTCCGAGCGGGGCTGGCTGGGCATGACCTGGCCGGAGGAGCACGGCGGCGGCGGGCGGTCGGTGCTCGAGCGCTTCGTCGTCTTCGAGGCCCTGATCTCGGCCGGCGCCCCGATCGCCGCCAGCTGGTTCGCCGACCGCCAGATCGGCCCGACCCTGCTGGAGTTCGGCACGCCGGAGCAGCGGGAGCGGTTCCTCCCCGGGATGCTCTCGGGCGACGCCATGTGGGGCATCGGCATGAGCGAGCCCGACGCCGGCTCGGACGTGTCGGCGATCCGCACCCGGGCGGTGCGCGACGGCGACGAGTTCGTCGTCGACGGCCAGAAGGTGTGGACCAGCGGCGCCGCCCACGCCGACTTCGTCTACCTCGTCGCCCGCACCGACCCCGATGCCCCGCCCCACAAGGGCCTGTCGGAGCTGATCGTCGACCTGCGGTCGCCCGGCGTGACCGTCGAGCCCATCCTCGACATGACCGGCAGCCGCCACTTCTGCGAGGTCTACTTCGACTCGGTCCGGGTGCCGGCGACGAACCTGGTCGGCGAGCTCAACGGGTCGTTCAAGCAGATCATGCGGCAGATGGAGCACGAGCGGGGTGGGATCGACCGGCTGGTGTCGAACCGCCGGCTCTACCAGGACGTGCTGCCGCTGGCCGACCTGTCCGACCTGCGGGTGCGGGAGGAGGTGGCCCGGATCGAGTCCGGTTACCGGCTCGGCCGCCTGCTGGTGCTGCGGGAGGTGCTGGGCCAGGCGCCGAAGGGCTTCTCGGCCGCCACCAAGACGTTCTGCACCGAGCACGAGCAGCGGGTCGCCGCCTTCGTGGGCAAGGTGCTCGGCCCGGCCGCCACCCTCGCCGACCCCGGGCTGGGGTTCCGGGCCTCCCGCAACATCGCCTACGGCCCCGCCTACACGATCATGGGCGGCACCGCCGAGATCCTCCGCAACATCCTGGCCGAGCGCGTCCTCGGCCTCCCCCGCTAGCCCTCTCGCCCCCCGCCCTCCGAACCGTGTGCGAAAACACGCCGCATAGGTAGGAACGCGCACACAGAACGACCTCCTAGGAGCCTCCCTTGCCCATCGAGATCGCCCGCGCCGACGGCGTGGCCACCGTCACCGTCGCCAACCCCGGCCTCCGCAACGCCCTCGACGTCCAGCTGGCCACCGACCTGATCGCCGCCTGCGAGGAGATCGACGCCGACGCCTCGATCGGCGCGGCGGTGATCCAGGGTGCCGACGGGACCTTCTGCTCGGGCGCCGACCGGTCGCTGCTCGACGCCAAGGTCGACCAGTCGGGCGAGCCGCAGTACCCGTCGATGGGGCTGATCTACCGGTCGTTCCACCGGGTCGGGCAGCTCGCCGTCCCCGTCGTCGGGGCGATCCGGGGGGCGGTCGTCGGCGCCGGCACCAACCTGATGCTGGCCACCGACCTGCGGGTCGTCGCCGACGACGTCAAGGTGCTGGCCGGCTTCCTCCGCATCGGCGTCCACCCCGGTGGCGGCTTCTTCACCCTCGCCGGCCGGTCCGGTGGGCGGGAGACGGCGGCCGCCCTCGGCCTGTTCGGCGAGACGCTCGTCGGCCAGCAGGTCGTCGACGCCGGGCTGGCGTGGGAGGCGGTGCCCGACGCGGACGTCGAGGCCCGGGCCTTCGCCCTCGCCTCGGTCGCCGCCGCCGACCCCGAGCTGGCACGGGTGGCCGTGCAGACCTACCGGCGCGAGCTGGGCCCGCCGGCCATCCCGTGGGACGTGGCCATCGACTTCGAGCGCCCGAACCAGATGTGGTCGCTGACCCGCCGGGCCAACAAGGCCTGAACCCGCCGACGTCGAAGGTGGCGGGGTGAGCTCTGCCGCGGCCTTCGACCTGCCCGCCCTGCCCCTCGGGAGGGACAGCGTCACCTGGCGGGTGTCGTGCGAGCCGGCCTTCCTGCTGCCGTCCGGGCCCCGCGCCCTGCTGCTGCAGGTGGCGCACCCGGCGGTGTCGGCCGGGGTGGCCGACCACTCCGACTACGAGGCCCGGCCGTGGAGCCGGCTGGTCGGGACGATCGACGTGATGAACAAGCTGGCGTTCGGGACGCCGTCCGGCTCGGCCCGCCAGGCCACGCTGCTGCGCGAGCGGCACGCCGAGATCACCGGCACCCAGCCCGACGGGCAGCGCTACCGGGCCCTCGACGCCGACAACATGCTGTGGGTCTGGGCGACCCTGCTCGACACCCTGGTCGTCAGCTACGAGCGCTACGTCCGCCTCTTCACCGTCGAGGAGCGGGACCAGCTGTACCGGGAGTGGAAGGCGATCGGCCGGGCCTGCGGCGTGCCCGTCGCCCGGATGCCGGGGACGTGGGACGACTTCACCGCCTACGTCGCCTCGGTCGTGTCCTCGGAGCTGGGGCCGACCGACACCGCCGTCGCCGTCGCCGACCAGATCGTCCACCCGCCGATCCCCCGCCCCGTCGGTCCCGCCGTCGGCCGCAGCCTCGCCGCCCTCACCGCCCCCGTCCTCCCCTCGCCCCTCCGCGAGTCGCTCGGCTTCGCCTCCCCGTCGGCCGGCGCCCCCGCCGACCGCCTCGCCGCCCTCAGCCGCCGCGTCGCCGGCCTCACCCCCGGCAAGCTCCGCCGCACCCCCCTCGCCATCGCCCTCACCCTCTGGTCCCGCCCCCCGAAGCTCCGCCTCTGAGGCCCTCGCTCCGCGGCGCGGCGTCGGCCGGCCACCCGGGCTTCACCCGGGGGTCATCGGGTGTCGCTACGGTCCGGGGATGCGCACGCAGCCCGCCGTCGGCCCGGACCCGCAACACGTCGCCACAGTCGTCGAGGCGCTGATGGACCCGGTGCTGGAGCCGATCGTCGACCTGGTCGTCACGGCCGACGACGAGGGCTACGAGGCCCGGTCGGTCGACGGGCGGGTCCGGTTCACGAGGGCGGACGACGACACGCACCACGGCTGGACGTTCACCGAGACGCTGGTCGAGGGGCGGAACCCGCTCGGTGACCAGGCGGTCGACCGGTTCAGCCCCCTCGCCGACGAGCGGGCCGTGCCGTACCCCGATCGGCAGCGCACCAGCTACCCGTTCGCCTTCGAGATGGTCGCCCAGGTGTTCGACCACCCGGCCGCGCCGGACGTGATCTGCCAGCACACGTCGGCCCACAACTGGGAGGACCACGGCGGCGAGCGGGGCGAGCACGGGTCGATGGGCATCGTCCAGGCCCTGGCGCCGTTCGTGATCGCCGGCGCCGGGGTGAAGGCGCACGGGGTGCTGCCCCGGGCCTGCAAGCTCGTCGACGTCGCCCCCACCGTCCTGGCCCTGATGGGCGGCGCCCCGCACCCGGAGGGCGTGGGGCTGAACGGCCGCCGCCGGGAGGACGCGCTGCTGAAGCGGCAGGACGGGGAGGTCCTGGCCGACCTGATCGACGAGCGCGAGGCCAAGCCCGAGCACGTCGTCGGCTTCCTGATGGACGGGTGCAACGCCAACGTCCTCTACGACATGGCCGCCCGGGGCGAGGCGCCCAACGTCGCCCGGCTCATGGCCATGGGCACGACGATGGGCCACGGCGCCATCTCGTCGGCCCCCACCGTCACCCTCCCGAACCACACGACGATCCTCACCGGTGCCCACCCCGGGCACCACGGCGTGCTCAACAACGCCTGGTGGGATCGATCGACCGGCGAGCAGGTGATCGCCAACTCGCCGGCCACCTGGGCGTGGGCCATGGCCAGCCTGGCCCCCGACGTCGAGACGCTCTACGAGGCGGTGCGCCGCACCTGGCCCGACGCCTTCACCCTCGCCGCCAACGAGCCCTGCGACCGGGGCGCCGACTTCGGCACCTTCCACATCATGCGGGACGGCGGCCTGCCCGATCGGCCCCCGCCAGCCGAGGAGCTGCCCTTCGCCACCGAGCGGTTCGTCCGCCCCGAGAAGAGCTACCGGACCTCCTCCCGCATCGACCACACCGCCCTCGAGCTGACCCGGGGCGTGTGGGGCGACGGCTACCAGGGCGTCGCCTACCCCATCCCGCGCTTCACCTGGGTCAACACGTCGCTGACCGATGCGGCGATGCACCACGGCGGGCCCTACTCCGACATCGCCGCCGCGGCCGTGCGCGACACCGATGCCCGGATCGGCGAGGTCCTCGACATCGTCGAGCGGGCCGGCGTCTTCGACCGCACCGCCTTCTTCCTCGTCGCCGATCACGGCATGGAGGACTCGAACCCGGAGGTCACCGGCGACTGGGGCACCGCCCTGGCCGCCACCGGCGTCCCCCTCCGGGACGAGGCCTACATGTGGATCTACACCGGCGTCAGCTGACCGTCACGGTGACGAAGTCGGCGTCCTGCTGGTCCCGGCGGTCCCGCACGATCAGCCGGAACCGCAGCTCCCGCGGCGCGGTCACCGCCGGAGCGGTGAAGGTCGGCGTCGCCGTGTTCGCCCCGACGAGGGCGACAGGGGTGCCGTAGGTCTGGGTCCACTGGTAGCGGGCACCGGGCGTCGTGCCGGAGCCGCCGAGGGTCACCACGTCGCCGGCGCGGACGGCCCGGTCCGGCCCGGCGTCGGCCGCCGGAGGACCGCCGACGACGACGGTGACGAAGTCGGTGGCGGAGCGCCCGGCGGAGTCGGTGACGATCAGCCGGAACCGCAGCTCGGTCGGGTGGGCCGGCGCCGTGAAGCCGACCGTGGCCGTGCGGGCACCGGTCAGTGCGACGGTGGGGCCGTAGGTCTGGGCCCAGCGGTACTTGAAGCCCCGGCCCCCGGCCCACCCGGCGCCCGTGAGGGACACCGCCTCGCCCGGCGCGACGGCCCGGTCGGCCCCGGCGTCGGCGCGGGGCGTGCCCTCCACGGCGACGGTGACGAAGTCGGTGTCGAGCCGGCCCCGCCCGTCCCGCACGATCAGGCGGAACCGCAGCTCGCTGGGCCCGGCCGGCGCCACGAACGTGGGCGCCGACGCCTTGGTGCTGCTGAGGGTCACCGCCGGGCCGTACGTCTGCGTCCACTGGTGGCTCAGCGCGTCGCTGTCGGGGTCCGAGGAGCCGCCGCCGTCGAGGGTGACGGTCGCGCCGCCGGTCGTCGCCCGGTCCGGTCCGGCGGATGCGGTCGGTCGGCCGTTGACGACGACGGTCACCGTGTCGCCGCTCAGGTCGGTCCCGTCCCTGACCACGAGGTCGAAGAGCAGCACCGCCGGCCCCTCGGGAGCGATGAAGGTGGCCGTCGGCGAATCGGTTCCGGTCACGGTCACCGCCGGGCCGGCGACCTGCGTCCACGTGGACGACGTGATCGTGCCGGTCGAGCCGGTGCCGTCGAGGGTGACGGTGTCGCCCAGGTTGACCAGCTGGTCGTCGCCGGCGTCGGCCGCCAGCGGACCGTCGGGGCCCTCGATGGTGAAGGAGCGGGGGGCACCGCCCGGCCGCCACAGGGCATCGCCGGCCTGTTCGGCCGCGATCAGGCACAGCCCGGCTCCGGTCACGGTCACCACGTCGCCGTCGACCGTGCACGGACCCGAGGCCGAGAACGTCACCGGCAGGCCCGAGGCAGCGGTCGCGGAGACGGTGAACGGCGGATCGTCGAGGGTGCGGTCGGGGAGCTCGCCGAAGTCGACCCACTGGTCGACCCCCACCCGGGCCGGCAGGTCGAAGCCCGCGAACGACGAGCCGGTGCCGCTCTCGCCGTCGGCGTCCCGGCCCCAGCACCAGCCCAGACCGGAGCTGGCGACGGCGCAGGTGTGGTCGGCGCCGACGGTCACGCCGGTCCATGGCCCGCGGGAGGTGGACACGACCGGCGAGGGGGCGTCCCGGGGGGCGGTGGGGTCGTCGTCGCCGATCTCGCCGTCTCCGTCGGAGCCCCAGCAGTAGGCGTCGCCGACGGTCGTGGTCGCACAGGTGTGGGTCTCGGCCGCCGCGAGGGTGACCCAGTCGACGTCCTCGGGGGCGGCGACGGGGGTCGGCGAGGGCTGGAGCCCCGTGAGCCCCGGCCCGTTCCCGAGCCGGCCCTCCTCGCCCTCGGTGCCCCAGCAGTAGGCGATCCCGTCCGCGGTGGCGCCGCAGCTGTGCTCGGCACCGGCCGTGATCGTCGTCCAGCCGGAACCGGCCGGGGCGGCGATCGACGACGGCGAGGCCTGGTCGGCGCCGGTGTCGCCGTTGCCCAGGGCACCGCCGGCGGCGGCCCCCCAGCAGAAGGCGCCGCCCTGCAGCTTCAGCACGCCGCAGGTGTGGTCGTCACCGGCGTCGATCGAGAGCCAGTGGCTCGTGTCCAGGTCGACCGGGGACGGGCTGCTCCGGGAGCCGGTGACGGCCGAACCGTCGCCCAGCCGACCGGAGCCGTCGGATCCCCAGCAGTAGCCGAGGCCCTCCACGGTGACGCCGCAGGAGTGGGCGGTGCCGGCCGTGATCGAGGCCCAGGCCGTGAGGTCGGGGGCGGCCACCGGGACGGGGGCGTCGCTGCTGGCGGATGAGGTGCCCCGCCCGAGCTGCCCGTCGGCGTCGTCGCCCCAGCAGTAGCCGTCGCCCGCCGTCGTCACCGCGCAGGCGTGGCCCGCCCCGGCGTCGATGCTGCTCCAGCCGTCGACGCCGGGGGGCAGGGTCACGGCCGTCGGCGCCGGGCGGTCGCCGGTCAGGCCGGGCCCGTTGCCGAGCTGCCCGTCGTCGTCCCGGCCCCAGCAGAACGCCGCACCGGCGGTCGTGACCGCGCAGCTGAAGCCCGAGCCGGCGCTGATCGACGCCCACGTCTGCGCCGTCACCGGGTCGGCGCCCGCCGGGGCGACCGTCGGTGCGCCGAGGGCCACCGTCGTGGCGACGACGACCGCCAACGTGCCCACGACCAGGGCCGATCGGGCCCGCGCCCGCCTGCTGGCGCGACCTGCTGCCGCGCGTCGTCCTGCCCCCATGGCCAACCCCCTCGCCGGCGTTCCCCACGCCTCCGTCGAATCGTCCCGGAGACTACGCGACGAGGGGGGATCGGTCCCCCCTCGTCATTGCGCGTCGACCACTCATGCCCGACGGCGGCATCGGTCCGAGGATGCTCCCATGGGCTTCTTCAAGGACATGCAACGAGCACGCACCGCCGGCAACCAGATCGCCGCCGCGCAGGGACGACCGACCACCACGCTGGGGCGCCTCGGCAACCTGGGCAACGACATGCGGGCCGCCGCCGACCAGGCCGAGTGGGCCGCTGACCAGCAGGCCCGGGCCGGGCAGCCCGACGCCCCGGTCCACAACGGCATCCCCGGTGTCGCCACCCTGGTGACCTTCCGGGCGACGGGCCAGCTCGACGGCTTCCAGCCGGTCAACGAGCTGACCCTCGACATCGAGGCCGACGGTCGCGAGACCGAGCGGGTGACGACCTTCCAGCGGATGCCCTACGAGGCGCTGACGATGGTGACCCCGGGACGCCGCCTCCGGGTCCTCTTCGACCCCAACGACCCCCGCAACCTCAACGTCGACTGGTCCGCCACCACCGTCTGACCCTGGCAGCCCATACACTCGCCGCTCGGGATCCCGGCAGCAGGTCGGACCGGTTCGAGGGGTGGAGGGTCGTCCCAGCATGGAGGGCATGAGCGCGTACGAGCGCCGGGCGTGGGAGCGGAGCCTCGATCGGCTCTACGAGTCGCCGATCAAGGCGCCGATCCCCCGGAAGGTCCGGGATCTGGCGAGCCGGACGGCCGACAGCGCCTCTCGCTTCACCGATGAACGCCTGCCGGCGGCGACCATGAAGAGCATCGTCGAGAAGACGCTCAACGGGACCCTGGAGCTCACGTTCAACCCGGCGCTCCGGTCCGCCAACGCGCAGAAGGCGCTCGAGGGGTACCGGTCGCGGCACGAGGACGTGCACGACCTGGAGGACCTGAAGAAGCTCGACCTCGAGCACCTGGACCGGTTCCGCCGGCGCAAGGGGTGGTACGTCACGACGTCGGCGGCGCAGGGGACGGCCACCTCGCTCGCCGTCACGGGGACCGAGGTGTCGACGACGGTCAGCGGAGGGGTGACCGCCGGCGCGGTGGTCGCCGCGGTGGCGGTCGACACGGCCGCCTCCCTGGCGATGATGGGCCGGAGCATCGGGTCCGTGGCGGTGAGGTACGGCTACGACGTCCGGCTCCCCGACGAGGAGCTCTTCGCGATGGGCGTGCTGTCCCTGGGGACGGCGAGCACCCTCGAGGCCAAGCACTCGGCCCTCGCCGCCCTGTCCCGCCTGACCCAGCAGATGATGCGCCAGGCGACCTGGCAGCAGCTCAACGAGCATGTCCTCGTCCGGGTGATCGGGCGGATGTACCAGGTGCTCGGCCTCCGGCTCACCCAGCGCAAGCTCGCCCAGCTGGTCCCGGTGGTGGGGATCGGCATCAACGCCACGCTGAGCGCCAACATGACGAGGCACGCCTACCAACGGGCCGAGGATGTCTACCGCCTCCGTTTCCTCTCGGAGAAGCACGGCCTCGATCCCCAGACCTGGGTGCGGGACGTCGCGACCGACGACGAGCAGCCGTCCCACGGGGAGCTCCCGGACGTCGCCGAGATGCTCGACGAGGAGCGGCGGGCGGACCCCGAGGGCCCGGTGGCCTGAAGCGCCCTCTGCAGGACTCGAACCTGCGCACACGGCTCCGGAGGCCGATGCTCTATCCGCTGAGCTAAGAGGGCTGAGGGGACAACCCTAGCGACCCCGGCCGTTCGGGCCCCAAGGGGATCGCCCGTAGGATGCTCGGATGCCCACGACGGTGCTGGTGGTCGAGGACGACCCCGTGATCATCGACCTGCTCACGCTCACCCTCGAGCTCGAGGAGTGGACGGTCCTGCGGGCCAAGGATGCGGTCAGCGCCCTGGAGATCGCCCGCACCGAGCGGCCCGACCTGGTGGTGAGCGACGTGATGATGCCGGGCCGCAGCGGGCTCGACCTGATCGCCGACCTGCGGGCCGACGAGGTCACCGCGGCCATCCCTGTGATGCTGCTGTCCGCCCGGGCCCTGGCCGCCGAGGTGGCCGAGGGCTACAGCGCCGGCGCCGTCGACTACGTGACCAAGCCGTTCGACCCGGACGACCTCGTCGAGCGCATCCGCGCCGCCCTCCCGGCCGACGGATGAGCGTCCTCCCGTGGAACCTGCTGCCGGACACCGCCGAGGTCGGACCGGAGGGTGACCTGCTGATCGGCGGCTGCCGGCTGTCCGACCTGGCCGCCACCTACGGCACGCCGCTGTTCGTCTACGACGAGGCCCACCTGCGGGCCCGCTGCCGGGAGGCCTACGCCGCCTTCGGGGACGGGGTCGCCTACGCCACCAAGGCCTTCCTGTGCCGGGCGATGGCCCGCCTGGCCCACGAGGAGGGGATGCACCTCGACGTGGCCACGGCCGGCGAGCTCCACGTGGCCCTGGCCGCCGGCGTCCCGGCCGAGCGGCTGGTGCTGCACGGCAACAACAAGTCCGAGGCCGAGCTGCAGCGGGCCCGCGAGGCGGGCGTCGGGCGGATCGTCGTCGACTCCTTCGACGAGATCGAGCGGCTGGCCCGGCTGCACGGGAACGATCGAAGGGTCCCGAAGGTGCTGGTGCGGGTGACGCCTGGCGTCGAGGCCCACACCCACGAGTTCATCCGCACCGGCCAGGACGACTCGAAGTTCGGCTTCACCCTCTCGACCGGGGCCGCCGCCGATGCCGTGGCCCGCCTGAGGGACAGCCCGGCGGTCGAGCTGGTCGGCGTCCACTTCCACATCGGCAGCCAGGTCTTCGTGGCCGACTTCTTCCGGGAGGCGGTGGCGGTCGTGGCCGGCTGGTTCAACGACCTCGACCTGCCCGAGCTGTCGATCGGGGGCGGGGCGGGCGTGGCCTACGTCGAGGGCGAGGAGGCCCCGCCGATCGGCGACTGGGGCAAGGCGGTCCGCCAGGCCTGCGACGAGGCCGGGGTCACCGCCCGGGTCACCGCCGAGCCGGGGCGGTCGATCGTGGCCACCGCGGCGGTCACCGTCTACACGGTCGGCACGGTGAAGGAGCTCCCGGGCATCCGCACCTACGTCGCTGTCGACGGCGGCATGAGCGACAACCCCCGGCCGGTCCTCTACGGCAGCGGCTACGAGACGTTCCTCCCGCGGTCGCCGGGGGCCGAGCGCGACCGCCGGGTGACGGTGGTCGGCAAGCACTGCGAGTCGGGCGACCTCCTGGTCCGCGACGCCAAGGTCCCGGCCGATCTGGCCGTGGGCGACCTGATCGCCACGCCCGTCACCGGTGCCTACGGCCACTCGATGGGCTCGAACTACAACAAGGTCCTGCGCCCGGCGGTCGTCTTCGTGGCCGACGGCGCCGCCCGCCTGGTCGTGCGTCGGGAGACGCCGGAGGACCTGCTGGCCACCGACGTCGGCTGACGTGCGCTAGGCACACGCCGTGGAGAAGGTCATCTGGGTGGTGCGGGGACCGGTCGACGCCGATCGGGGAGCGGTGCGCGACGCGCTCGTGGACGAGCTGGCGCCGGCGCTGCTGGACGAGCCGACGGTGCGGGGCCTGAGCCTGGCCGTCGACGATCCCGAGTCGGCCGGCGCGCCACCGCCCGTCCCGTGGCCCGAGGGCGAACCGGTCCTCCTGGCCACCGTGTCGACGTGGCTCGCCGCCTACGACCACCGCAGTGCAGCGGAGGGCGCCATCCGACGGACGGCAGCGCAGCACCGGGCGGACGTCCACGGCTACGTCGTCACCGAGTCGCTCTACACCGAGTACGGGGAGAACGAGCACGCCGGTCCCCGGGACTGGCCCGACGGCACCCGCTCGCCCGGCGTGCTCACCGTCGGCCTGCTCCAGCGCCCGCCCGGGCACGACCGGCTGGCCTGGCTGCGCCACTGGCACGGCGTCCAGTCGCCCGAGTCGGCGGAGCTCCAGCCCCGCTGCCGCTACGTCCGCAACCTGGTCGCCTTCCCGTTGGCCGACGACGCCCCGCCGCTCGACGGGATCGTCGACGAGGCCTGGCCGTCGAACGCCCACGTCGCCGATCCCGACCTCTTCTACAACGGCGGCGGCGACCCGGCGGTCGTCCAGCGCAACGTCGAGCGGATGCTCACGAACGTCACCGCCTTCCTCGACCTGGCCACCTTCCGCACGGCGACGATGGGGGAGTACCTGTTCCGCGACCCGGGTAGCGGGCCGCCGTGATCCCGGTCGTCACCCCCGCCGAGATGAAGGCGATCGACGAGGCCGCGCCCGAGCCGGTCGAGGTCCTGGTCGAGCGGGCGGGGGAGGCGACGTTCCGGGCCGCCCTCGACCTGCTCGGCGGCACCTACGGGCGCCGGGTGGTCCTGGTCGCCGGCAAGGGGAACAACGGGGCCGACGGCCGCAGCGCGGCCCGCCGCCTCCGGAGGCGGGGGGCGAGGGTCGAGGAGCTCGACCCGATGGCGTTGCCCGCCGAGCTGCCCGAGGCCGACCTCCTGATCGATGCCGCCTACGGCACCGGCTTCCGGGGCGAATGGGCCCCGCCGCCCGTGCCGCCCGGGACGATGGTGCTCGCCGTCGACATCCCGTCCGGGGTCGACGGGCTCACCGGCGTCGCCCACGGCACGCCCTGGCCGGCCGACGCCACCGTCACCTTCGCGGCCCTGAAGCCGGGGCTCCTCCTGGGCGACGGGCCCGGCCTCGCCGGCCCCGTCGAGGTGGCCGACATCGGCCTCGACACGAGCCGCGCCCGGATCCACGTGGTCGAGCCGGCCGACGTCGCCGCCTGGCTACCCGACCGGCCCCACGACGCCCACAAGTGGCAGGCCGCCGTCTGGATCGTGGCCGGGTCGCCGGGCATGACCGGAGCCGCCCACCTGAGCGCGGCCGGGGCCCAGCGCGCCGGCGCCGGCTACGTCCGCCTGTCGACGCCCGGCCTGGAGCGGGACCCGGCGGCGCCCACCGAGGTGGTCGGCATCGACCTGCCCGCCGAGGGGTGGGCCGACGAGGTGCTGGCCGACGTCGACCGCATCGCCGCCATCGGGGTCGGCCCCGGCCTGGGTCGGGCCGACGCCACCGCCGCCGCGGTCCGGGCGCTGACGAGCGCCACCGACCGGCCGCCCCTCGTCGTCGACGGCGACGGCCTGTCCGCCCTGGCCGACGATCACGACGGCGCCCTGACCGCCCCCCGCCCCCGACCCGGCCGCCCGGCCGACGAGACGGCCACCGACGCCCTCGGCAACCCCGCCCCGGAGCCGACGGTCGTGCTCACCCCGCACGACGGCGAGCTGGCCCGCCTCGGTGCGGACGTCGACGACCCGGACCGCGTCGCCCAGGTCCGCACGCTGGCCGCCCGGCGCCAGGCCGTCGTGCTGGCCAAGGGCTCGACGACCGTCGTCGCCGGCCCCGACGGCCGGGTCCTGCTCGCCATCACCGGCGACGCCCGGCTGGCCACCGCCGGCACCGGCGACGTGCTCACCGGCGCCCTCACCGCCCTGCTGGGCCAGGGCCTCCCACCGCTCGAGGCGGCGGCCGCGGCGGCCCACCTGCACGGTCGGGCCGGCGCCCTAGCCTGGCGCCGCGGCCTGGTCGCCGGCGACGTCGCCGACCACCTGCCCGCCGCGCTCGCCGAGCTGCCGACCACCACCACCTGAAGGACCGCCGTGCCCCGATCGATGCCCGTCCGCGACGCCATGACCACCGACGTCCTGACGTTCGCCCCCGGCGACACGGTCGAGGCGGCCATGCGCACCCTGGTCGACCGGGGCATCGACGCCGCCCCGGTGGTGGAGGGCGACCGGGTCGTCGGCCTGCTCAGCACCGGCGACCTGATCGTGGCCGAGGGCCAGGTCCACGTGCCCACCGTGTTCAGCCTGCTGGGCGCCAGCATCGAGCTGCCCGGCGAGCGCAAGCGGTTCGAGGAGGACCTGCGCCGCGCCCTGGGCGGCACCGTCCAGGACGTGATGACCCGCGAGCCCCACACGGTCGGCCCCGACGCCACCCTCGAGGACGCGGCCACGCTGCTCCACACCCACGACGTCTCCCGGCTCCCCGTGGTCGACGACGATGGCCGCCTGCTGGGCATCCTCGCCCGGGGCGACATCATCCGGGCCATGATCGCCCAGGCCTGACCCGCACCGTGGCCGAGACGGGCGCCGACGCCCCGGTGCGACCGAGCCGCGTCGAGGTCGACCTCGGCGCCGTCGCCGCCAACGTGCGCACCCTGCGGGAGCGCGCCGCCACGCCGCTCTGGGCCGTGGTCAAGGCCGACGGCTACGGCCACGGCGCCGCCCCGGTCGCCCGGGCCGCGCTGGCCGCCGGCGCCGCCGGGCTGGCCGTCGCCCTCGTCGAGGAGGCCCGGACCCTGCGGGCCGCCGGCATCGACGCACCGATCCTCCTGCTCTCCGAGCCGCCGGCCGCCGCCGCCGGAGCCGTGGTCGCCGCCGGGCTCGAGCCCACCGTCTACTCGGCCGACATGGTCGCCGCCCTCGACGCCGCCGCTGTCGACCGGGCCGAGCCCCTCCCGGTCCACCTCAAGGTCGACACCGGGATGCACCGCGTGGGCTGCGCGCCGGAGGAGGCGGTCGCCCTGGCCGGGGCGATCGAGCGGGCGCCCCGCCTCCGCCTGGCCGCGGTCTGGACCCACCTCGCCGTGGCCGACGAGCCCACCCGGCCCGAGACCGCCGCCCAGCTGGCCCGCTTCGACGAGGCGGTCGCCGCCGTCGAGGCCGCCGGCATCGCCGTGCCCGCCCGCCACGCGGCCAACTCGGCCGGCGCCATCGCCCACCCGGCCGCCCGCCACGACCTGGTCCGGGCCGGCATCGCCGTGTACGGCATCGCCCCCTCGCCGGAGCTGGCCGGCGCCGTACCGCTGCGGCCCGCCCTGCGCCTGGTGTCCGCCGTCTCCCACGTGAAGGTCGTGGCGCCGGGGGAGGGGGTCAGCTACGGGCTGCGCTGGGCGCCCGAGGTGGCGACCACCGTCGCCACCGTGCCGATCGGGTACGCCGACGGGGTCCGCCGCCGGCTCGGGGGGCTCGGGGCCGAGGTCCTGATCGGCGGTCGCCGCGTCCCGATCGCCGGCACGGTGACCATGGACCAGATCACCGTCGACTGCGGCCCGGACGCCACCGTGGCCCGGGGCGACGAGGTCGTGCTGATCGGCCGCCAGGGCACCGACGAGGTCACGGCCGAGGAGTGGGCCGAGCGCCTCGGCACGATCGGCTACGAGGTCACCTGCGGGCTGACGAGCCGGCTGCCCCGCACCTACACCGACGGCGACCGCTAGGACGTCACCCGCGGCGAGGCATGGATCCGTCGGCGGGCGGCGTCTGGGAGGGGTGATGGACGACGTGGCGACCGAGGCCCCACCCGTGGCGGCCGGCGACGACCTGGCCGGCGTGTACGAGCGCGACCACGACCGCCTGGTGCGGCTGGCGTGGCTGCTGACCTCGTCGACCGAGACCGCCCACGACGTGGTCCAGGACGCCTTCGCCGCCGCCCACCGCCGGTGGGACACCGTCCGCGACCCGGCCGCCTACCTCCGCCGGGCCGTGGTCAACGGGGCCGCCCAGCACCACCGCCGGCGCCACCGGGACCTGGCGGTGCTGCGGCGGCACGGGCCGGCGGCGACCGCCACCGACCCCGACGACGAGTACCTGGCCGACGCCATCGCCGCCCTGCCCTTCCGGCAGCAGGCGGTCGTGGTGCTGCGCTTCTGGGGCGGGCTGACGGAGGCGGAGATCGCCGCTGCCGTCGGCTGCCGGCCCGGCACCGTCGGCCCCACCCTGACCCGGGCCCTGCGCCGCCTGCGCGCCGCCCTCGACGAGACGAAGGAGCGGTGATGGCCACCGATCTCGACACCCGCATCACCCGCGCCCTGGGCGCCCGGGCCGACGGCATCACCGTCACCCGGCCGGCCCTGGACGACGTCCTGGCGGGAGCCGGGGCGGCGCCGGCCCCCGGCGGAGGCCGGCGCCGCACCCCCCTCCTCGCCGCCGCGGCCCTGGTCGTGGTCCTCGCCGTGGCCGCCGTGGCCCTCGCCACCCGGACGACCGACGACGGCGTGGTCGACGTGAGCCCGGCCCAGCAGCCGACCACCACGACGACGGTGCCGCTCGGCCTGGCCTACCTCCCACCGGGCATCGGGCCCGACCCGACGGAGGCGACGTCGCCCGACGGCGCGACCACGGTGCTCACCTACGGGTCGGGCGACCGGGCCGTCGAGGTGACGGTGGCCGAGGCCACCCGCTCGCCCGAGCTCGATGCCGCCCTCGACGCCCGCGACACCCGGGCCATCGTCGAGGCCTACGCCGCCGGCGGGTCGGTCGTCGTGGCCGGCCCCCCGCCGCCGACGCCGCTGGCCGACGACGTCCTGGGCCCGCCCGCCGGGCTCGCGGTCCGGCTCGACGACGTGATCGCCCACGCCCAGTCCGGGGACGACCCGCTGCTCGTCGTGGCGGTCGACCCGCCGGTGCACAGCGAGCGGATCGACGTCGGCGTGGTGGCCTTCCGGGCCGGGGCCGAGGTCCGCATCGCCGGCCGGGGCCTGCGGACCGACGAGGTCCTGGCCGTGCTGGCCGGCGTCCGCGGTCCCGGTCTGGAGCCCCGCCGCCGGCCGGCCGAGGAGTCCCTGACCGAGGCGGCGCCGTGGCCCGGGGGCACGTCGTTCGTCCGCACGGCCGTCACCGACCTGCCCGAGGGCTGGGTCCGGGCCTCGGCCTGGCCGACCGAGGTGTCGACGACCGGGTACGGCCCGGTCGGCCAGGAGCCGATGGACGCCGACGACCTGTTCGCCCCGGCCCCGAACCTCACCGTCACCCTGGCCCGCTCGACGCCCCTCCCGCAGCAGCAGGACGTGCTCGACCACGGCGACGACGCCGCCCTCGTCGAGCTGTTCGACGCCCACGACCTCGGCATCTGGGCCTCGGGCGGCCACTCCCGGGTGCTGCACCTCGACGACGCCCGCCTGCTGATCGCCACCGGGGTGGTCGACGGGACCACCGTCGCCGACCTCGACACCACCCACGAGATCACCTGGATCGACGGCTGGCTGGGGCCGGACCTCCGGATCGAGGTCCAGGCCCAGGGGCTGACCGAGGACCAGCTCGTGGCGGCGATCCGGAGCGTCGTGCTCATCCGCTGACCGGCTCGTGCCGGTGCCGCCACGGAGGGTGGCATCAGGCCAAGGAATCCTTGACCTCCCGGGCGCCGCGTTCTACCGTTCGCCGGAACTCGAGGGACCAGGCCGATGCCTCGGTCCCGCGTCGCGACGCGCGGGTTGCTCCCACGGTACGTCGACCCCTAGTGTGGTCCGTTGCCGTGACTGTCTGCCCCCTCCTCCCGACCACCGGCCTCGGGAGAATCGGGTGGCTCAGCACGGCCTGCGCCGCGTGATCACCATTCTTCTCTGAGGAGAGGCCTTGTCTGCCCGACCCACCATTAGGGATCGTTACTCCTTCGCGAACCTCGACGAGGTCCTCGAGCTCCCCGACCTCATCGCCATCCAGCGGACC
>JBQGCF010000057.1:0-32099 GCA_052038315.1 Iamia sp.
GAGCCAGGCAGAACGTGGGCCCCATGTCCTCGGGGTCGGGCACGCTCACGAGGACCGCGTTGCCCACGGCCCGGCCGACCAGGAGGTCGTTGGTGAGCCCACGGAAGTCCTCGGTGCGCCGCAGCTGGTCGAGGGCCTGGGCGAAGAACGGCGGCGCGCCGGCCGAGTCGACGATGGGGAGCGGCGAGCAGTAGGGCTCGGTCGCAGCCAGCAGGGCCTGCAGCTCGGGGGCCCCGAACAACCCGCAGGGGATCTCGGCGGTGATCGTCGGGCCCCGGACGACGAGCGGGTTCGAGGAGGCGGTGCTGCGGTACAGCTGGCCGTTGGACGGCTGCCGGTAGATGCGCAGGGCTTCCACGTCCCGGGCCTCTTCGCTGGTCAGGGCGGTGTTCCAGGCGTAGTGGGGGAGGATCGGGACCGTGGGGTCCGAGCGGATGCTCACGTCCAGGGGGCTCATGAAGTCGATGAACCGGTGGTCGGCGGTGGCGTAGACCTGGCGGCCGGCCAGCTGGCCGCCGAAGACGTCGGGGGCGACCGGGACCCCGCCGTAGGACACCCGGACGACCTGCACGTAGCCGTAGGGCTCGACGGCGTGGATCGTCCGGCGGTCGCGCTCGATGTCCCAGGCCGCCCGCATGACGATCGGCTCGGCGAACCGGTCGTCGAAGCCCACGTGGTGGCCGGCCGGGGTCGTCCCCGTCATCCCGATCCGTCCGAGGAGCACCGGGGTGTCGTCGCCCACCACCCCGCGCAGGTAGGTCATGCCGTCGTCTTGGTCGAGGGTCTCGAAGGCCATGTCGGGGTCCCGTGGTCAGTGCACGTCGGAGTGGAGCCAGGGACCGACCGGGTAGACCCCGGTGGTGTCGGTGCCGGCCGTGCACGGCCGGGCCACGTACCGGGGGGCCGTCAGCTCGGTGCGGATGCCCGACCCGTAGACCTGGACCTCGAGCCTCTGGCCCGCCTTGGCCGCCTTCTGCACGGCGAGCACCGAGGCGTCGGTGGGGCGCACCACGATGTCGCCCAGGATGCGGGTGGAGCGGAGCTTCACCCCGAACGGCTTGCCGGCGGCCGTGGCGGCCACCTCGGTGGCGTAGATCTGCTCGATGGTGTTGGGGATCGTGGCGGTGGTGCCGGGTTGGCCCCAGTCGGGCGTCACGGCGACCGACATCCGGTCGATCACCTGCTGGGTCGGGTGGCGGTGGAAGCGGGCCTTGAGCCCCGAGCTGATGATCGCCAGCATCGGTGTGATCGTCGCCAGGAAGTGCACGTCGTCGCTCGAGGCGCTGCCGTGGTGGCTCGCCTTGGCGACCGTGCAGTACCCGGCGCGGGTGAACTTGGCCTTGTCAGCGGCGGCGGTCACGGCGGGGTAGCGCGCCTTCATGGCCTTGCCGAGGGGCTCCTCGACGTTGCCGTGCGACGAGCTGAACCACTTCTTCCCGGTGGAGGTCATCTCGTTGTCGCCCAGGTTGCCCTGGGCGGCCAGGCCGGTGCCGGCGATGTCGCCGCCCAGGAAGTAGCGGAACGAGCCGTGCTCCAGCAGGAGGACCACCGAGCGGTCGTTCTGGTCGACGGCCTTCGACGTGCCCTTGACGTCCTCGGGCAGGGCGTCGGCGCCGAGCACGCTCTGGGCGGCGGCCAGGACGTGGACGTCGATGGGGATCGCGCCGACCGTGCCCAGCGAGATCGTCGTGCCGCTGAAGCCCTTGATCGTCGTCCTCTGGCCGCCTCGGTCGAGGTGCTCCACCTTGGTCGGGGCCGCCCCCTTCTTCAGGGTCAGCTTGGCCCGGGCGATGTCGGCGTTGATGCTGGAGAACCGCACCGTCTTGGGGTCGGCCTTCTTGTTGGCGGCCGTCATGTAGATGGTCCCCGGCCGGTAGCGCTGCTCGTAGTCGACCTTGACCGTGGTGCCCTTGGCCGAGCCCGTCCTCGACGTCCGGACCACCGTGGTCTCGACCCGTCGGTTGAAGAGGTGGCGGAGCCCGGCCATGTGGTCGTCGTGGAAGTGGCTGATGACCACCGTCAGGCCGGGGACGGCCTTCGGCGCGTCGCCGTCCTTGGTCTCGGGCAGCACCCCGTGCTGGACCAGGTACCCGACGACGTCGTCGCCGTAGGCGTCGTCGCCGCCGTCGACGAGGAGGGCCCTGGTCGCCGTGCCCTGGAGGGCCTCGGGCAGCTTCCGGGCGGCCCACGGCATCAGGTCGATGTCCGGGAAGGTGGTGGGGACGGTCAGCGGGGGCTTCTGCTTGGGCGCCAGGTCGCCGATCCGCTTGCGCAGACCCACCAGGTCGCGGTTGACGACGAGGATGGCATCGCCCTGGCCGACGTTGATCTGGTGCACCTCGAGCGACGCCATGCGCCGGCCCTCCCGTTCCCTCCCCGCCGGCCTGTGACAGCCGGCACCCTGGGTGGCGATATTGGACCCGCCGCTTCGCTCCGTCAACAGGTGTCTTCGGGTGACGGGTCGGGGGAAACGTGATGTTCACACGATCCGGGTGCGGTCGTCGCCGTACCGTCACCGCGCTGTCGTCCCTGGTCAGAGCGCTATCTGAGGGCGATCTGAGGCGTGACTGACGACACATCTCGCCAGCGACCGTCACACAAAGCCCTTTACGGCAACGGCGCACGTCCGTAGCGTGACGTCTGCCCAACTGATTGTCAGACAAACTGCTTGACAGTCTCTTACTCGGGAGGGGATGCCCGGATGGACCTGGACGACACACCGAACCTCAAGCTCGAGCGGGAGACGCTCGTCGACCGCCTGACGGTCCAGCTGCGCCAGCAGATCCTCTCGGGCCGCCCGGCCCCCGGGGAGCCGATGCCGGTCGAGCGCGAGCTGTGCGAGGCCTTCGGCGTCGGCCGCACGACGGTGCGCGAGGCCCTCCACGGGCTGATGGCCGCCGGCTTCCTCGTGCGGGAGCGGCGCCAGCTGATCGTCGTCGACCGCACCGAGATCCCCGCCGACGAGGTCGACTACGCGGCCCTGGCCGCCCGGCTCTCGGTCACCGACGTCTTCGAGACCCGCAAGGCGCTGGAGTCCAAGGCGGTCGAGCTGGCCGCCCGCAGCTGGGCCGAGGACGACATCGAGGTCCTGCGCGACGCCCTCGAGGCCATGCGCGACGTGACCGGGCCCGACTACCACGCCGCCGACGTGGCCTTCCACCTCACGATCGTCCGGATCGCCAAGAACGCCGTCCTCCAGCAGGTCTACGAGGACGCCCAGCACCTCTTCTTCAAGCTCCCCGGGTTCTGGCGGGTCTTCGCCGGCCAGGCCCCGGCCCGCCAGGGCAAGCCGATCACCGGCTGGGAGGGCCACCGCACGGTGGTCGACGCCATCGAGGCCCGCGACGCCGACGCCGCGGTGCGGGCCAACACCGAGCTGCTCGACCGTGTCGAGCGGACCTTGATCGAGCGCCTGGCCGGCGCCGGGATGCTCCCCGGCGGCGACGGCGCCCCGGCGGCTGCGGCCGCCACCACCACCGACACACCCACCACCGACACACCCCCCCGCACCCCCCTCACCTCCAGGAGCGATGGCTGATGCGCCAGGGCTACAAGGTCATCGACGTGGACACCCACGTCACCCCGAGCATCGAGGTGCTCATGCGGTACGCCGACGACGTGCTCAAGGAGCGCGCCGCCGAGCTCGAGCCCTTCACCCGCATGACCACCCCGGTCGCCGGTCGCGGCCACCCCACCACCGAGTACGGCGTGGTCCGGGTCAACCCGTACCCCTTCGAGCGGATGGCCGGCCGCAAGCTGGGCGCGGCCGAGGAGGAGGGCAAGGTCGGCGCCGGCGCCAAGGGCGCCCTCGAGGGCCGCACCTCCAACGACGCCCGCAAGCCCGTCCACGAGCGCATCCAGCACGACAACGCCGAGGGGCGTCTGCTCGACATGGACGTCGAGGGCGTCGACGTCGACCTGATCATCCCCGGCACCTGGGCGCCGGGCAGCTCGGCCCTGGAGGTCGAGCTGGGCAAGTCGATGCACCGGGCCTACCACCGCTACATGACCGACTACTGCAGCGCCGACAGCCGTCGCCTCAAGGGCATCGCCCTGGCCCACGCCGGTGACCCGAAGGCGGCCGCCGCCGAGCTGGAGAAGATGGTCGAGCAGGACTGGGTGGCCGGCGTGTGGCCGGTGCTCCCCGAGGGCCTGCCGGTCGACGACCCCGACCTCGAGCCGATCTTCGCGGTGATGAACGAGGCCGGGCTGCCGATCGTCCACCACAGCTTCTTCTACGAGGCGCCCTACTTCCCCGGCTACCGGGACGTGTGGGGCAACGCCGCCTTCGCCCGCACCGCCGCCCACGTGTGGGGCGCCCAGCGCCTCCTCGGCTACGTGCTCATCTCCGGGATGCTCGAGAAGTACCCGAACCTCAAGGTGGGCTGCGTCGAGACCGGGCACGGCTGGCTGCCCAACTTCATCATCCGGCTCGACAAGCAGATCCGCTTCGTCAAGGGCGGCACCGTCCCACCCGAGCTCAAGCACACGCCGCTGGAGTTCGTCGAGGACGGTCGCCTGTTCTGCGCCATCGAGGCCTTCGAGGGCGCCCAGATGACCAAGTCGGTCATCGACATCCTCGGCGACCACGTCCTGATGTACGAGTCGGACTTCCCCCACCCCGAGTGCATGTTCCCGGACTCGGTCGACCACGTGCTCGAGTGGAAGCCGCTCCTCGGCGATGACGCCACCCGCAAGCTGATGGCCGAGAACGCCATGGACTACCTGCGGCTGACCACCACGCCGTGGAACACGCCCGGTCCGGACGGCAGCGAGCCTGCGAGCGCCGCAGACAGCAACGGCAGCGCGCCGATCTCCACCGAGACGGCCGAGGCCTGAGGATCTGACGAGATGGACACCGACGACGCCCTGGAGCTGATCAGCATCGCCCGGGACGTCGGGCGGGAGATGGGCCTCACCGTGACCGCCGCCGTGGTCGACGCCGCCGGGCACCCGGTGGCGTTGGCCCGGGGCAAGAGCTGGCACGGCCCGTACCTCGCCATGGGGAAGGCCCGGCTCGCCGCCGCCTTCCGCAAGCCCACCACGGTGCTGCTCGAGCAGTGGGAGGACCGCCCCCTGTTCGCTCAGAGCCTCACCGAGGTCATCCCCCAGGGCGTGACCCTGAACCCGGGGGGACACCCGGTCATCCTCGACGGGACCTGCGTCGGCGCCCTGGGCGTCGGCGGCGGCAGGCCCGACCAGGACGGCCAGGTCGCCGAGCGCGCCGTCGTGGCGTTCGGCGAGCGCGGTCCCGGCGGAGCGCACGACGGACCATCCACCGATCCACCACCGGGCGCGGGCTGACCAAGCCCCCAACCCTGCTCACGCCGCACCGGATCCCCTTCAGGAGCCAACCCCATGACCCGCAACCGTCTGCTTCGACGCGCCCCGGTGGCCGTCCTCGCCCTCACCCTGCTCGCCTCCGCCGCCTGTGGCGGGGCCGGCAACGACACGTCGTCCGATGGCGGCGGGGGCGGGGGAGGAGGTGGTGGTGGCGACGAGACCACGTCCGTCACCATCAGCGTCACCTCCGAGCCCGACACCCTCGACGCCCAGCTGGTGAACGACCGCAACGCCCGCGTCTTCACCTCGAACCTCTACGAATCGCTGCTCGGCCGGGACGCCGAGGGCCAGGTGATCCCCCGCCTCGCCGAGTCCTTCGAGGCCGAGGGCGAGACCGCCTGGCGGTTCACCCTGCGGGAGGGCGTGACCTTCCACGACGGCTCGCCGTTCAACGCCGAGACGGCCAAGTTCTCGGTGGAGCGGATGCTCGACGAGGAGTTCGACACCCAGCGCACCTCCTACATCGAGGGCATCACCGGGGCCGAGGTCGTCGACGAGTACACGCTCGACATCCTCACCGAGGGCACCCTCGCCACCCTGCCGATCCAGGCCACCCAGATCCCGATGGTGTCGCCCGAGTCGGCCGACGACCTCGACGCCAACCCGGTCGGCACCGGCCCGTACAAGTTCGTGCAGTGGGACCGGGGCTCGCAGATGGTCGCCGAGAAGAACCCGGACTACTGGGGCGAGGAGCCCGAGATCGACGAGTTCACCGTCAAGATCGTCCCCGACAACCAGACGGCCCTGGCCGCCCTGCAGTCGGGCGAGGTCGACCTGGTGATCGACATCCTCCCCGAGCAGCGGGACCTGGCCCCCGAGACCATCTCGGTCCCGGCGTCGGAGTTCAGCTACGTCGCCTTCAACACCTACCTCCCGGCGCTGGAGTCGCCCGAGGTGCGGGTCGCCATCAACATGGCGATCGACAAGGAGGCCCTGGCCGAGACGGTCTACGAGGGCGAGGCCCAGCCCAACCACGCCCAGAACCTGAGCGAGGGGATGCTCGGCTACAACCCCGACCTCGAGCCGATCCCCTACGACCCCGACGGGGCCAGGGAGATGCTCGAGGAGGCCGGCTACGACTTCGACACCACCCTCGAGCTCAACGTCCCGATCGGGCGCTACCTCAAGGGTGAGGAGACGGTCGAGTTCCTCGCCGCCCAGCTCGACGAGGTCGGTGTGAAGACCGAGGTCATCCGGACCGACTTCAACCAGTACCGGGAGGACGGCCGCATCCCCGGCACCGAGCCCGGCGCCATGGACCTGAAGTACGGCTGGAACTCCAACGAGTTCGCCGACGGCAGCCGGATCCTCAGCCACATCACCTGCGAGGGCCCCAGCTCCAAGATCTGCATCCCCGAGGTCGACGAGCTGATGCAGGAGGCGGCCAGCACCCTCGACGACGAGGCCCGGGCCGAGGCCTACCAGGAGGTCTGGTCGATCCTCCGGGACAACCCGTACGCCATCTACCTCCTGCAGCAGAACCTGCTGTACGGCACCTCGGAGCGGCTGCAGTGGGAGCCCCGCCCCGACGACGAGTACTACGTCTCCGAGATGGGGGTCGAGGGCTAGGCCTCCGGGCCGAGCTCACGGGATCCACCGATGGCCACCACCCTCGACCCCCGAACCACCGCAGCTTCCGACGGGGCCGTCCCCGTGCCCCGTCGGAAGCGGCGGCGCAAGCGCCTCGCCCTCAAGCGGCTCCGCGACGGGCTGATCGTCCTCTTCCTCGTGCTGACGGCGATCTTCCTGCTCGGTGCCATCGTGGGCGACCCGGCCGAGTCGCTGGCCCCGCCCGAGGCCACCCAGGAGCAGGTCGACCGGATCCGGTCGAACCTGGGCCTGGACCGGCCGCTGGTCGAGCAGGCCGGCGACTACTACGCCGGGCTGGCGCGAGGCGACCTCGGGGAGTCGCTGGTGATCGCCCGCAACCAGCCGGCCCTGCCGCTGGTGATGGAACGGCTGCCCTCGACGATCCGGCTCACGATCGCCGGGCTGCTGTTCTCCGTGCTCCTCGGGGTGGTCCCCGGCATCGTCGCCGGGGTCCGCCCCGGGAGCGTGGTCGACCGGGTGGGGACGTTCCTCGCCACCGCCGGCGTGTCGTTCCCGTACTTCTGGTTCGGCCAGATCCTGATCCTGGTGGTGGCGGTGCAGCTCGAGTGGGTGTCGGTGCTGCCCGGCAACGACGTCACCGCCTACCTGCTGCCGGGCATCACGCTCGGCATCCACCACGGCGGCCGGCTGTTCCAGCTGGTGCGGTCGGCCACCCTCGACGAGCTCGACAAGAGCTACGTCACCGTCGCCCAGAGCAAGGGGCTCGGCTACTACGCCGTCGTCATCCGCCACATCCTGCGCAACATCGGGGTGACCCTGGCGACGATGGTGGGCTGGGAGTACGCCCGCATGTGGGGCGGCACGGTCTTCCTGATCGAGTTCACCTTCGCCTGGCCCGGGATCGGGAAGCTGGTCACCGAGGCGGCCCAGCGCCACGACTTCCACGTCGTGCAGGCCGGGGTGGTGATCGCCGGGATCTTCGTGGTGGTCGCCAACCTGGTGGTCGACGTGGCGTCGGCCGCCATCGACAAGCGGGTGGAGGTCGGCTGATGGCCACCGTCGTGATCGTCGACGACCCGGCCCGGCTCGGGCACCGGTCGCTGCTGTCCAAGGTCAGGGGCCGGGGCTGGTGGGGCTGGGTGGCGGTGCTGTTCGTCATCGGCGTCTTCGCCGTCTTCGGCTCGTGGGTCAGCCCCTACGACCACACCGAGCAGGTGCCCCGGTCGAAGTTCCTCTCGCCGCTGGAGAGCGATGCCCGCGGCATCCACCTCTTCGGCACCGACGAGTTGGGGCGTGACGTCCTGGCCCAGGTGATCGAGGGGGCCCGGCTGACGCTGTTCATCGCCATCACCGCCACGTTGATCGGCGCCTTCGTCGGGATCGTGCTCGGCATGCTGGCCGGCTACCTCGGCGGCTGGGTCGACCGGCTGGTGATGCGGCTGACCGAGGCCCAGACGGCGATGCCCATGTTCCTGGTGGCGCTGCTGCTGCTGTCGAGCCTGGGCGCCAGCGTCTGGAACCTGATCGCCATCCTCCCGACCTACATCTGGCCGACCTTCGCCCGCCTGATCCGGGGCGAGACGCTGCGGATGCGGTCGGCCGCCTTCGTCGAGGCGGCGGTGACGATCGGGTGCAAGACCCGCACCGTGCTGGCCCGCCACCTGTTCCCCAACCTGGCCTCCCGCATCGGGGTGCTCGTCGCCATCAGCACCGGCCAGGTGATCCTCTCCGAGGCCGGGCTGTCGTTCATCGGCGCCGGCGTGCAGGACCCCGACGTCACCTGGGGCCTGCTCATCTCGGGCGGTCGCACGTACCTCACGGTGGCGTGGTGGCCGACCGTCTTCCCCGGCCTCTTCGCCGGGCTGACCGTGTTCGCCCTCAACGGCCTGGCCCGCCGCTTCACCGAGACAGGAGCCCGCTGATGTCCGTGGACGGACCTCTGCTGGAGATCGAGGACCTGCACTGCTCGTTCCTCACGCCCCGCCGGGAGGTGCGGGCCGTGGACGGCGTCACCTTCGCCCTCGACCCGGGCGAGTCGCTCGGCGTCGTCGGCGAGAGCGGCAGCGGCAAGACCGTGACCGCCCTGTCGATGCTGCGGCTGTTCGGGCCGGCGTCGAAGGTGCGGCTCTCGGGCCGGGCCGTGTTCGAGGGCGTCGACCTGCTGCGGGCCCCCGAGTCGCACATGCGCAAGGTGCGGGGCGGCCGCATCGGCGTCGTCTTCCAGGACCCGCTCACCAGCCTCGACCCGGTCGTGCCGGTGGGCGAGCAGATCGCCGAGGCCGTCCGGCTGCACAAGGACGTGAACCGCAAGGAGGCCCGCCGCAAGGCCGTCGACCTCCTGGAGCGGGTCGGCATCCCCGACCCCGGCGGCCGGGCCGACGACCTGCCCCACCGCTTCAGCGGTGGCATGCGCCAGCGGATCATGATCGCCATGGCGATCAGCTGCGACCCGCAGCTGCTGATCGCCGACGAGGCCACCACCGCCCTCGACGCCACCGTCCAGGCCCAGATCCTCGCCCTCCTCCTGGAGCTGCGGAAGGACATGGGCATGGCGATGCTGGTCATCAGCCACGACCTCGGCGTCGTCGCCGCCCTGTGCGACACGGTCCAGGTCATGTACGCCGGCCGGCTGGCCGAGCGGGCGCCGACCAAGCCCCTGCTCGAGCACCCGGCCCACCCCTACAGCGAGGCGCTGGTCCGGCTGGTGCCCAAGCTCGACGACCGGACCCACCACCGGCTCCGGCCCATCCCGGGCCAGCCGCCGGTGTGGGTGTCGGCCGCCCCCGGCTGCCGCTTCGCCCCGCGCTGCGAGCGGAGCATCGAGCGCTGCGACGAGCACACCCCGCCCCTCGTCGAGGTGGCGAACGGCCACACCGCCTGGTGCTGGAACACCCAAGAGCCCGTTCTGTCAACCCTGGTCCCCCCAGGAGGGGGAGCAGGACTGACAGAACGAGAGGAGGTGGGGTCGTGACCCTGCTCGCACCCGACGACGTGGCGCCGGCCGCGCCCGAGCCGGAGCCGGCGGCCGTGCCGGTCCTCTCGATCGAGGACGCCAAGGTCACCTACGACACGCCCCGGGGCGAGATCAGCCCCGTCGACGGGGTGTCGCTCACCGTGAAGCCCGGCGAGACGCTCGGCCTGGTGGGGGAGAGCGGCTGCGGCAAGTCGACCCTCGGCCGGCTGATCCTCCAGCTGACCAAGGCCGAGGCCGGCACCGTCTGCTTCGACGGCGAGGACCTCAACACGGTGTCCAAGGCCCGGATGCGGGCGCTGCGGCGCACCCTCCAGGTCATCTACCAGGACCCCCGCGGCTCGCTCGACCCGAAGATGACGATCCGCCAGATCGTGGCCGAGCCGCTGAAGGTCCACGGCCTGGCCAAGGGCGCCGAGCGCGACGCCAAGGCCGACGAGATGCTGATGAGCGTCGGGCTCGACCCGCAGCTCGGCGATCGCAAGCCGGCCGAGCTGTCGGGCGGCCAGCAGCAGCGGGTCGGGATCGGCCGGGCGCTGATCACCGAGCCCAAGCTGATCGTCTGCGACGAGCCGGTGTCGGCCCTCGACGTCTCGGTCCAGGCCCAGGTGATCAACCTGCTCCAGGACCTGAAGGAGAGGACGGGCGTCGCCTACCTCTTCATCAGCCACAACCTGGCCGTCGTCCGGCACCTGTCGGACCGGGTGGCGGTCATGTACCTGGGGCGCATCGTGGAGCAGGGGCCGGTGCACGACGTGTTCGCCCGGCCGCTGCACCCCTACAGCCGCGGCCTGCTGGCGTCGGTGCTGCGACCCGACGCCGACGCCCCCGAGCGGCTGGCCGAGGTGAACGAGCACATCCACGGCGACGTGCCCGGCTTCCACGAGGTGCCCCAGGGCTGCCGCTTCCACCCCCGTTGCCCGTACGCCACCGACCGGTGCCGCGAGGAGGTGCCGGAGCTGGAGAAGGCCACCGGCGACCACGCCCGCGACCACCACGTCGCCTGCCACCACTGGGAGGACATCGTGCCCCTGCCGACCGCCCTGCGAGCCCGCTGATGGCCCCCCGACCCCAGGCCGTCCTGGTCGAGGGCCCACCCGCCCCGACCGGCCCCTTCCCCCACGCCACCGTCGTCGGCGACCTCGTCTTCACCTCGGGCCAGGCCGGCCGTGACCGGGTGACCGGCGAGATGGGTGACGCCGCCGCCCAGGTGGCCCAGGCCCTCCAGAACCTCGACGACATCCTCCACGGCGCCGGCTCCTGCCTGCAGGAGGCGGTCAAGGTGACCCTCTTCCTGCGCGACGACGTCACCGCCGACGACATGAAGGCCGTCAACGCGGCCTACGCCGAGGGCTTCCCGGAGCGCCGCCCGTCCCGCTCGTCCGTCTTCGTCTCCCGGCTGAAGAACCCCGACATGCTCGTCGAGATCGAGGTGGTCGCCGTTGTCCGCTGACGCTGGTCGGCGGCACCGGCCGTCGACCGATCCGACCCCCTCCCGCCGAAGCGGCTCGGGCTGGCGCTCACCCGGCCAGCCCTCGGGGCTCCCGCCTGGCCGGCAGCGGCCCGTCGCGGGCGGTCGCCGACCCGCCGTGGCGGTGTCGCGATGAGCGCCGCGCCGGCGCCCACGCTCGTCACCGGAGCCCACGGGGCCGTGTCGGCCGGCAGCGCGCATGCCGCGGAGACGGCGGCGGCGGTGCTGAGGACAGGCGGGAGCGCGGCAGACGCGGCGGTGGCCGCGTCGGCCGTGCAGTGCGTCGTCGAGATGCCGTGGTGCGGGCTGGGCGGCGACGCCTTCGCCCTGCTGCGCCGGCCCGACGGCACCGTCGAGGCCCTCTGCGGCACCGGCGCCGCACCCCACGGGATCCTCGATGCCGTCACACCCGGGTCGAAGGCCCCCCGCTTCGGTCCCGTGCCCGTCGCCGTGCCCGCCCTGGTCGACGCCTGGTCGATGTTGCTCGACGCCCACGGCACCCGTCCGCTCGAGGCGCTGCTGGAGCCGGCGGTGCGGCTGGCCCAGGACGGCTTCGTGCTCGACGAGCGCCTGGCCGCCACCCTCGCCACCGTCCCCGGCCTGGCCGCGGCCGACACCCTCCAGCCCCTCGTCGCCGGGGACGTCACCGCCGGGGCCACCTTTCGCCAGCCCGAGCTGGCCGCCACCCTGGCCGCCATCGGGCGGGAGGGCCGCGAGGAGGTGTACTCGGGCGAGACCGGCAAGCGCATCGTCGAGCACCTGGCGGCCCGGGGCGGCGTGCTGGCCGCCGACGACCTGGCCGCCCACCGGGGCCACTGGATCGAGCCGATCGGCACGACCTACCGGGGCCACCGGGTGAGCGTGCCCGGGCCGGTGTCGTCGGGTGTGCTCCTCCTGCTGTGCCTGAACGTCGTCGAGCGGCTCCACCCCGACGGGCTGCCGTCCGAGGTCGATGCCGTCGACCTGCTCGTCCGGCTCAAGCGGCTCGTCTACGGCAGCGTGCTGCCCCGGCTGGGCGACCCGGCCGAGCGGGCCAACCCCGACCTGCTGGCCGACGACGTGGTCGACGACCTGTGCGTCGCCCTGGCCCGCCCCGGCAGCCCGGCGCCGATGCCGGCCGGCGGCGCCGGCGACGGGCCCGACACCACGTGCCTGTCGATCAGCGCCCCCGACGGCTCGTCGATCTCCTTCATCCACTCGCTGTTCAACACCTTCGGCGCCCGCGAGCTCGTGCCCGGCACCGGCATCGTGCTCAACGACCGGCTGGCCAACCTCACGCCCGGCACCGGCCTGCCCAACGCCCTCGCCCCCGGCCGGCGCCCGATCCACACCCTCCACGCCTACGTCGTCGAGCGGCCCGACGGCTCGACCTTCACCGGCGCCACGCCCGGCGGCCGGGGCCAGATCCAGACCAACCTCCAGGTCCTGCTCCGGGCCATCGACGGGGGCGAGGACGTCCAGTCCGCCATCGCCGCCCCCCGCTGGGTCCACGGCATGCCCCGGGTCTCGCCCGAGGACGACACCGTCTACCTGGAGGAGGCGCTCGGCCACCACGCCGAGGAGCTCCGCCGCCGCGGCCACGCCGTCACCGTCATGCCGCCGGGCGACGACGACCACTTCGGGAGCTGCACCGTCGCCGGCTCCACCCCCACGACCACCCCGCCGGCCGGCCACGTCGCCGGCGCCGACCACCGCCGGGGCTCGACCGCCCTGGCCTGGTGAGAGAGGACTCCCCCGCATGACCACCACCGAGCCCGCCCCCTCCCGGGGCATCCGCTACCCGTTCCCGATCGACCGCTCGCTCTACGACTGGCCGACCTTCTCCGACGCCGAGTTCGCCCGCCGCCACGCCATCGTCCGCGAGTTCCTCGACGAGAACGACCTCGACGCCGTCCTGATCACCGGCAACAACTCCATCTGGGAGCGGGGCTGGGCCAACATCCGCTGGGTCACCAACTTCATGGGGACGATGGAGCTCGACTGCACGTGCGTCTTCCCCAAGGAGGGGGACCCGATGCTGGCGATCCTCGGGCTCAACGCCCGGCTGCCCGACCGCATCGCCCGCTCGGTCGTCACCGACGTGCGGGGCGCCCTCAACACCGCCGGCGTGATCGTCGACCGGCTGCGCGAGCTCGACCTCGGGAAGGGCCGCATCGGCATCGTCACCCCGGCGCCTTTCATCGACATCAGCCACGACCACCACGTCGCCCTGACCGAGGCCTTCCCCGAGGCCGAGTTCCCCCGCTTCTCCGACGAGTTCTGGCTCAAGCGGATCGTGCTGAGCGACGAGGAGCTGGTGTGCCTCGACGAGGCCGGCCGGATCGGCGACGCCGCCGTCCAGGCGATCATCGACCGGCTGAAGCCGGGCATGCGCGAGGTCGACCTGTTCAACATCATCTACGACGTCTTCAGCGCCGAGGGGGCCGAGAACCCCTGCATGGTGCTGGCCGCGTCGGAGAACATGTTCCACCCGACCAGCGCCTTCCAGCGCCCCCGCCCCATCGACCGCGAGATCGAGGTGGGCGACGTGCTGCTGCTGGAGCTGGGCGCCCGCGACCCCCACGGCTACGAGGCCCAGACGGGGAAGCCGATCGTCTTCGGGCCGCCGCCCGACGACTACAAGCGGATGCTCGACACCTGCCTGGAGGCGTACCACTCGATCGTCGACGTGCTCCGCCCCGGCACCACCGCCGCCGACCTGCGGGAGGCCGGGAAGGTCATCACCGACGCCGGCTACACGGTGGTGGCCCCCTACGTGCACGGCGTGTTCAACCCGCTCGACGCCGGGCCCTTCGTGGGCACCAGCCACCGGCCCGACAAGGACGTGACCCTGGAGCCCGGGATGGGCGTGTGCGTCGAGATCCACCCGTGCTCGGAGGACGTGATCAAGGGCGTGTTCTGCGGTGACACCTTCGTGATCACCGAGGACGGGAGCCGGTGCGTCAACCAGCTCGAGCCCAAGGTGTACGAGCTGTGAGTGCGGCGCCCGCCAAGCGGAGGGTCGTCGTCGGGATCACCGGCGCCAGCGGGTCGGTCTTCGGCACGCGCCTGCTGGAGATCCTGCAGGGCGTCGAGGACGTCGAGACCCACGCCATCGTCAGCAAGGGCTCGGCCCGCACGCTGGAGCTGGAGCTGGGCATCACGATGGAGGAGGCGGTGGCCAAGGCCGACGTCGTCCACGACGACGACGACCTCGCCGCCTCGGTCGCCTCGGGCTCGTTCCGGGTCCACGGGATGGTCGTGGCGCCGTGCTCGATCAAGGCCCTGTCGGGCATCGCCAACAGCTACGACGAGAGCCTGATCGTGCGGGCCGCCGACGTCCGCCTCAAGGAGCGCCAGCCGCTCGTGCTCGTCCTGCGGGAGACGCCGCTGCACCGGGGCCACCTGCGCCTCTGCTCGATGGCCGCCGACGCCGGGGCGATCATCTTCCCGCCGGTGCCGTCGCTGTACGTGAAGCCCCGCTCGATCGAGGACCTGATCGACCACAGCGTGATGCGCATCTGCGACCAGCTCGGCATCGAGAGCGAGCTCTCGCCCCGCTGGCCCGAGGAGCGAGCGTGAGCGCCGACCTCGGGGCCGTCATCGTCGCCGGCTACACCGGTCGCGATCGGGCCCACGTGCTCGAGCACATCGAGGAGCTGGCCGCCATCGGCGTGCCCCGGCCCGACTCGATCCCGTCCTACTTCGTGCTCCCCCCGATGGTCGCGACCCACGACGCCGAGATCGTCGTGGCCGGCGACCAGACCTCCGGCGAGGCCGAGGTCTGCCTGCTCGTCGATGGCGACGACGTGCGCGTCACCCTCGCCTCCGACCACACCGACCGCTCCGCCGAGACCCTCGACATCGGGCTGTCCAAGGGCGTCTGCCCCAAGCCCATCGCCACCGAGTCGTGGCCCCTGGCCGACGTCGACGGCCGCTGGGACCAGCTCGTGCTGCGCAGCTGGATCACGGTCGACGGCGACGAGGTGCCGTACCAGGACGGGCGCTGCGGCGACCTGGTGCCACCACCGGAGCTGCTCGCCGGCGCTCCGACCGTCGCCGTCGACCGCTTCGCCCTGCTGACCGGGACGGTCCCGGTCATCGGCGGCATCCGCCCGGCCGACGCCTTCCGGGCCGAGCTCCACGACCCCGAGCGGGACCGCTCGATCCACCTCTCCTACGCCATCTCCCCCCTCAGGAGGTCCTGACCATGCGCACCGGATCCGACTTCAAGGA
Organism: Iamia sp.; assembly: GCA_052038315.1. Taxonomy (GTDB): domain Bacteria; phylum Actinomycetota; class Acidimicrobiia; order Acidimicrobiales; family Iamiaceae; genus Iamia. The sequence goes on from JBQGCF010000057.1 coordinate 15,552, forward strand.
GGCGCTGCGCGACGGGCGCACCGTCATGCTCGACGGCGAGAAGGTCGACGACGTCACCAAGCACCCGGCCTTCTCCGGGGTGGTCGACACCATGGCCCACCTGTACGACGTGGCCGCCGACCCGGCCAACCGCGACCTCTACACCTACGCCTCGCCGAGCGACGGCGCCCCGGTCCACGCCTGGTGGCTCACGCCCCGCGACGGCGACGACCTCGCCTTCCGCCGCAAGGCCATCGCCGCCTGGGCGGCCGAGACGTGCGGCTTCATGGGCCGCACCCCCGACCACGTGGCCAGCTTCCTCGCCGGGTTCAACGGCTCGCTCGACCTCTTCCGCTCGGCCGCGTCGGACGGCGACCGCTTCGCCGAGAACGTGCAGCGCTTCTACGAGAAGGCCCGCGACGAGAGCCTGTACCTCAGCTACACGATCATCCACCCGACGATCGACCGCTCGAAGCCGCCGCACCAGCAGTACGCCCCCAACGTCTACGTCAGCGTCGTGGGCGAGACCGACGAGGGCATCGTGCTGCGGGGCGCCCAGATGCTCGGCACCGGCTCGGTGATGAGCGACTACGTCTTCGTCAGCTGCATCCTCCCGCTGCCGGAGGGGGCCGAGGACTACGCCATCTCGTGCGTCGTGCCCAACGCCGCCCCCGGGCTGCGCATCTACTCCCGCCGCTCCTACGCCCAGGGCAACCCGGGCGGCCACGACTACCCGCTGAGCAGCCGCTTCGACGAGACCGACTCCCTGATGGTCTTCGACGACGTCGTCGTGCCGTGGGAGCACGTCTTCGCCCTGCGCGACCGCAACGTCGTCGGCGGCCAGTTCCAGCGCACCGCGGCCCACTCGCTGGGCAACACCCAGGCCCAGATCCGCTTCGCCACCAAGCTCCGCTTCATGGCCGGCCTGGCCCGGCGCATGGCCGAGGGCAGCGGTTCGATCGGCGACCCCAAGACCAAGATGCGGCTGGGCCAGCTGGCCGGCAAGGCGCAGCTGCCCGAGGGCATGGTCCGCGCTGCCGAGACGGCGTGGTCGCTCGACGGCTACGGCGTGGCCAACCCCGACCACGCCACCCTCTACGCGGCGATGACCCTCCAGCCCACGCTGATGGGCGAGGTGCTGACGGCGCTGCGGGAGATGAGCGGCGGCGGCGTGCTCCAGCTGCCGTCGTCGGCCGCGTCGTACTCCGACCCGACCACGGCCGAGGACATCGACCGCTTCATCCGCTGGCCCGAGGTCGACTCGGCCGGCCGGGTCGAGCTGCTCAAGCTGGTGTGGGACTCGATCGGCTCGGAGTTCGCCGGTCGCCACCACCAGTACGAGATGTTCTACGCCGGCGACCCGGCGGTGGTGCAGATGCGGGCCTTCGGGACCTACGGCTGGGACGCCGCCGGGGACCTGGTCGACCGCTGCCTCGCCGGGGTGGACGCATGAGCCGCCCCCCCTTCGCCAAGCCCGAGCTGGAGTTCATCGACCCCGACGCCACCGACGGCTTCGACTGGGTGCCGCTCGACGGCGACGCCACCGGCCAGCTGTCCGAGGTCGTGCTGGCCGGGTCGCACGAGAGCGGCTGGGTCACCCGGCTGCTGAAGTTCGACGTCGGCGCCGACACCAGCCCCAACGGGGTGCTGACCCACGACGTGTGGGAGGAGGTCTTCATCGTCTCCGGGTCGATCCACGACCTGCGCCTGGGCGAGACCTTCACCGCCGGGATGTACGCCTGCCGCCCGCCCGGCATGGAGCACGGGCCGTGGACCAGCGAGGGTGGGGCGGTGACCTTCGAGCTGCGCTACCGCGACCCCGGCTCCTCCTCGTGAGCGACATCGGCGTCCTCGACCTCCGGTTCCGGACCGTCCTCGACCGGCTGGCCGCGGCCGGCCGGCTGGCGACGGTCGACCGGCCCGTCGACACCCACCTCGAGCTGGCCGGGCTGATGAAGCGCCACGACGGCGACCAGGCCCTGCTGTTCACGTCCGCCTCCGGCTCGTCGCTTCCGGTCGTGGGCAACCTGCTGGCCAGCCCGGCCAACGTCGAGGCCGCCTTCGGGGGCGACCGCGACCTGATCCGGGGAGCGATGGCGCGGGCGATCACCGACGCCACGCCCCCGGTCGTGGTCGAGTCGGGCCCCGTGCACGACGTGGTGGTCACGTCGGACATCGAGCTGGGCGAGCTGCTGCCGGTGCTCCACCACGCCCCGGGCGACTGCGGCCGGTTCATCACGTCCGGCGTGGTGCTCGTGCGCGACCCCGAGACCGGTGTGCCCAACGCGTCGTACCACCGGCTCCAGCTGCTCGGTGGGAACCGCACGGCCATCAAGCTCGACCACGGCCGCCACCTCCTCGCCGCCCACCAGCGGGCCCAGGCCCGGGGCGAGGACCTGCCCGTCGTGATCTGCATCGGGCCCGACGTGTCGCTGCTCTACGCGGCGGCCTTCATGGGGTCGCGCATGCCCGAGGAGGCCGACGAGCTGGCCGCCGCGGGCGGGATCCAGGGCACGCCGTTGGAGATGGTGCGGGCCGTCACCTCCGACCTGCTCGTCCCGGCCCACTGCGAGATCGTGCTGGAGGCCCGGATCTCGCCGACGGAGACGGCGCTGGAGGGGCCCTTCGGCGAGTTCGTGGGCTACGGCTCCGACCAGGGCCAGGCCCCGGTGATCACCGTCGACGCCGTGACCCACCGGCGCGACCCCGTCTACTTCGCCATCAACGGCGCCGGCCGCGAGACGGTGATGCTGCGGAAGTACGTGCTGGAGGCCTCGGCGCTCGACGCCCTGCGCACCGCCGTCCCGATCGTCACCGACGTCGACCTCACCGCCGGCGGGCTGCACCGCTTCCACCTCGTCGTCCAGGTCGACAAGCGGTCGCCCAGCCACGACGGGCTCCAGCGCAACGCCATGCTGGCCGCCTTCGCCGCCCTGAAGGACCTCGACTGCGTCACCGTGGTCGACGCCGACATCGACGTCCACGACCCGGTCGACGTCGAGTACGCGGTCGCCACCCGGATGGAGGCCTCCCGCGACCTGATCACCATCCCGGGGGCGCGCGGCCACGAGTACGTCCGGGTGTCCGACCGGGGCATGCGCACCAAGCTCGGCATCGACGCCACCGTCCCGTTCGACCAGCAGGGCCACTTCGCCCGGGTGCCGTTCGCGGAGGTGGCCCTGGCGCCGGGCGAGCTGACGACCCGCACCGACCTGAGGTTCGGGTGACGGCACCGTGCCCCAGCTGACCCTCCTCAACGGCCTGGCCGTGGGCGGTGCGACCCTCACCGCCGGCGCCGTCAACGCCATCGCCGGCGGCGGGACGCTGATCTCGTTCCCGGTGCTGACCGCCGTCGGCGTGCCCAGCGTCCAGGCCAACGCGACCAACACGGTGGCGCTCTGCCCCGGCTACCTCGGCGGCGCGGTCGCCCAGAGGGACGCGCTGGTCGCCGAGCGCTCGACCCTCGCGCGGCGGGCGGTCGTGGCCGGTGTCGGCGGGGCGGTGGGCAGCGTCCTGCTGCTGGTCGTCAGCGACGACGCCTTCCGCCGGGTCGTCCCCTTCCTGATCCTCCTGTCCTGCGCCCTGTTGGCCGCCCAGGACCCGCTGCGCCGCCGCATCGGCGCCGCACCGTCCGACGACCCCGACGCCGCGCCCCGGACCTCGCCGCTGGAGCTGGTCGGGATCTTCGGGGCCGCCCTCTACGGCGGCTTCTTCGGCGCCGGGCTCGGGATCATGCTGATCGCCGTCCTCGGCGTCCTGTCCCACGGGCCGCTCAACCAGGTCAACGCGGTCAAGCAGGTCCTCGCCTTCGTCATCAACACCTCGGCCGCCCTGCTGCTCGCCTTCTCCGGCGAGGTGACCTGGGCCTTCGCCGTCGTGATGGCGCCCTGCGGCCTGCTGGGCGGCGCCATCGGCGGCCGCCTGGCCGGCTCGATCCCCCCTGCCCGCCTGCGGGTCGTCGTCATCGCCTTCGGTGTCGTCGTCGCCGCCGTCTACCTCCTCCGAGGCTGAGCGCCCATGACCACCCCAGACCTGGCCACCATCGAGCGGATCACCAGCGCCCGGCGCTCGTCGCTGCTCGTCGACGCCGACGCCCCCGTGCCCCGCGAGCTGGTCGACCGGCTCTGCGGCCTGATCGCCTCCGCCCCCAACCACAAGCGGACGAAGCCCTGGCGGGTGGCGGCCTGCACCGGCGTGGGCGGGGCCGCCATCGGGGGGATCTGGGCCGACGCCCTCGACCGGGCCGGCACCGCCACCGAGGCCAAGGTGGCCAAGACCCGGACCAAGTACACCCGGACCCCGGTGGTGCTGGTGGTCGGCTGCGCCCCCGACGACGACGTCACCCGCCACCTGGAGGACCGCTGCGCGGTGGCGGCCGGGGTCCAGAGCGTCCTCCTCGGGGCCACCGCCGCCGGCCTGGCCAGCTTCTGGGGCTCGCCGCCGGTGCCGGTGTGCGAGGAGGTCAACGTCCTGCTCGGCTTCGAGCCCGGCACCACCGTGATCGCCGTCGTCTACCTCGGCTGGCCAGGTGCCGAGCCCCCGCCGATCACCCGCCCACCGATCGAGGTGGCCTGGGTGGGGGAGGAGGTCTCGTGAGCGAGCGGACCGCTCCCGTCCCCGACCTGTTCCGATCTGTGCTCGGCCACGTGCCGACGCCGGTCGTCGTGGTGACGGCGATGGGCCCCGACGGCCCCCTGGGGCTGGCGATCGGCTCGTTCACCTCGGTGTCGCTCGACCCGCCGCTCGTCGGCTTCTTCCCGGCCCGCACGTCGGGATCGTGGGCGGCGATGCGCACCGCCGGCGCCTTCTGCGTCAACGTCCTGGCCGACGACCAGGGCGACGTGTGCCGGACCTTCGCCACGCGGGGCGCCGACCGCTTCGCCGCCGTCCCGTGGACGCCGGCCCCGTCGGGGGCGCCGATCCTCACCGGCGGCGTGGCCTGGATCGACTGCGCCCTGGAGGCCGAGCTCGACGCCGGCGACCACGTCCTGGTCCTCGGCCGGGTGACCGCCCTGGAGCCCGGGCGTGACGCCCACGCCCTGGTCTTCCACCGGGGCGACTACACGAGCACCGCCGCCGTCAGCGCTTGATCACCCGGATCGACGTGGTCGGGGGCGGGGCCTCGGCCTGGAGCCGGTCGGTCTCCTCGCGCACGTCGAAGCGCCGTCGTGCCTGTCGTGTCGGTCGTGGCTGTCGTGGGGGTGCGGGGCGCGCGCAGGGCGCGTCGGCCGCGGAGATGTCGTCCACCGTGTGTTCCCTCTCCCGGGGCCGTCCGCAACGACCCCACTGAACGTGTTGGCAGGGTCTCTCACCGTGCATGGGGTTGTCAAACACGTGAGGGGCGTTGGTCCGTTCGGGGGAGGACCGCTTGACAAGTGACGTACTGTGTCGGCAGGGCAGGATCCCGCCTCCTGCCCGACACATGGGGAACGGTGCTGGCCTGGCGCCGGGCCAGCACCGAACCATCCTCCCCAGTAGGTTCCGCCGCCGTGGCCTTCGAGACGGTGACCGGGTACTGCTGGCCCCAGAGCGCGGCGGGCGGTGGCTCCGTCGGGATCCACGTCTCGTCGCCGGGAGGACGGGCGGTCGACGTCGAGGTGACCCGGGTCGGCCGGCGGCGTGACGTCGTCCACCGCGCGACGGTCGCGGCCGACGACCACCCCACGCCCCACGGCGCGGCGCGCGACGGCTGCGGGTGGCCGGCCGCGCTGGTCCTCGCCGTCGACCCGGCCTGGCGCAGCGGCTACTACGAGGTCGTCCTGGAGATCGACCTCGACGGCCGCCGGCGCCGCAGCCACGCCTTCTTCGTCGTCCGCCCGCCGACCGGGGCGCCCACCGCCCCGGCCCTGCTGGCCCTGTCGACCAACACCTGGCACGCCTACAACGACTTCGGTGGGCCCAACCTCTACACCGGCGGCACCCACGTCTCGCTCCAGCGGCCGATGGCCCGGGGCTACCTCCACAAGCCGCCGGGCGTGGGGCGCCGGGTCACCAGCGTCGGGCCGGCCGACCCGGAGATGAACGCCCACCGGGGCTACCTGGCGACCCACCACCTCTCGCCCTACGCCGGCTCGGCGGGCTGGCCCGACTGGGAGCTGCCGTTCCTGCGGTGGGCCGAGCGGGAGGGCTACGCCGTCGACGTCGTCACCAACGCCGACCTGGAGGACCACCCGGGTCTCCTCGCCCCCGGCCGCTACCCGCTGTTCCTGTCGGTCGGCCACGACGAGTACTGGTCGAGCGCCATGCGCGACACCGTCGAGGGCCACATCGCCGCCAGCGGCCACGCCGCCTTCCTCTCGGGCAACACGTCCTTCTGGCAGGTCCGGCTGGAGGAGCCCACGCCGGAGGGGCCGGCGGCGACGATGGTCGGCTACAAGGGCATGTTCAAGCAGGACCCGGTGTACGGCACCGATCGGATCGGCGAGCTGACCGGCATGTGGTCCGACCGGGAGATCGGTCGGCCCGAGAACGAGATGACCGGCGTCAGCTTCTCCCGAGGCGGCTACCACCGGATCGGCAAGCGGGCGACGCGCGGCGCCGGCGCCTACACCGTCCACCGGGCCGACCACTGGCTGTTCGCCGACACCGGCCTCGACTACGGCGACCTCCTCGGCGCCGAGGGGACCGTCGTGGGCTACGAGTGCGACGGCTGCGCCTTCACCTACGTCGACGGGCTCCCGCACCCGACCCACGAGGACGGGACCCCCGAGGGCTTCACCATCCTGGGCACGGCGCCGGCGCCCCACTTCACCCGGACCACCGCCACCCGGCCCCCGCCCCCGGACCAGCCGTCCGAGGTCGAGTTCATCGCCGCCCGCATCGCCGGGGGCGGGCGCACGCCGGAGGACGTGCTGCGGGTGTCCCACGGCCACGCCGTGCTCGGCACCTACACCTCGCCGGCCGGTGGCGTCGTCGTCACCTCGGGCAGCACCGACTGGGCCCACGGCCTGGCCGGCACCGACCCCACCGTCGAGCAGGTCACCCGCAACCTCCTCGACCGCCTCACCCAGCCGCCTGGCCAGGACTAGGCCTCGCCCGCCAGGGCGGCGCGGACGGCGGCCACGGCGGCGGGGGCGGCGGCGTCGAGGGCCTCGGTCGAGCGGGCGGTGCGGCCGAAGAGGAAGCCGCCCTCCAGCAGCATGAGCACGACCTGGGCCAGCGAGCGGGCCGGCTCGGGGGCGATCCCGGCGGCCTCGAAGCGGGCGGCCAGCCCGGCGAACCAGGCCTCGAACACGTCCGCGCAGGCCTGGCGCAGGGGCTCGCTGGTGCCGGCCACCTCGAGGGCGACGGTGGCGATCGGGCAGGCGTCGGCCCAGTCGCTGGCCCGCAGCGACGCGGCCGCCCCGGCGAAGGCGGCGGCCACCGCGTCGACGACGTCGTCGTGGGCGTCGAGGGTGGCGGCGACCAGGGCGGCGTAGCCGGCGCCGGCGCGGTGCACGGCGGCCACGCCCAGCTCCTCCTTGCCCCCGGGGAAGTGGTGGTACACCGACCCGAAGGGCGCCCCGGAGACGGCGACGATCTGCTTCATGCCGGTGCCGACGTAGCCCTGGTGCAGGAAGAGGTCGACGCCGGCGTCGACGATCCGGTCGCGGGTGCTCCGAGTGGCCATGGCGTCCGATCGTACCTACCATCGTCGCTAGAGCGATCTATCTAGTGGAGGTCCGATGCCGTCCGATCACCCCGGGCTGAGGCGGGCCGGCGTCGTGTTCGCCGCCGGCTTCGTCGTCCACAACGCCGACCACGCCCGTCGTGGCCTGGCCGTGATCACCGACCACGTCGTGTGGGGCGGCACGGTCGTGGCCGTGGTGGCCGCGGTCGTCCTCACCCTCGTGGCCACCCGCCACCCGCTGGCCCCCTTCGTAGCCGCCGCCGGGGGCCTGGCCATCGCCGCCGGCGTCTCGGCCACCCACCTGCTGCCCGACTGGGGCGCCCTGAGCGACTCGCTGCCGAGCGGCGACGTCGACGGCCTCACGTGGCTCGCCGTCCTCGCCGAGGTCGGCGGCGCGCTGGCGCTCGGCCTCACCGGGATGCGGATCGTCCGCCGCCAGGGCTACCTCCTCGCCCCCCTCGCAGCCTGAGCCGCTTCGCTCGAAGGGGCGAAGGAGGAGCACCGGCGGCCGTCGTCGTGGGATGCTCGGTCGGGTGAGGGAGGTCGTCGTCGCCGGGGAGGCCGATGTCGCGGCCGTGCGCGTCGCCGTGCGGGAGGTGATGGCCGACTGCCCGCCCGACCTCGTCCACTCGGCCGAGCTGGTCGCCACCGAGCTGGTCACCAACGCGCTCCTCCACGGCGGGGGCACCGCCACCGCGTCGGTCGCCCTGACCGACACCGGGGCCCGGCTGGAGGTGGCCGACGCCAGCCCGCAGGCGCCGCTGCTCGGCGCCGGGTCGGCCGACGGGATGACCGGCCGGGGGCTGGCCGTCGTCGCCCGCCTGGCCGCCCGGTGGGGCGCCGAGCCGGGCGCCGACGGGAAGGTCGTGTGGGCCGAGCTGGAGCCGGCCGAGCCGGGCGACGAGGCCCGCACCGAGGACGAGCTGCTGGCGACCTGGCCCGACCTCGTCGACGAGCCGCCGGAGACCCTCCACGTCACCCTCGGCGAGGTGCCCACCGCCCTCCTCGTGGCGGCCAAGCGCCACGTCGACAACCTGCTCCGCGAGTTCGCCCTGGCGTCCCTCGGCGAGCGGGCGGGGACGACCGCGCCGGTGCCCGGGCCGCTCGCCGAGCTGATCGAGAGCGTCGTCCACCGCTTCGCCGAGGCCCGGGTCGAGATCAAGCGCCAGGCCACCGCGGCCGCCCGGGCCGGGGCCCGCCACACCGTCCTCGAGCTCGAGCTGCCCCTCTCCGTCGCCGACGCGGCCCAGGAGTACGCCGACGCGCTGGACGCCCTCGACGTCCACTCCCGGGCCAACCGCCTGCTCACGCTGGAGACGCCGCCGCAGCACCGGGTCTTCCGGCGCTGGTACATCGGCGAGATCGTCGCCCAGCTGCGGGCGGCGCAGGAGGGGCGGCCGGGCCCGCCGCCGGTGCGGTTCGAGGACCGGCTGCTCGAGGAGGTCGAGGCGGCGGAGGCGGCCCGGCGGGCGGCCGATCGGGCGGCCCGGCTCTACACGGTCGCCACCGCCCTGGCCACCGCCCGGAGCGACGAGGAGGTCGCCGCCGTCGTGTTGCGCGAGGGCGTCATCGCCCTCGGGGCCACGGGCGGCGGCGTGCTGCTCGACTCCGACGGCGAGCGGCTCGGGCTGGCCGGCACCCTCGGCTACGACGAGCGGGTCGTCGACCACCTGCGGAGCGAGCGGCGCGACGCCGACCTCCCCGCCGCCCACAGCCTGCGCACCGGCGAGACCGTGTGGCTGGAGGCCGTCGAGGACCACCTCGACCGCTACCCGGGGTTGGCCGAGATGGAGCCGGGCACCCGCTCGCTGTGCGTCGTCCCCGTCCGGGCCGGGACCCGGATCGTCGGGGCCCTCCGGTTCAGCTTCGCCGAGCGGCGGGTCTTCGGCACCGACGAGCGCCGGTTCACCCTGGCCCTGGCCGCCGAGGCGTCCGAGGCCCTCTTCCGCATCGACCTGGAGACGACCGAGCGGGAGGCGCGGCGGCGGCTGGAGAACGAGTGGCTGACGGTCGAGAAGCTGGCCGCGGTGGGCGAGGCCATGCTGCGGGGCCGCGACCTGCCGACGATCGTCCAGCTGGCCACCGACGCCGCCACCCAGGTCGCCGGGGCCGAGGTCGGCGCCTTCTTCCACAACGGGACCGACGAGCGAGGCGAGCGCTTCACCCGGTGGGCCCTTGCCGGCGCGCCCCGGGAGGCCTTCGCCTCCTTCCCGCTGCCCCGCGACACCGAGATCTTCGCCCCGACCTCCACCGGCGAGGCCATCGTCCGCCTCGACGACGTCACCGCCGACCCCCGCTTCGGGCGCAACGCGCCGTTCCACGGCCTACCGCCCGGCCACCTCCCGGTGCGCAGCTACCTGGCCGTGCCGGTGACCCTGCAGTCGGGCGAGGTGGTCGGCGGGCTGTACCTCGGTCACGCCGAGCCCGGCCGCTTCGGGCCCGACGTCGAGCGGCTGGTCGTCGGCGTCGCCGGCCAGGCCGGCGCGGCCATCGAGAACGTCCGCTCGCTCCAGGGCCGGGCCCACCTCGCCGCGGTCGTGGCCCGCACGCTGCTCGCCCCGCCGCTGCCCGCCATCGAGGGCGTCGAGCTGGGCGCCGTCTACCGGGCGGCCGGGGCCCGGGGGGCGTCGGTCGGGGGCGACTTCTACGACGTCTTCCCCGTCGGCCCCGACCGCTGGGGCATCGTCATCGGCGACGTGCGCGGCCGGGGGCCCGAGGCGGCCACCCTGACCGCCCTCACCCGTTACACGATCCGCACCGCGGCGCGGCTCGGCCTCGGGCCGGCCGCGGTCCTCGGCGCCGTCAACCAGGCGATCCACGCCGAGGGCGACCCCGAGCGCTTCTGCACCGCCGTCTACGGCCTCCTCTCGGTCGCCGACGACGGCATCCGCCTCGCCTACGCCAACGGCGGCCACCCGTCGGTCCTGGTCGCCCGTCGGGGCGCGGTCGGCGCCCTGCCCACCACCGGCGGGCTGCTGGGGGCGTTCCCCGACACCGACCTCACCGAGGAGGTCGTCGAGCTCGAGCCCGGCGACGTCGTCGTGCTCTACACCGACGGGGTCAGCGAGGTGCGCTGCGAGGGCGAGGAGTTCGGCGAGCGCTGCCTGGCCGAGGCGGTCGCCGCGGTCGTGGAGCGACCGGCCCAGGCGGTGGCCGACCACCTCGTCGCCGAGTCGAATGCCTTCGGCGGCGGTGCGGTGGGCGACGACGTGGCCGTCCTCGTCCTCGGGGTCGGCCGGACGCGCGACTAGGGACGCGGCTCCGGTCGCGGTTCGCGGGGGAGGCCGAGGGCCCGCTCGCCGATGATGTTGCGCTGCACCTGCTCGGTGCCGCCGCCGATCCGCACCGCCCACTGCGTCAGCAGGACGCCCTGCCACGGGTGGGCGCCCGGTGCGCCGTAGTCGAACAGGGTGGCGTCGGGGCCGAGGACGGCGAGGGCGAAGTCGGCCAGCGCCGCGCAGTAGGTCGAGTAGGCCAGCTTGAGGACGGAGCTCTCGGGCCCGGGCACCTGTCCCTGCGACAGCGCCGTCTGGACCCGCAGGCCCATGAAGGTGATCACCTGGAGCCGGGTGTGGATGCGGGCCAGCTCCTGGCGCACCACCGGATCGTCCTGCTTGCCCGCGACCCGCACCATCTCCACCAGCGGGCGGAGGGGGTCGGGGCCGCCGGAGCCGATGCCGATGCGCTCGCTCATCAGCGTGGTCATGGCCACGCCCCAGCCCTGGTGCAGCTCGCCGACGACGTTGGCGAGGGGGACCCGGACGTCGGTGAGGAAGACCTCGCTGAAGTGCGACGCGCCGTTGATCTGGCGGATCGGGCGGACCTCGATCCCCGGGCTCGCCATGTCGACGAGGAGGTACGTGATGCCCTTGTGCTTCGGGGCGTCGGGGTCGGTGCGGACGAGGAGGATGCCCCAGTCGGAGAAGTGGGCCGAGCTGGTCCACACCTTCTGGCCGGTGACGACCAGCTCGTCGCCGTCCCGGACGGCGGTGGTGCGCAGGCCGGCCAGGTCCGACCCGGCGCCGGGCTCGCTGAAGAGCTGGCACCAGACCTCGACGCCCTCCAGCATCGGGGGCAGGACGCGGGCCTTCTGGGCCTCGGTCCCGTGCTCGATCAGCGTCGGGCCGGCCATCCCGATGCCCTGGGCGAAGATCGACCCGGGGACCTCGAAGCGGGCCTCCTCCTGGGCGAAGATCAGCGCCTCGGTGGTGGTGCCGCCCCGGCCGCCGTTCTCCTTGGGCCAGGTGATCCCGGCCCAGCCCTCCCGGTAGAGGGTCGCCTGCCAGGCCTTGGCCGCGGCGATGTGGGCCGCCTCGACCTCGGGATCGGTGTCGGCCAGGAACCCGACGTTCCCCTGCTCGGGCGGCCGCAGCCGGGCGTGGCGGGCGAGGAAGGCGTGGGCCTCCGCCCGGAAGGCCGCCTCCTCCGGCGTGTCCCCGAAGTCCATCGTCCCCAGACTAGAACGCGTTCTCGTTTCTGGCCCCGTCGGCCCACCAAACCGCCGAGCGCCCTCAGCCCGTCGGGGTCGACGGGGGTGAGGATCGACGTGTCCGTCCTCGGACGTACTCTTCTGGCGTCACGCCCGTGCGACGCATCCGGTCGACCACCTCTCGCCCGTAACCGGTGGCCTGGACGCCGGTCCATGCGTCCGGCTCGGGACCCAGGCCGGAGGGGATCCTGCGATGGGCCGAGCTCGCGAAGCCGATCCCAAGGGCCGGCCGAGCCTGCGCCGTGGTCTCGACGGAGTCCTGCGCACCTTCTTCAAGGTGTGAGACGCAGTGCTTGAACAGCGTCGTGGCGACGGCACGAAGGTCCGATGGGTCGACATCCAGGAAGAAGGTGTCTTGAATGGCAGGAGGCATCGCAGCGTCGCCGAGACGCAGCGGCAACACCCGTACGTTCTCCTTCTGCAGGCCCTGGTTGACGGCGGTCTCAAGTTCCTTCCTGCAGAAGGCGGAGGCGAGAAAGTCCTCTGATACCAGGACGGCGACGAACTGGACCTCGGCCATTGCGGAGAAGATGCGCCCGATGATCGAGTCACCGGCCCGAAGCTCCCTCACATCGATCCGGATCTCGACTCCCAGGTCCTCCAACGTGTCGGCCAGCGCGTGGGCGACGTCCTTGTCCCGGTGCGAGTAGCTGATGAAGAGGGATGGCTGCGGGGGGTTGATCGGGCTCGGCTCGTCCGCCGTCTCGACACGGGCCGCGTGTCGGTCGTTCGGCCGCGTCGTGCGCCAGTAGTCCTCGACCGTCTCGACGCCCTTCAGCCTTCGAGCACGTCGGTGGACCGTCGCCGTCCAAGCGTCGTCCGACCAGCTGGATCCGTTGGACCCCCAGAACTCGTACCGCAGGAGCAGCCACAGCCGCCGGACGCCGTCGGGGTCCTCGATCGGCGTCGACAGGCGCATCTCCGCAGCGATGGTCTCCGATGAGATCGTCGCCGGCGGTTCGCCCGGCTGCAGACGGCTCACCTTCTCAGCGGCGACCCGAACGGCGGCGAGGAACATCTCGACCTCTCCTCTCGCGTCGGGACACGACGCCATCCCTGCGATCGTGAGAGCGATCTCGGCGTCGTCTCGCACGATCGTGTCGCGAGGGGAGACGCCGAACACCAGACCTTCCGGGAGTGCGAGGAGGAGCTCCTCGGCATCGTCCTCACCTTGGAGGTGGAGGTGGCGGTCGAGGTCCTCGAACGTCGGCCATCTGAAGGTGTTGGTAGCGAGATCGTGGATCGCCTCGAGGAGGCGCTGAGACCTGGAGTCCGGTGCGACGGGAAGGCTCACGGAACCCAGGATGCCCGTCTCCGGTTGGGCTGTCACGCCCTCTGCCATCCCGAGAACGCACCATCCGCTTCGCTGTCGTACCCCCTCCGTACTCTCGTTCCCATGCGGGTCCTGCACACCTCCGACTGGCACCTGGGGCGCCTCTTCCACGGCGCGCCCCTGCTGGCCGAGCAGGAGCAGGCCCTGGCCCGGGTGGCCGCCATCGCCCGTGACCAGGCGGTCGACGTCGTCGTCGTGGCCGGCGACCTCTACGACCGGGCCATCCCGCCGGCCGACGCCGTCGACCTGCTGGCCGCCGTCCTGCAGGAGCTGCGGGCCGGTGGCGCCCAGGTCGTCGCCATCACCGGCAACCACGACTCGCCCAACCGGGTCGGCGCCCTCGACCCCATCCTCCGGGCGGGCGGGGTCACCCTCCGGGGCCGGTTCGACGCCTCGGCGCCCGTGGTCGTGGCCGATCCCGCCGGCGGCCCCGACCTGGTCGTCCACCCCGTGCCCTACCAGGAGCCGCTGGCCGCCCCGCTGGTGCCCCGGGCCGGCGGCCGGCCCCGCCGGGCCACCCAGCACGAGGTGCTGGGCGCGGCGGTCGAGGCGGCCCGGGCCGATGTCGAGCAGCGGGGCCGGGTGCGCTCGGTCGTGGTGGCCCACGCCTTCGTGGCCGGGGCGGCCCCGTCCGACAGCGAGCGCGAGCTGAGCGTGGGCGAGGTCGACCGGGTGCCCACGTCGGTGTTCGACGGGTTCGACTACGCCGCCCTCGGCCACCTCCACCGGCCCCAGGAGGTCGGCCCCCGCGCCGCCTACTCGGGGTCGCTGCTGCCGTACTCCTTCTCGGAGACGGCGCCGTCGTCGGTCCGGGTGGTCGAGCTGGCGCCCGACGGGTCGCTCGAGGTCGAGACCGTCGCCCTGGGCTGCGAGCGCCCGGTGGCCACCATCGAGGGCCGGCTCGACGCCCTGCTGGCCGACCCCGCCCACCTGTCCGCCGAGCAGGCGTGGGTCCGGGTCCGGCTGCGCGACGAGGTCCTGCCCCGCCACGCCATGGCCCGGCTGCGCGACCGCTTCCCCCACACGCTGGTCCTCGAGCACGTCCGCCCGGCCCCGGCGGCGATCTCGGCCGACCCGCGGCGCGGGGCCACCCCGGTCACCGAGCTCTCCAGGGCCACCGCCTTCGTGGCCGAGGGCTTCGGGCGCGAGGTCACCGCCGAGGAGGGTGCCCTGCTGGAGGCGGCCTTCGCCGCCGTCGCCGCGGCCGAGCCCGAGCGGGTCCCGGCCCTGCCACCGGCCGCCTCCGCCGCCTCCGACGACGACTCGGCCTGGGGGGCGGCGTGAGACCGGTCCGGCTCGAGGTCGAGGCCTTCGGGCCCTTCGCCACCCGCCAGGTGGTCGACTTCGAGGTGCTCGGCGACGAGGGGCTCTTCCTCATCTGGGGGCCCACCGGCGCCGGCAAGAGCTTCCTGCTCGACGCCCTCTGCTTCGCCCTCTACGGCCGGACGGCCGGCGACCGGCCCCCGTCCCGGCTCCACTCCGACCACGCCCGCGGCGCCGTGCCCCGGGTCGAGCTGCGCTTCCGGCTGGGCGGTGACGAGTGGGTCGTGCGCCGGGAGGCGCCCCGGTGGCGCACCCGGCGCGACGGCAGCGCGGCCCAGGCGTCGACCAAGGCGGTGCTGGAGCGGAGGGTCGCCGGCGGGGTCGACGTGGTCGCCACCAAGGTCACCGACGTCGACGCCATCCTGCGGGCCCGCATCGGGCTCGACATCGACGAGTTCCGCCGGGTCGTGCTGCTGCCCCAGGGCCGCTTCGAGCAGGTGCTGCGGGCCAGCTCGGCCGAGCGCGAGGCCCTGCTGGCCAACATCTTCGGCACCCACCGCTTCGAGGACGTCGCCCGCCACCTCGACCTGGCCGCCCGGGAGGAGGCCCGGGCCATCGACCAGGTCGAGCACGAGCAGGCCGGCCGCCGCCAGGCCGTGGCCGCCGCCCGGCGCCGGCTGGCCGGTGAGCTGGCGCCCTACGCCGAGGTCGTCACGCCGGTGGTCGACCTCGCCGCGCTGACCGGAGGTCCCTCCGATCCGTCTGCGGAGGCGCCATCGCTCGACCTCGACGAGGTGGCAGCCGGGCTGGGCTCGGCGGCGGTCGCCCTGCGGGCCGAGGCCGACGCCGCCGCCACCACCGCCGAGACGGCCCGGGCCGAGGCCGACCGCATCCAGTCCACCGCCGAGCGGTGGGTCGAGCGCGACGGCCTGCGCCGCTGGCAGGCCGACCTGCAGGCCGACACCGCCGCGGTCGAGGCGGCGCGGGTCGAGCTGGCCACGGCCGAGCGGGCCCAGCGGGTCGTCCCCGCCCTGGCCGCCGCCCACAAGGCCCACCGGGGCGTGCGGCGCGCCGCGGCGGCCATGGCCGAGGCGGCCGAGGAGGCCGCCGGGGCCTGGGCGGCCAGCCCCGTCACCCTCGGCGGCGCCCTCCACGGGCCCGTCCCCACCGGCGAGGCCCTGGCGGCCATCGACGACGAGCGGCTCACCGGGATCGCCACCGCCATCGTCCGGCGCACCACCGAGGTCGAGGCGGCGGCGGCCGCCGCGGTGCAGGCCGAGGTCGCCCGGCAGGGCGCCGCCACCGCCCGGCGGGAGGCCGACGAGGCGGCCGAGTCGGCCGTCAGGTGGACCACCAAGGCCGAGATGGCCGAGCGGGACCGGGCCGAGGCGGCGTCCCACCTGGCCACGGCCGTCGCCGCCGCCGAGCGCATCCCGGCCCTGGCCGCCGAGGTCGAGCGGCTCGCCGCCTGGTCGGCCGCCGCCCGTCGCCTGCCCGCCGCCGACGAGCTGGTCGAGCGGCTCGAGCTGCGCCGGCTCCGGGCCCGGGAGGCCGAGGCCGACGCCCGCATCGCCTTCGCCGAGTGCCGCCAGGCCCACCTCGACGGGATGGCCGCCGAGCTGGCCTCCCGGCTGGTCGACGGCGAGGCCTGCCCGGTGTGCGGGGCCGACGAGCACCCCGCCCCGGCCGCGCCCACGCCCGGCGCGCCCACCCGGGACGACGTCGATGCCGCCGAGGCGGCCGCCGACGCCGCCACCGCCCGGCGGGCCGCGGCCGACAGCCGGCTGGAGGAGGCGCGAGCGGCCCGGGCCGACGTGCGCACCGAGGCGGGCGAGGCCGCCCACCACCCCGAGGCGGTGTCGCGGGCCCTCGACG
>JBQGCF010000058.1:0-5357 GCA_052038315.1 Iamia sp.
CTCCAGCAGCGAGTTGGACGCCAGCCGGTTGGCGCCGTGGACGCCGGTGCAGGACGACTCCCCTGCGGCCCACAGGCCGGGGAGCGACGAGGCGCCGTCGAGGTCGGTCACGATCCCGCCGCACGTGTAGTGGGCCGCCGGGGCGACGGGCAGCAGGTCCCGAGTGGGGTCGAGGCCGACCTCCCGCAGGGCGGCGTCGATCGTCGGGAAGCGGGCGGCGAACTCCTCCAGGTGGCGGGCGTCGAGGAAGACGTGGTCGATCCCCTGGGCCACCATCACCTCCAGCTCGGCCCGGGACACGACGTCGCGGGGCTGGAGCTCGTCGACGAAGCGCTCGCCGTGGGCGTCCCGCAGGAGGGCGCCGTGGCCGCGCAGCGCCTCCGACAGCAGCGGCCGGGGCATGGCCTCGTGGTGCAGCGCCGTCGGGTGGAACTGGATGAACTCGACGTCGGCCACCGCCACCCCGGCGCGCAGGGCCATGGCGTGGCCGTCGCCGGTGGCCTCGAGCGGGTTGGTGGTGACGGCGTAGAGCTGGCCGGCGCCGCCGGTGGTGACGAGCACGTTGGCGGCCCGCACCACGACGGGCGCCCCGGAGGGGTCCAGGGCGGTGACGCCCCGGCAGCGCCCGCCCTCGACGATCAGGTCGACGGCGAAGTGGTGCTCGTACAGCGCCGAGGTGCCCCGCTGGGCGGCGGCGACGAGGGCCCGCTCGACCTCCCACCCGGTGGCGGCCCCGCCGGCGTGGACGATGCGGGCCTGGCTGTGACCACCCTCCCGGGCCAGCTGGAGCTCGCCCGAGGGGTCCCGGTCGAAGGCGGCGCCGAGGGCGATCAGCTCGAGGACGCGGGCGGGCCCCTCGTCGACCAGCACCCGGACCGCCTCGGTGTCGCACAGCCCGGCGCCGCAGGCGAGGGTGTCGGCGAGGTGGAGGTCGGTCGAGTCCTCGTCACCGTGGAGCACGGCGGCCACCCCGCCCTGGGCCCAGCGGGTGGTCGACTGGGGCAGCTCCCCCTTGGTCAGGATGCCGACCCGCATCTGGTGGACGTCGGCGGCCCGGACGGCGGCCGACAGCCCGGCCACCCCGCTCCCCAGCACCAGCAGGTCGAGCTCCATCACGACCGGTCTACCCGCTCACCTCGACGTAGCGGCGCGGCGCCGGCGAGGTGAGGTCGGCGAGGGCCCGGGCGGTGTCCTCGTCGACGATGCCGTTGGCCGTATCGACGTGGACGATCGCCGGCTCGTAGGCCTCCAGCTCGGCGTCCTCGTAGTCGGCGTAGCTGATGACGATGACCCTGTCGCCGGGCGAGACGAGGCGGGCGGCGGCGCCGTTGAGGCAGATCGCCCCCGAGCCCCGCGGCCCCTCGATCACGTAGGTCTCGAGCCGGGCGCCGTTGTCGATGTCGACCACCGCGACCTGCTCGAACTCGACCAGGTCGGCGGCGTCCATCAGGTCGCGGTCGACGGTGATCGAGCCGACGTAGTGCAGGTCGGCGTCGGTCACCGTGGCGCGGTGGATCTTCGACTTCATCATCCGTCGTCGCATGGATGCTCCTGAGGGTGGTGGACGCCGGTGCACCGGTCGCCCCCGGGTGGGAACGCCCCGATCCTACGGAGCGGGCACCGGCACGGTCACACCGAGGTTGTCGAGCAGCCGGGGTGGGCCGACCCGGGCGGCGATCAGCAGCCGCACCTCGCCCGCCAGCACCTCGGGCGTGGCCAGGGTGTCGGCCTCCACGGCGGCGGCGTAGTCCAGCTCGACCAGGGGCTCGGCGGCCACCACCGCCGCCATCCCGGCCTCGACGGCGGCGGGATCGACCACACCGTCGAGCACGAGCGAGCGACCGTGCTGCAACGCCCGGTGGAGGACGGGCGCCGCCGCCCGCTGCGCCGGGTCGAGGTAGACGTTGCGGCTCGACCGGGCCAGGCCGTCGTCCTCCCGCAGCGTCGGGCAGGCGACGACCTCGACCGGGAGCGACAGGTCGGAGACCATGCGGCGCACGACGCACACCTGCTGCCAGTCCTTCTCGCCGAAGTAGGTCCGGCACGGCCCGACGATGGCGAACAGCTTGCCGACCACGGTGGCCACCCCGGCGAAGTGGGTCGGCCGGCTGGCCCCCTCGAAGCGGTCGGTGATCTCGGCGACCGAGACCGTCGTCAGCACCGGGCGCGGGTACATCTCCTCGACGCTCGGGGCGAAGACCAGGTCGACCCCCTCGGCCTCGGCGATGGCCAGGTCCCGGTCGAGGTCGCGGGGGTAGGCGGCCAGGTCCTCGGTCGGCCCGAACTGGAGCGGGTTGACGAAGATCGTGGCCACGACCAGGTCGTTCGCCGCCCCGGCGGCGGCCAGCCGCGAGGCGTGGCCCTCGTGGAGGTACCCCATGGTCAGCACGGCGCCGACCCGCCGGCCGGCGGCCCGGGCGGCGTCGGTGCGGGCCCGGACCTCGGCGACGGTGGTGACGACGTCCATCGGCGCTCAGCCTGGCCGGCCCGGCACCCGCCCCGCCAGACGCTCGGCCAGCGCGACCATGGCGTCGTAGGCGGGCACCTCGTCGGGGTCGACGGCGGCCAGGGCGGCGCGGTGGCGGTCGAGGGTGGCGGCGTCGCCCCGGGCCGCGGGACCGGTGAGGGCGGCGGCCGGGCCGAGGGCGGCGACGTTCTCGACCGTGCCCCTGACCAGGTCGAGGTAGGCCTCCAGCGGCACGCCGTCGGGCGCCACCCGCGCCACCTGGCCCAGCAGGGCGACCAGGTGGTTGGAGGCGATGCAGGCGGCGGCGTGGTAGGCGGCCCGCTGGTCGTCGGGCACCGCGACGGCCCGCCCGCCCAGGTCGGCGACGACCACGGCGGCGATGGGGTCACCGGCCACGGCGAACCAGGCCCCGGCGCGCAGGCGGGCGGCGCCGACGGTGGCGTCGGGCAGGGCGACGAGCGGGTGGATCGACGCCCGGCGCTCGTGGGGGTCGAGGACGTCGAGCCCCAGCGACCCGGCCAGGTGGGCCACCACCGCCGGCCCGGGGGCGGCCTGCTCCGCCACGGCGGCGATGGCCGCGTCGGGCACGGCCAGCACGACCAGGTCCACGCCCTCGGCGGCCACGGCCGATCGGCCCGCCACGACCGAGACGTCCCACCCGACGGTCTCCAGCGCCCCCGCCAGCGCGCCCCCCGCCCGCCCCCGCCCCACGATGCGTGCGCTCCTCACGGCTCGACCCCGCCCGCAGCCCCGAACTTTGAGCGCCTCACCCCGGTATTCGATGTCAGGCGCTCAAAGTTCGAGGGGAGGCGGGAGCGGGTGGCGGCGAGGGCGTCCCAGAGGGCGATGGCGGCGACGCCGGCGGCGATGACGAGGGCGACGTCGGCCCCGGCGCGGTACCGGGTCAGGCCGAAGTTGACCGCGGCGGTGAAGGTGCCGGCGGCGAGCAGGGCAGCGAGCGGGCTGACCGGGAGCCGGCGCCGGTACAGGACGACGACGCCGGCCAGCCCGAGCGGGGCGACGACGCCGTGGGCCCACCAGGCCAGGTCCGACGGGCGGTCGCCGCGGCCCTCGATGACGTGGTCGTCCTGGGCCATCTGGGTCGGCCGGTAGAGCCCCCACTCCCGGGCGACGCGGGCGAGGACGACGACCGGGAGGCGGCCCATGTTGTCCTGGCGGAACTGTGCCGACGCCTCGACGAGGCGCTCGTCGATCGTCGACTCGTCGACCACGCCCACCCGGGCCCGGGCCGCACCGGCGCCGAGCAGCTCGTAGCCGGCCTTCGACCCCAGCCGGTCGCCGTAGTACGTCGTGGGCTGGTTGGTGAGCAGCAGGCTCTGGCCGGTGGTGGTCGTCATCAGGGCGGGCCGCTCGAAGCGGGTCGAGTTCATGTGCAGCCACGGCGCCACGACCAGGATCGAGGTGGCCCCGACGGCGGCGACCAGGCCCAGCCGGTCCCGGCGCCGCAGCTCGACCATGCCGGCGGCCAGGGCGATGGCGATCAGCGGGGCGAGCAGGGCGCCCTCGGTCCGCGACAGCGCGGCGAGCCCGCACGCCAGGCCGAGGACGACGGCCGAGCCGAGGGTCCGCCGGCGCCAGAACCGGTAGCCGGACCAGGCCACGAGGGCGGCGGCGACCTGGTACACCGACTCCGACATCAGCACCACGTCGTTGACCCACAGCGCCGGGTGCAGGGCGGCGAACCCGGCCGCCGCCCAGCCGGCGCGCCGCCCGGCCAGCTGACGGGCCACCGAGGCGACCAGGGCGACGGTGGCCGCGCCGAGCAGGGCGGTGGCCCGGCGCAGGCCCGTGTAGTCGTCGACCCCGAGCTTCTGCCACACGCCGAGGTACACGTACATGGCCGGCGGGTGGTGGCCGGCCTCACCCCCGCCGCCGCTGGTGAAGCCCTCGCCGTCGGCCAGCGACCGGCCCACGATGCGGTACTCGAAGGCGTCGCCGGTCGAGGAGAAGCAGCCGCCGACCTTCTCGGCCCCGCAGGGCTCGGCCGCCTGCACCACGGCCAGGCGGAGGCCGACGCCGAGCACGGCGATCAGCAGGACCGGGACCCAGAAGCGCCGGTCGATCCGGCCCGCGGCCGAGCGCAGGCGGGACCCGGCGGCCGCGGTCACGACCGTTCGCGGGCCACGTCGTCGAAGCGGGTCGAGCCCCCGGTCTGGAGCCCGGCGACCAGCCCGACCTGGCCCTCGTCGGGGGCGGCGCCGATGTCGACCGAGCCGCGCACCTGGCCGTCGATGATCACCCAGGCCTGGTCGCCCCGGATGACCAGCTCGGCCCGCATCCCCTCCTCGACCCCGATCAGACCCATCGCCTGGGAGACGACCGCCTCGCCGCCGGCGAAGACGTCGACCCGCCAGGTGCCGAGGCCCTCGACGGGCGTCAGGGCGATGTGGTCGCCGGGGCCCTGGTAGCGGGCGACGATGCCGCCGTCGTCGGCCAGGCCCTGCAGGGTGGCGGCGATGCGGGCGGTGCCGGACGACCCCGGGAGCAGGGCGTAGCCCCGGCCGCCGCCGTCGGGCGCGTCGGCCAGGTAGGTGGTGCCGGCGACGACCTCCCACCGGCCGACCGTCTCCCAGGTGCCGCCGCCGGGGAGGTCGCCCAGCGTGGAGCCGTCGGTGCCGCCGAAGGTGTCGACGACGGCCGGGTCGGAGGTGCCGACGATCGAGGGCTGGCGGCTGCCGACCACGGCGATCAGCAGGGCGACGACCAGGGCGGCGAGCACGACCGTGCCCACGGCGAGGACCCCGGCGTGGGGCGCCAGGGCACCGGTGACCGGGCCCCACCCCTCCCGCAGCGAGCGGCGGGGCTGCGCGGGGGCGTCGTCGTCGACGACCGGGCGCCGGCGCCGGGCGACCCGGGTCGCCGGTGCCGG
>JBQGCF010000059.1:0-13092 GCA_052038315.1 Iamia sp.
CGGCGTGCCCGTCCCCGAGACGGTGGTCGACGTGGCCGGTGCCGGCCCGCTCGCCCCCGCCCGGGTCACCGCGGCGGTGGCCGGCGAGGCCCTCGGGCCCCGTCTGGTGCGGGCTGAGCGCACCCCCGAGGGCCGCCGCGCCCTGGCCGCCCAGATGGGCCGGGCCCTGGCCGCCATCCACTCGATCCCGCCCGAGGACCACCCCCGCCTCGAGCGGCGGGACGTCCTCGACCAGGCCCGGGCCGGCCTCGACCTGCTCGGCGTGGCCCGGCCCGCCTTCGAGCTGGCCCTCCGCTGGCTCCAGGACAACCGCCCGCCGGCCACGCCCGACACGGTCGTCCACGGCGACTTCCGGGTCGGCAACCTGCTGATCGACGGGGACGACCTCACCGCCGTCCTCGACTGGGAGATCTCGCACCGGGGCGACCCGCTGGAGGACCTGGGCTGGCTGTGCGTGCGGGCCTGGCGCTTCGGGGGCGAGCACGAGGTCGGCGGCCTGGCCGACCTCGACGACCTGGTCGCGGCCTACAGCGCCGCCCGCGGCGTCGAGGTCGACCCGGCCCACGTCCGCTGGTGGACCGCGGCCGGCACCCTCTCGTGGGGCCTGATGTGCGCGGTCCAGGCCCACCGCCACCTCGACGGCCACGTCCGCTCGGTCGAGCTGGCCACGATCGGCCGGCGCATCGCCGAGAACGAGTACGACCTGCTGGGCCTGATGGGCATCGCCGGCCCCTCCCCGGCCCCCGACCCGGTGCCCGGCCCCGACCTCCACGGCCGGCCCACCGCCGCCGAGCTCCTCGACGCCGTGCGGTCCCACCTCACCGAGGAGATCGCCCCGCTGCTGGAGGGCGCCCCCGCCTTCTCGCTGCGGGTCGTCGACCGGGCCCTGGCCACCGTCCAGCGGGAGGTCGAGCGGGCCGGCGTCACCCCGCCGGTCGCCGACGAGGCCGCCCTGGCCGCCGCCATCCGGGCCGGCGAGGTCGAGGTCGACGACGCCCTGCGGGCCGATGTCAGGGCCGCCGTGGTCGAGCGCCTCCGCGTCGCCAACCCCCGCTGGCTGACCGAGGCCGACCGCTAGCGACTCGGATGGTGCCAGGCACCATCCGAGTCGTCAGGCCAGGCCGGCGGCCGCCAGGGCCTCATGGTCGGAGGGCCAGTTGGGTTGGAGGAGGTGCCACTGGTCGGGGGCCCGGCGGACGAGCTCCTCGAGGGCGTCGGCCATGTCCTGGGTGATGCGGGCCACGTCCTCGCGCAGCTTGCCCCGGCGCTCGGTGTCGAGGGGCGGGAGGGCGATGCCCAGGTGCCGGCCGTTGTCGAAGTAGCAGCTGACCGGGATCAGCGGGGCGCCGGTGCGGAGGGCGAGGGTGGCCGGCCCACCGGGCAGGGTCGTCTCCTCGCCGAAGAAGGTGACGGGGACGCCGGTGCCGGAGAGGTCGCGGTCGCTGGGCAGGGCGAGCAGCCGGTTGGCCTTGAGGGCCCGCACGCAGGCCGAGGCGGCGTCGGGCCCGAAGGGCACCACCTCGATCCCGAACTGGTTGCGCAGCCCGATGAACCAGCGGGCCAGCTCGGGCGGCTCGATCTGCTCGGCCACCGCGGTGACCGGGTCGCCGTGGACCACGTTGAGCCAGAAGGCGGCCCACTCCCAGGCGCCCAGGTGGGGCAGGCACATGATCGCCCCCTTGCCGGCGGCCCGGGCCGCGGCGACGTGCTCGTAGCCGATGACGACCGTGCCCCGGTCGATGTCCTCGGTGGCCGTGCCGGGCAGGCGGAAGGACTCGATCCAGTACTGGACGTAGGAGGCGAAGGCGGCGTCGACCAGCTCGGCCATCCGCCTCTCGTCGAGCTGGTCGCCGAGGGCCCGGCGCAGGTTGCGCTCGACCACGAGCCGGCGGGAGGCGAGCCGGCGGGCGCCGATCCTCCCGATCGCCCCGGCCACCGCCGGCACGGTCGGTCCCGGCAGGGCGCGGGCGGCCAGGGCCCCGGCCCGGTACCCCAGGTAGGTGGGGTTCGGCAGGCGCTCGGTGAGGGCCGGGATCAGGAGTCGGTGTCGCGCCGGCGGGACGGGAACGTGCGGTCCATGGCCGCGAAGCGCTCGCGGGCCGAGGCCCGGCCCTGGCGGCGGGCGGCGGTCCGGGACACCCGGGCCTGCCGGCGGGCCCGCAGCCGCTCGGTGGTGGCCTTGGTCGGCACCGTGGTCGAGGCCTGGCGCCACACCTTGGCGAAGCGCTGCAGGGCGGTGACGACGGTGAGGACCAGCATCACCCAGAGGATCACGACCATCGCCTGCTGGAACAGGAGGGCGAGCCCGATGGCGATCAGCCGCTCGGCCCGCTCCATCAGCCCGCCCTTGGCGTCGTAGCCGCGGGCCTCGGCCTTGGCCCGCTCGTAGCTGATGATCAGCGAGGCGCCGAGCACGGCGAGGGGCAGGACGGCGATGCGGCCAGCGCCGGGCTGGCTGGAGAGGTACCAGGCCATGCCGCCGAAGAGCAGGGCGTCGGCCACCCGGTCGCTGACCGAGTCGAAGAAGGCGCCGCGGGGCGAGGCGGTGCCGGAGGCCTTGGCCACGGCCCCGTCGAGGACGTCGGGGACGGCGCAGAGGAACAGGAGCACGAGACCGAGGCGGAGGGCGCCGTTGGCCACCGCGATCGCGGTGGCGGCCGCCATCACCACGCCGAGGAGGGTGAGGTGGTCGGCCTTGATGCCGGTCTTCTTCAGGCTCGTGCCGATGGGCCGGAGCTGCACCTCGGCCTGGCTGCGGAACTGGCCGTCGAACATCGGACTCCTCGGGACGGGTGTGCTTGCAGAAGTTAGCAGTCGGTCCGTCCGCCGACCAGCATGCCCGATGCAGGGCCCGGCACCACCGCCTACCCTCCGGCCACCCCCCACCGCGAGGAGGACGCCATGGCGTCGATCCCACCGGAGCGCATCCGCAACGTGGCCCTCGTCGGCCATGCGGGTGCGGGCAAGACCACCCTCGCCGAGGCCCTGCTGCACCTGTCCGGGGCCATCTCCCGGCGGGGCACGGTCGAGGACGGGACGACGGTCGGCGACCACGACCCGGCCGAGAGGGCGCGCCACCACTCGGTCGCCCTGTCGGTCCTCCCCCTCGAGTGGAAGGGCCACCGGATCACCCTGCTCGACACGCCGGGCGACCCCGACTTCGCCGCCGACGTCGAGGCCGCCCTGCGGGTCGCCGACCTGGCCCTGTTCGTGGTCAGCGCGGTCGACGGGGTCCAGGTCGGCACCGAGGCGGCCTGGCGGGCGGCGGCCGCCCACGGCGTGCCCCGCATGGTCTTCGTCTCCAAGCTCGACCGGGACCGGGCCGCCTACGACGCCACCCTCGACGCCCTGCAGGACCGCTTCGGCGCCGGGATCGCCCCGCTGGAGCTGCCGATCGGCTCCGAGGCCGGCTTCCACGGCGTCGCCGACCTGCTCAGCGACACCGCCTACACCTACGCCGACGGGAGGGCCACGACCGGCCCGATCCCCGACGCCATGGCGGAGCAGGAGCACCGGGTCCACGACGCCCTGGTCGAGGGGATCGTCGTGGCCGACGACGACATGCTGGAGCGCTACCTCGAGGGCGAGGTCCCGTCGGTCGAGGAGCTGGAGCGGCTGCTCGCCGTGGGGGTCGACGACGCCACCGTCTTCCCCGTCGTGTGCGGCTCGGCCACCGCCGAGATCGCCGTCGACCGGCTCGCCGACCTCATCTGCGAGATCGGCCCCTCCCCGCTCGACCGCCCGCCGGTCACCGTCACCGCCGGCGACACCACCGTCGACGTCGCCCCCGACCCCGACGGCCCGCCCCTGGCCTTCGTCTTCAAGACCGTCGCCGACCAGTTCGTCGGCCACCTCTCGATGTTCCGGGTCCTGAGCGGCACGATCCGGGCCGACGACCACCTGGTCAACAGCCGGTCGGGCACCGACGAGCGGCTCCACTCGCTGCTGCGGGTCCGGGGCGCCGAGCAGGAGGCGGTCACCGAGCTGGTGGCCGGCGAGATCGGTGCGGTGGCCAAGCTGTCCGGCACCCTCACCGGCGACACGCTGGCGCCCCGGGGCCGCCCGGTGGCCGCCGCCCCCCTCGCCCCGCCCGACCCGGTCTACGCGGTCGCCATCACCGCCCGGACCCCGGCCGACGAGGACCGGCTCGGCCCGGCCCTGCACCGGCTGGTCGAGGAGGACCCGGGCATCCGGGTCGACCGGGACGACGAGACCCACCAGACGCTGCTGCGAGGGGTCGGCGACGCCCACGTGGCCCTGGCCCTGGAGCGGCTGGGGACCAAGTTCGGGGTCGGCGTCGACACCGAGGAGGTCGCCATCGCCTACCGGGAGACGATCACCGGCCGGGCCGAGGCCGAGGGCCGCCACAAGAAGCAGACCGGCGGCCACGGGCAGTTCGCGGTGTGCACGCTGGTGGTCGAGCCGCAGGGCCGGGGCGAGGGGCTGGCCTTCGACAGCAAGGTCGTCGGCGGTGCCATCTCCAAGGGCTACATCCCGGCGGTGCAGAAGGGCGTCGAGGAGGCCATGGCCCGGGGCGGGCCGCTCGGGCACCCGGTGGTCGACGTCCACGTGACCGTCACCGACGGCAAGGAGCACGCCGTCGACTCCTCCGAGATGGCCTTCCGGGCCGCCGCCCGGCTGGCCCTGGCCGATGCCCTCGCCGCCGCCGGGCCCTGCCTGCTGGAACCGATCAGCCGCATCGAGGTCACGGTCCCGGTCGACGTCCAGGGCGACGTGATGGGCGACCTCACCTCCCGGCGGGGCCGCATCGAGGGGGCCGAGGCGGGCGAGGCCGGTGAGCAGGTGATCACCGCCACCGTCCCCGCCGCCGAGGTCCGCCGCTACGCCATCGACCTGCGCTCGCTGAGCGGTGGTCGGGGCCGCTTCCGCATCGAGCCCGTCGGCTACGAGCCCCTCCCCGACCACCTCGTCGACGGCGTCCGCCGCCACCTCGAGGCGATCGACGCCTAGAACATCGGCGACCCCGGCAGCGCCCCGGACCGCTCGATCCACGCGCCGACCTGCTCCTCGTCGAGCTCGTCCTCCTCGGTCAGGTCGAGGTACCGCGTCCCCTCGACCTTCGACGCCTTGGGCGGCATCGGGTCGAGCGAGGTGCCGTTGAAGAAGGCCAGCTGCACGCCCTTGTTGGTGGCGCTGAAGGACATGAACCAGTCCCGGCCCTCGACGCCGTAGAAGGGCGTGTTCCAGCGGACCGCCTTGCGGACGCCGGGCACCCTCTCGACGATCAGGGCATCGAGCCGGCGGCCGACGTCGCTGCGCCAGCCGGGCATGGCGGCGATGTAGTCCTGGACCGGGCCGTCGCCGTCGCCCTTGGGGATCTGCGGGTTGCCGCCGCTCAGGATCTTCGGCTCGGCCATCGGTGCCTCCGTCGTTTGCCGGTGGGGACGCCGGGCACCGTAGGCCGCATGAGCGGCGCGGCGACGGTGGAGCGACCGACCTTCGGGTCCGGACCGGGGGCCGCGGCCACGCCCGACCCGCCGCCCGGACCGGCGATCCACCACCCGCCGACCCGGGCTGCGCTCGGGCGCCACGCCCGCCGGCCGCTCGCCTTCGTCGGCGTCGGCGGCGGGACCGCGCTCGTCGGCCTGGCGATCGTCCTGGCCACCGCGGCCGACGGCCTCGGCGCCCGGGTGATTGCGGCCGGCGCCGGCCTCGCCCTGATCGTCGCGCCGTGGATGGCCATGCGCTGGCGGTGGATGCGCGCCGTGCTGCGCACCCACCCGTGGGTCCGCCGGCGCGGGCACTACGAGGTGACCGGCTGGGGCCGGAACCGCCACGCCATCCTGGTCCTGGAGGCCGACGAGCACGGGCCCGAGGCGGTCTGCACGGTGCTCGAGCTGCGGACCCGGCTGGAGGCCCTCGCCCCGCCGGGGAGCGAGCTCGACCTCTGGGTCGCCGGCGACCCGACCGTCAGGGCGGTGGCCACCGTGAAGGGCGACGACATCGTCCCCATCGACCAGCCCCGCTTCGGCCCGTGGCGCCGTCACCTCCGCCGCCGCATGGAGATCCGGGGCGCCGTCGGACCGTAGGGGCGGGCTCGGGTACGGTCGCCGCCGTGCGCCGGATCCTCCTCGTGACCGTGGTGGTGGCCGGGCTGGCCGCCGGGTGCGGGTCGGACCGGGCCGACCGGGCCGAGCGGTTCTGCGCCCGGTGGGCCGAGCAGCACGGCGAGGGGGCCGAGAACCGGGACAAGGCCACCGTGCTGTCGGACAGCGAGCGGCTGGTGCGGACGGCGCCCTACGAGATCGCCGACGACATGGCCGTGGTCGCCGCCACCGAGCGGGCCGGCATCGAGGGGACGGGCCCGGTGGTGGGCCCCGAGGCCCTGGAGCGGGCCGTGATCACCGTCGCCGGCTTCGTCGAAGAGACCTGCGACTGACCGAAATTGCGACCATGAGCGGGCCTGTCGCCCGCCCATGGTCGCAATTTCGGGGGATCTGGGGGTCAGGCACCGGTGGGGAAGGGCTTGCCGGCGCCGGTGAGGGCGCCGTCGAGGTCGCTCCAGTCCTCCGGGTTGTCCTCGACGAACCAGTCGATGACCTCGCCGTCGACCCCGTCGATCAGCAGCAGGGCCCGCTGCTCGGGCGGGTTCTCGGCCGAGTAGCAGAGGATCCGCCACGTCGGCCGGCTGCGCAGGCCCCGCCACCCCATCTGGGCCGAGGCGTGGCCGACCGGGAAGCCGACGGTGCGGGTGGCGATGACCAGGGCGTCCTGCTCGTCGACGTCGAGGTCGAAGCCCGACAGCAGGCAGTAGGCGCCGGCGGCGACCAGGGCGGCGGCGCCCCAGAGCAGGCCCTCGTTGACGACGCTGGCGGCATCGCCCCGCCGGACCGCCCACAGGGCGACGCAGCCGGCGGCCATGGCCAGGTAGAGGTAGCCCGGCACCCGGCGCCGGTTGTTGTTGGGGAAGACGTAGGGACCGACGAAGCCGGAGACGTCGAGGTCCTCCGGGAGGGCGTCGGTGACGTCCTCGTCGGAGACGTGCTCGTCCTGCTCCTCGTCGGCCACGGCGGCGACGCTACCCAGCCGGCCAGGCGCCGGTCACCTTGCGGTACGTCTCGGCCAGCGGCTCGGGCAGGACGCGGGTCTCGGCCACCGCGGTCATGAAGTTGGCGTCGGCCGCCCAGCGGGGCAGGACGTGGACGTGCAGGTGCTCGGGTACGCCGGCCCCCGCCGCGCTCCCCAGGTTGAGCCCGACGTTGACCCCGTCGGGGGCGTAGGCGGCCCGCACCGCGGCGACGGCGTCGTGGACGGTGAGCCACAGCTCGGCGCTCTCGTCCGGGTCGAGGCCGGCCAGGTCGGCCACCGCCCGGTTCGGCAGGACGAGGAGGTGGCCCGAGCCGTAGGGGAAGGCGTTGAGCAGGACCGACACCGCCGCGCCCCGGTGGACGACGAAGGACTCCTCGTCGGCCAGCCCGGAGGTGAGGATGCGCTCGAACAGGCTCAGCCCCTCGGCGTCCTTGCGCAGCTCGGCGTCGTCGGCCGAGACCCGGGTGATGTAGGCCGCCCGCCAGCCCGCCCACAGCCGGGCCAGCCCGGGCGAGGGCCCGCCGCCCGCCTCGGCGGCGGTGCCCCGGTCGGCGCTCACCGACCGCCGGTCTGGGCCAGCACCTCGACCCGGAGCCGCTGCTCGAACTCGTCGACGCTCACGCCCCGCTCGACCTCGCCCCCCCGGGGGTTGACGCCGACCGTGCCGTGCTCGACGTCGTCGTCGCCCACCACCAGGACGTAGGGCAGCTTCTCGCCCTTGGCCTTGCGGATGCGGTTGCCCAGCTTCTCGTGGGCATCGACCACGTCGGCCCGGAAGCCCTCGGCCCGCAGCCGGTCGGCGACGCGGTCGGCGTAGGCCATGTGGTCGTCGCGCACCGGCAGCACCCGGGCCTGCACCGGCGCCAGCCACGTCGGGAAGGCGCCGGCGTAGTGCTCGAGCAGGACGCCGAAGAAGCGCTCGACCGAGCCGAACAGGGCCCGGTGGATCATCACCGGCGTGTGCCGCTGGCCGTCGGCGCCGACGTACTCCAGGCCGAACAGGCCCGGCGTCTGGAAGTCGACCTGGATGGTGGACATCTGCCAGCTCCGCCCGATGGCGTCGCGCACCTGGACCGAGATCTTGGGGCCGTAGAAGGCGGCGCCGCCGGGATCGGGCACCAGGTCGAGGCCGGAGCTCTCGGCCGCCCGGCGCAGCAGCTCGGTGGCCTCCTCCCAGTCCTCGTCGGCCCCGACGAACTTGTCGCTGTCGCCCTTGGTGGAGAGCTCCAGGTAGAAGTCCTCCAGGCCATAGTCCCGCAGCAGGCCGAGCACGAAGTCGAGCAGGCTGACCAGCTCGTCGGCCATCTGCTCCTTGGTGCAGTAGATGTGCGAGTCGTCCTGGGTCATGCCCCGGACCCGCGTCAGGCCGTGGATCACGCCCGACTTCTCGTAGCGATAGACGCTGCCGAACTCGAAGAGCCGCAGCGGCAGGTCGCGGTAGCTCTTCAGCCCCGACCGGAAGATCAGGGAGTGGAACGGGCAGTTCATCGGCTTGGCGTAGTAGTCGACGCCCTCGGCCCCGCCCTCGTCGGCGAAGTGCATGGGCGGGAACATGCCGTCGGCGTACCACTGGAGGTGGCCGCTGACCTTGAACAGGTCGGCCTTGGCGATGTGGGGCGAGTAGACGAACTCGTAGCCGGCGGCCTCGTGGCGGCGCCGCGAGTAGTCCTCCATCAGCTTGCGGACGAGGCCGCCCTTCGGGTGGAAGACGGCCAGGCCGGAGCCGATCTCGTCGGGGAAGCTGAACAGGTCGAGCTCGGCGCCCAGCTTGCGGTGGTCCCGCAGGGCGGCCTGCTCCAGCCGCACCTGGTGGGCCTCGAGGTCGGCCTTCGACGCCCAGGCCGTGCCGTAGATGCGCTGGAGCTGGGGCTTGGACTCGTCGCCCCGCCAGTAGGCGCCGGCGATGCGGGTGAGGGCGAAGTGGCCGAGGTGGGCCTTGGTGTCGGGCACGTGCGGGCCCCGGCAGAGGTCGATGAAGCCCGGGTAGCCCCGGAACGGCGGCCGCTCCTTGGGCGCCGGCGGCGGGTTCTCGTAGGTCCGGGCGATGCCCTTCTCCGTGACCGAGGTGGGGTCCTCGGCCTCGCCGTCGATGATCTCCAGCTTGAAGGGGTGGTCGGCGAAGACCTCGCGGGCCCGGTCGTTGTCGATGTCGACCCGGACGAAGGGCTGCGTCTCGGCGATGATCTCGCGCATCCGGGCCTCGATGCGCGGGAGGTCCTCGGGGGCGAAGGTGGCCGGCTTGCCGTCGGCCCCGGCCGGCAGCTGGAAGTCGTAGTAGAAGCCGTCCTCGATCACCGGGCCGATGCCGAACGTGGCCCCCGGGAAGAGGTCGAGCACCGCCTGGGCCAGCACGTGGGCCGTCGAGTGGCGGATGGTGAACAGGCCCCGGTCGTCGGTCTTGGTGACGATGGCGACCTCGTCGCCGTCGTCCAACGGGTGGGACAGGTCGCGCTCGACGCCGTTGACGACGCCGATCACCGCGGCCTTGGCCAGGCCCCGCCCGATCGACTCGGCCAGGCCGGCCACGGTGGTCCCGGTCGCCACCTGGCGAGCGGAACCGTCGGGCAGCGTGATCGAGATGTCGGACATGCCAGGGACAGTACCGACCCCGCTACCGTGCGCCCGAGTGACATCGACGAACGACGACGACGCCTGGGCCGGCGACCGGGTCGCCCGCTGGATCCGCCAGTCCGAGGGGCTCGAGCGCCAGCTGGCGCCGGTGTCGGGGGCGCTGTTCGCGGCCGCCGCGCTGGCCCCCGGGGAACGGGTGCTCGACGTGGGCTGCGGCACCGGGCCGACCACCCGGGAGGCGGCCGTCGCCGTCGGCCCGACCGGGTCGGTGACCGGGCTCGACGTCTCCGCCGACATGCTCGCCGCCGCCGCCTCGGTGCCGGCGGGCGAGGGCGCCGCCCCGATCGACTGGGTCGCCGCCGACGCCGTCGCCTGGGACGGGCCCGAGGCCGCCTACGACGCGGTGATCTCCCGCTTCGGCGTCATGTTCTTCGCCGACCCGGCCGCCGCCTTCGCCCGCCTCGCCGCCGTGACCCGTCCCGGCGGGCGCCTGGCCGTCGCCGTGTGGCAGCGGCGGGACGACTCCGAGCTGTTCGCCGTGCCCCTGCACGCCACCCTCGCCGTCCGCCGGGCCCACGGGGTGCCCGACCGGGACGACCTACCCGACGACGGCGGCCCCTTCTCGCTGGGCGACGTGGCGCGGACCACCGCCCTGCTCGAGGGCGCCGGCTGGTCCGGCGTCGAGGCCGTCCCGCACCGCCTGCCCCTGCCCTTCGGCGGCGGCCTGGCGCCTGCCGCGGCCGCCGAGGCCGCCGCCGACTTCGGTCCCACCCGGATCGCCTTCGAGGACCTGGCCGACGACGTCAGGGCCGAGGCGGTGGCGGCCATCGCCGACGCCTTCGCCGCCCACCTCGACGACGACGGCCACGTCGTCCTCGGCGGCAGCATCCGGATCGTCACCGCCACCCGTTAGCCGGGCGGCGCCCCGCCGCCGCTGGACGAGGTGGATGGCGACCGACACCACGCCGCCCAGGGCCAGGCCCCCGGCCATGGCCACGAACGGGTTCTCGGAGATCTGCCCGCCGACGTAGCCGAGGGCGACGCCGTTGGCCGCCCACAGCAGGGCGCCGATCAGGGCGGCCCGGGCGAAGCGGCCGGAGCGCAGGCCGAGGTAGCCGGCCGAGAAGGTCGTGGCGGTGCGCCCGCCGGGGACGAACCGGGCGGTGACGATCACCTGCTCGCCCCGGCGGTCGAGGTGCTTGCGGGCCCACAGCAGGAGGCGGGCCCGCCGCCCCGACATCTCCTCGGGGTCACGCCACCGGCGGCGGGCCAGCCGGCCCAGCCCGAACGAGCACAGGTCCCCGGTCAGGGCGCCGGCCGCGGCCACCGCGAACAGGGCGACGGGGTCGAGGTCGCCGTTGGTGGCGAGGGCGGCGGCCACGATGACGACCGACTCGCTGGGCAGCACCGGGAAGACGGCGTCGAGGGCGGAGAGGGCGAAGACGACCAGGTACGCCCAGGCGGCGAGCGAGGCGAGACCGGCGACGTCGACCATGGGACCGACCGTACGAACCACCCCTGTTCCCGTGAACGGTGGGACCCCCCCACACCGTGGTGGGGCCAACCCCCCCATGCGCCCGTCGTGCGCCAGCGGACCCCCCGAAGACGTCATACAGTGCCGCCGCCGGGGCCGACCCACCGGAGGGACCATGGCGAGCGACGAGGACACCGGCACCGAGGGCGCACCGCCGCGCCCGCCCGCCCCGCCGGAGGCCCCGTCGGACTGGGACGACGTCGTCCGCTGGAGCGCCTGGGCGGACATCGAGCGCCTGGGCCGGTGGCGGGCCGGGACGACGCCCGTCGGCATCGGCCAGGACCCGTCGACCGGCTTCGTCCCGGTCTCGGCCGGGACCCTCGGGCAGGGCGGCGACCCGATCTACGTCGTGGTCCACGGCTGGGCACCCGGCTACCGAGCCGCGGTCGACGCCGCCGGCGGCCGGTTGCAGTGGTGGGGGCGGGGCGCCGCCGTCGCCGGCCGGTGGGCGTCGGACTGGTGCTGGGCGCCGGTCGTGGGGCCGGCCTCCCGGTCGGGCCCCGGGATCGTCGTCGACCCCACCGGCATGGTCCAGCAGATCGCCGCCTTCGACCGCTCGGCGACGATCCTCGCCTACTCCTGGATCGACGACTCGGCCACGCCGAGCGGCACCCTCCACCTCGACGAGGTCTACGCCTCGGAGGCCTACACGCACCTCAACGGCATCCGGCTGGCCAACGCCCTCCAGCAGGCGATCACGCCCACCTTCTTCGCCCGGGGCGGCGACCTCCGCCTCGTCGGGCACAGCCACGGGTCGAAGGTGGCCACCGTCGCCGCCCTCACCCTCCAGCAGCGCGGCCTCCAGGCCAGCCACCTGACGATCCTGGACTCGCCCGAGAGCGACGTCCCGCTGCTCGGCAACGGCGCCAACCTCCTCGCCACCTACCTCGACCGGATGGACATCCCCGACCCGGTCGCCGGCGGCGGGACCTACGTCGACAGCTACGCCTCGTACTTCGGGGTCACCTACGCCTCGACCGACCCCCTCTCCCCCGTCGCCAACGTGGTCGACGTGGCCCTGGCGCCCAGCCCGGTCTACGGCGACCTCGACCCCAGCGACTGCCACACCTACGCGGCGGCCTGGTACGGCGGCGCGGCGGCCGGCGCGGCCGCCGCCCAGGACCCCCCGGTGGGGCTGGCCTGGCCACCGGTGCCCCCGGCCCACACCCCGGCCATGAACCAGCGGTGGGGCGGCCCGCCGCCGGACCAGTGGACGCTCACCGCCGGCGCCTCCAAGGCCAAGACGTTCCGCTACGGCACCCACCCGCTCACCGTCACCCCGGAGGGGACGAGCGGGAACGTCACCGTCGGCCGCAGCGACGTCACGTTCGGGCCGGCCGCCGGCCAGCCCTGGTCGATGTACCACGGCCGCTACGACGCCCAGCACACCGACCAGTACGGCATCGCCTTCGACCTCGAGTGGCGCTCGCCCCAGCCCCAGGAGCTGTTCGTCGTCAGCATCGGCGGCTGGGAGACCTACACGCTGCTCGTGCTCGACGGCGGCTCGATCCCCGGCGGGACGGCGACGCCGATCGCCATCAACAGCGACATCCTCGTCGGCGACGCCTCGATCCACATGTGGTTCCTGGGCCGGGCGTCCGACCCCGGCGACCAGGTCCGGGTGTCCGGCTTCCGCTGGGTCGAGGTCGGCCGGGCCTGAGCGGGCTCAGGACGAGCGGCGGCGGGCGCCGGCCAGGGCGGCCGCCGCGCTGCGGGGACGCTCGGCCCCGTCGGTCCCGTCGGTCCCGTCGGTGGCGTCGACCACCTCGTCGGCGGCCGGCTCGCTCGGCCCGCTGCCGTTGCCGTTGCCGTTGACCGCCGAGGGGTCGGTGATGCCCGGGTGCGGGGCACCGACGTGGGCCACCTCGGTGGGCAGGGCCTCGGCCTTCTTGGTGGCGTAGTGGTTGACGTACTCCTGGCCCGACATGTCGCGGATG
>JBQGCF010000060.1:0-2630 GCA_052038315.1 Iamia sp.
GGGTGGCGGCCGCGCCGTCGGCCACGGCCGGGGCGTGGAGGGCGTCGGCGGCCTCCTGGTCGCCCACGGCCAGCGGGGCCTCGGCGGCCCGGGCCCGGCGGTGGGCGGCGGCGGCGGGGTCGACGCTCAGCTCGGCGGCCCGCTCCAGCTCCACGGCAGCGGTGGGCAGGGCGCCGCGCCGGACGAGCTCGTCGCCCGCCGCGGCCAGGTCGGCGGCCACCGCCTCGTCGGGCCCGGGGGCGGCCAGCGACCGGTGGATCGCCCGGGCGACGGGGTCGCTACCGGCACCGGCACCGGTGCCAGCGACGGCGACGGTGTCGGCCCAGGCCCGGTGGATCGCCCGGCGCTCGTCGTCGCCGGTGGCGGCGAGCACCGCGGCCCGCACCGTGGGGTGGGTGAAGACGTAGCCGTCGTCGCCCCGCACCACCACCTCCGCCTCGACCGCGACCGGCCACGGGGGCGAGTCGATCCCCAGCCCGGCGAGCACGGCGTCGACCTGGTCCTCGGGCTCGCCGCGGGAGCAGGCCAGCACGAGCAGGGCCCGCCGGGTGGCGGGGTCGAGGGCGGCGATCCGAGCCCGGGCGCTGTCGAGCAGCGAGGCCGGCAGGGGCAGCGCGGCCGGCGCCGGGGCTCGGCCGGCCCGCACCTCGGCGTCGAGGGCCCGGGCCGCGGCGACGAGCAGCATCGGGTTGGTGCCGACCTCGGCGACCAGGCGCTGGCGGAGGGCGCCGGCGGCCACGCCCTCCTGGCCCAGCAGCTCGTCGGCCGAGGCCGGATCGAGGTCGAGCAGGGTGCGCTGGGGCAGCTCGTCAGCGGTCCGGCTGGCGGCGACGACCCCGACCGGGTCCGACCCGATGCGGCGGGCCACGAACCGCAGGACCCGCCGGCTCTCCTCGTCGACCCAGTGGAGGTCGTCGACGACCAGCACGACCGGCCGGTCCGGCGTCGAGCGGGCGGTGACCACGTCGAGCGTCCCCACCGCCACGGCGCGCAGGTCGATCGGGCCACCCGGATCGTCGAGCAGCAGGATCCGGCGGAGGGCGGCGGCGCGGGGCGGGGCCAGCCGCTCCAGGACGGCCGTGTCGACCAGCGGCTCGAGCAGGCTGGCCAGGCCGTTCCAGGCCAGGTCGGCCTCGGACTCGACGCCGGTCGCCCGCACCACCTCGGCCGTCGGGACCAGCGCCGGGACCTGCTCAAGCAGCGCCGTCTTGCCCACGCCGGGCCGGCCGACCAGGGCCACGGCGGCCCCACGGCCGGCCGCCACCTCGGCGAGCGTGCTGCGGAGGTGGGCCAGGTCGAAGTCACGTCCGACCAACACGGCGACGGACCCTACGCCCACGACACGGGGTTCCCCCGATGTCACCCGGGTGGCGCATGTCTCAGGGTGTCGTCACGTCGTCCGGCGGCGGCGCTAACGCGAGGTGCCGCCGCCGGACGATCCGATCCCCACACCCGGCCCGCCCCGATCCCCCTCGGGGCGGGCCCCGATCGTCCATCCCACCGTTCACCCGAAGTGACGTGGCATGACTTCCTGTTCAGTGGGTAGAGTAGAACACATGTTCGATGCCGATGCGCTGGCCCAGATGCTGTGGGAGCGGGATCGGTTCGAGGCGCGGCTGTGCGAGGCGGTGTGCGCGTTCGACGACACCGACGAGTGGGACCGTGAGGAGGGCTGCGCCTCGCTCGCCGCGTGGCTGCGGATCCGCGGTCGTCTCGCTCCCGGTGACGCGGCGCGGCTGGCCCGGACGGCCCGTCGCTTGCGGGGGCTTCCGACGTTGATGGCGGCCTGGCTGTCCGGCGTCGTGTCCGGAGGCCACGTCGCCGTTGTCGTGGGTGTGCTGTCGGATCGCACGGCGCCCCTGTTCGCCGCCTCGGAGGACGACCTGGTCCCTGCGTTGGCCCAGCTGGAGGTCGCTGCGGCCGGCGTGGCGATGCGGCACTGGGCCGCCGAGGCCCGTGAGCGGCTCGGCATCGACGGCTCCGAGCCCGACCCCGCCCGCTCCGCCCACCTGTCCCCGACGCTGTCGGGGGGACGGCTCGATGCGAACCTCGAACCGGAGGCGTTCCACGCCGCCGAGGCAGCGCTGCGCCTTGCGCTGGGGACGAAGGCCGATGACGATCCTCGGACGCTCGCCCAGCGCCGCCACGACGCCCTCGCCGAGGTCTTCGGCCACTACCTCGACCACCAGACCGGCCACCGCGGCGGCCACCGGCGCCCTCACGTCAACGTGACGATCGGGTTGGACTCGCTGGTCTCGGCCACCGGGCGGGGCACCTACGACGACGGCACCCCGATCACCGCCACCGACGCCCGCCGGATGGCCTGCGATGCCAACGTGCACCGCATCATCACCCGGGCCGACGGATCGGTCCTCGACCACGGGCGAGCCACCCGGACCGTCTCGGCCGCCCTGTTCATGGTCCTCTGCCTCCGGGACCGAGGATGCCGGTTCCCCGGCTGCGACCGGCCCTGCCACGTCACCGACGCCCACCACATCCAGCACTGGATCGACCACGGCGAGACCAACGAGGACAACCTCGTCCTGCTCTGCCGCTGGCACCACGGCGTCGTCCACCGCCCCGGCTGGACCATCCAGCTCCTCACCGACGCCACCGTCGTCGTCACCAAC
>JBQGCF010000061.1:0-7390 GCA_052038315.1 Iamia sp.
GCCCGGCGCAGCCGCTGGGGGGTCTTGGGGGGCGCAGCCCCCCCAGGCGGCGTCGGGGCGGCGAGGACCGAGCCCACCGACTCCGGCGCCCGCCGCGCGAGCGCCGCGCGCGCGCACCACTCGTCGAGGAGATCGAGCGAAGCGAGATCTCCGACGAGACCTACAACATCACCCGGACCTTGGGGAAGTGGCAGGCGACCTCGTGGGTGGTGGCGCCCCAGTCGCCGGAGGCGAGGAGGGGGTCCTGCTCGACGCAGGCGCTGGTGTCGGTGCCGGCGGCGTCCAGCTCGGCCTTGCGCCAGCAGCGGGTGCGGAACCGGCAGCCCGACGGCGGGTTGGCCGGGTTGGGTGGGTCGCCCTGGAGGACGATGCGCTGGCGGGCCCGCTGCTTGCGGGGATCGGGCAGGGGCACGGCCGACAGGAGGGCCTGGGTGTAGGGGTGCACCGGCCGGTCGTAGAGGTCGTCGGCGCTGCCCAGCTCGACGATCTTGCCCAGGTACATCACGCCGACCTGGTCCGAGGTGTGGCGCACGATCGACAGGTCGTGGGCGATGAAGAGGTAGGCCAGGCCCAGCTGGTCCTGGATGTCCTCCAGCAGGTTGACCACGCCGGCCTGGATCGAGACGTCGAGGGCCGACACCGGCTCGTCGAGCACCAGCAGGTCCGGGTCGAGGGCCAGGGCCCGGGCGATGCCGATGCGCTGGCGCTGGCCACCCGAGAACTCGTGCGGGTAGCGGTTGGCGTGCTCGGGCTTGAGCCCGACCAGCTCCATCAGGTCCCTGACCTTGTCGGCGCCGCCGTCCTTCCACCGGTCGTGGACCCGCAGCGGCTCGCTGACGATGGCCTGCACGGTCTGGCGGGGGTTGAGCGAGGCGTACGGGTCCTGGAAGACGATCTGCATCCGTCGGCGGAGGGGCCGCAGCTCGCGGGGCGACGCCCGGTGGACGTCGATCCCGTCGAAGGTCACCGTGCCCGCGGTGGCGTCCAGCAGCCGCATCACCAGCCGGCCGGTGGTCGACTTGCCGCAGCCCGACTCCCCCACCAGGCCCAGGGTCTGGCCCCGGTGGAGGTCGAAGCTGACGCCGGACACGGCCTGGACCGCGCCGACCTGGCGGCTCAGCAGGCCGGCCTTGATCGGGAAGTGCTTGACCAGGTCGCGCACCTCCAGCAGCGGCGCCCCCGCCGCCGGCCGCTCGGCCACCGCGGGGGCCGTCGTCCCGGGCGCCGGCTCCGTGGTGAGGTCCGGTCCCCCCCCCGTGGTCAGATCCACATCGCTCACGGGGCAGCCTCCATCGGCTTCCACTCGATCTCCTCGGACCGGTGGCAGGCGGCGGCGTGGCCGTCGGCCAGCTCGCGCAGCTCGGGTCGGACGTCGCGGCACACGCCGGGCACCAGGGCATGGGGGCAGCGGGGGTGGAAGGGGCAGCCCGGCGGCATGGCCAGCAGCGACGGGGGCTGGCCCACGATGCGGGCCAGGCGCTCGTCGGAGCGGGCGTCGAGCCGGGGCAGCGAGCCGAGCAGGCCCTGGGTGTAGGGGTGGGCCGGGCTGTAGAAGACCGACTCGACGTCGGCCAGCTCGCACACCCGCCCGGCGTACATGACCAGCACCCGGTCGGCGACGCCGGCGACCACGCCGAGGTCGTGGGTGATGATCATGATCGAGCTCCGGGTGCGGTCCCGGATCCTCTCCATCACCTCGAGCACCTGGGCCTGGATCGTCACGTCGAGGGCCGTGGTGGGCTCGTCGGCGATCAGCACGTCGGGCTCGTTGGCGATCGACATGGCGATCATGGCCCGCTGGCGCATGCCGCCCGAGTACTCGTGCGGGTACTGCTGGGCCCGGCGGACGGGGTCGGGGATGCCGACGATGTCGAGCATCTCCACCACCCGGTCGCGCAGGGCGGCGCCCTTGAGGTCCGGGTTGTGGACCTCGATCGCCTCGGCGATCTGCGACCCGACCTTGTAGACGGGGTTCAGGGCGGCCAGGGCGTCCTGGAAGATCATGGCGATGCTCTTGCCCCGCAGGGGCTGGAGCTGCTTCTCCTTGAGCCCCACCAGCTCGCGGCCCTTGAACTGGATGCTGCCGGTGATCTTGGCGTTCTTGGGCAGCAGGCCGAGGATCGCCATCGACGTGACGCTCTTGCCCGAGCCCGACTCGCCGACGATCCCGAGGGTCTCGTTGGCGGCCAGGTCGAAGCTGACGCCGTCGACCGCGGTGACCAGGCCGTCGTCGGTCGGGAACTGGACCCGCAGGTCACGGACCTTGAGGACGACGTCGCCATCGGCCAGGTCGTCGTTGGCGCTGCTCGTCTCGAGGGCGGACAGGTCGAGGTCCTCCACGACCGTCTCACCGCCCTCCGGTGTCTTGGAGATGTCGGTCATCGGCGGGACTGGGGGTCGAAGGCGTCGCGCAGGCCGTCACCCAGGAAGTTGACCGCCAGCACGGTCAGCAGGATGAACAGGCCCGGGAAGTAGAGCAGGTGCTCGTTGAAGTTGAAGTTGCCCTTGGCCTGGTTGAGCATCCGTCCCCACGATGTCTCGGGGGGTTGGACGCCGAAGCCGAGGAAGCTGAGCGTCGACTCGGCCACGATGGCCACGGCGATCGACAGCGTGGCGTTGACCACGATCGGCCCGATGCAGTTGGGCAGCAGGTGGCGGGTGATGATCCGGAAGTTGGAGGCGCCGACGGCGCGGGCCGCCTCGACGAACTCCTTCTCCTTGACCGACAGCACCTGGCCCCTGACCACCCGGGCGATCGGCATCCAGCCGAGCATGGCCAGCACGAAGATGATGATCGAGTCGGTGCCGAAACGGGGTTCGCTGCCGTTGCCGGTGACGAACCGCCCGACCGGGTTCTCGTTCGACTGGGCGAACTTGAGCCCGACGGCCAGCACGGCGATGCCCGGCACGATGAGGAACAGGTCGGTGATCCGCATCAGCAGCTGGTCGACCCAGCGGCCGAAGAAGCCGGCCAGCGCCCCCATGATCGTGCCGATGAAGGTGGAGATCAGGGCCACCGCCAGGCCGATCTTGAGCGAGATCTGGCCGGCGTAGATGACCCGGGCGAAGTAGTCGCGCCCGTCGTTGTCGGTGCCGAACCAGTGCTCGGCGCTCGGCGGCGAGACACCGGTGAGCAGCGTCTCGGAGCTGAGCTCGGTGGGGTCGTGGGTGACCCACACGTCGGCGAAGAAGATCGCCAGGCACATGAACAGGAGCAGGACCAGCCCGAACATGGCCAGCTTGTGGCGGAAGAAGCGGCGCCGGAAGAGCTGCCACTGCGATCGCGGCGGCGTGCTCTCGACCTCGCTGCCGACCGCCTCGGCGGCGGCCTCGTCCTCCAGCAGCTGGGCGTAGGCGGCCTCGGGCTCGGGCTCGCCGGGCGGCCTCTCGTCGGTGTCGGTCACGAGAGCCGGATCCGGGGGTCGAGGACGCTGTAGAGGATGTCGGCCAGCAGGTTGAAGCCGATCACGAAGACGGCGACGACGATCATCCACGCCTCCAGCACGGCGACGTCACCCTGGAGCAGGGCCTGGACGAACATCCGGCCCATGCCGGCGATCGAGAAGATCGTCTCGGTGATCAGCAGGCCGCCGAACAGCAGGCCGATGTCGATGGCCATCACCGTGACCAGCGGGATCAGGGCGTTGCGGACACCGTGCTTGAAGATCACCTTGCGGCGGGGCACGCCCTTGGCCCGAGCGGTGCGGATGTAGTCCGCGCTCATCACGTCGAGCATGGCCGAGCGCTGGTAGCGGCTCCAGGCCCCGATGATCTGCACGCTCAGCGTCATCACCGGGAGGATCAGGTGGCGGATGTAGTCCTGGTTGAAGCCCGAACCCCGCGCCTTGTGCAGCCCGACGAAGTCGACCTGGCGCTTGTCCCAGCCGAGCGCCTCGAGCGGCGCCTTGCCCTGCGACCACTCGGGGATCTTGAAGGCGAAGATGTTGATGGCCAGCAACCCGAACCAGAACGGTGGCATGGCGATGGCCAGGTAGCTGAACCCTGTCAGCACGTAGTCGGGTATCGAGTACTGGCGTATCGCCCCGAACACGCCGATCGCCACGGCCAGCACGGCCGACACGATGATCCCGAAGAAGATCAGCTGGATCGTGTTCCAGAAGGCCCGCTTGGTCATGTCGCTGACCGGCTCGCGGGTGCGGGCGCTCTCGCCCCAGTCGCCCTGGACGAAGTCCTTGAGCCAGTTGCCGTACTGCACCGGCACCGGGTCGTTGAGGCCGAGGCGCTCGGTCTCGCGCTGGATGACCTCGGGATCGCGCACGTTGCGCAGCCGGGCCGTCGGGTCGAAGGTCTCGCGCACGAACCAGAACAGCAGGAACGAGGCGATCAGGACGACGGGGATCGAGATCAGGATCCGCCGCAAGACGTAGATGAACATGTCGGTGCCACGGGTTGAAGTGGGGGAACTAGCGGGGGCTCGGCCCCTGCGTGCCGAGCCCCCGTCTCAGGTCAGTGCTGTGGGTTCACGGGGGCCCTCAGCCCTCGACGCCCCAGTACTGCATGTTGTTGAACGGTCCGAGGATGGCGTTGTCGCCCACCGGGCCGAGGATGGTGTCGTTCCACAGCAGGATGTTCGGCAGCGGATCGACCGGCAGCGAGGCGACGTTCTCGGCCAGGAGGTCCTGGGCCTCGGCGCCGGCGGCCTCACGCTCGGCCTCGTCGAGGTTGCCCTCGACGGTCTCGAGCAGCTCGTCGAGCCCCTCGATGTCGGTGCGGGTCCAGTTCTGGCCGCTGAACTCGTTCTCGGCCGTCGGGATGTTCTTCGAGCAGAACAGGTTGCAGTTGCTCGGGTCGAGCGACGTCAGGACCTGGGCGTAGAGGCCCAGCTGGTAGTCACCGTTCGGCAGGGTCTCGCCGAAGAAGGTGCCGGCCTCCTGGTTGTTGACCGTGATGTTGAAGCCGGCCTCGGCGGCCTGCTGCTGCACGATCTCCTGGGTGCGCTCACGACGGGCGTTGCCGGCGGTGGTGATGAACTCGATGTTCGCCGCCTGGCCGTCCTTCTCCCAGATGCCGTCGCCGTTCTTCTCCCAGCCGTCGCCGGTCATCAGCTCGTCGACCTGGTCGAGGTCGAGCGTGTAGTCGGCGAAGGCCTCCTCGTTGGTGTACGGGGCCATGATCGGCGGGTCGAGGGCGTTGGACGCCTCGTTGACGTCGATGCCGCCGAAGAGGGCCTCGACGATGGCGTCACGGTCGAGGCTGTAGGCGAAGGCCTGGCGGACGGCCACCGAGTCGAAGGGGAACTCGGCGTTGTTCATCCAGAGGGCCTCGATGTTGCCCGTGTTGGCGGTGAAGCTGTTGTTGCCGTCGACGCCCGAGTTGATGGCGTCGATCACGTCGAGCTGCGGCTGCGGGTAGATCGCCGCCACCTCACCGGCCTGGTAGGCCTGGAACTCGGCGGAGGTGTCGGTGACGAACCGGAACGTGACCGAGTCCAGCTTGGGCACGTCGCCCCAGTAGTTCTCGTTCGGGACCAGCGTGACCTCGGAGCCCTTGTTCCAGGCCTCGATGACCCAGGGGCCACCGGAGAAGTCGTAGCCGTTGACCATCGCCGCGTTGCGGTCCTGGCCCTCGAGGATGTGCGACGGGTAGATGCCGTAGCCACCGCCGAAGAGGCCCTTCCAACCGGCGTAGGGCGTCTCGTAGGTCACGACCGCGACCTTGGGGTCGCTGTCGTCGACCGAGGCGATGTTGGCGTAGCCCGTGGTGTCGTAGATGTCCTCACCCGTGGTGATCTGCTCCCACGTGTACTTGAAGTC
Organism: Iamia sp.; assembly: GCA_052038315.1. Taxonomy (GTDB): domain Bacteria; phylum Actinomycetota; class Acidimicrobiia; order Acidimicrobiales; family Iamiaceae; genus Iamia. The sequence continues at coordinate 5,775 of JBQGCF010000061.1, forward strand.
GGAGGACGTGATCGGCTCGCCGTCGTTCCACACGGCCTCGTCGGCGATCGTGTAGGTGACGACCTGCTCGGGATCGGTCTCGAGCGTCGGCTCCTCGGCGAGGAGGATGCTCGGCTCGTAGACGTAGGTGCCGTCGTCCTGCAGGACCGGGTCGTAGGCCCGCGGCATCGTGTTGACGTTCATCGTCCAGTAGCCCCAGCTGGCGCCGGCGCAGCTGGAGATCCAGTCGGCGCAGTCGGGCTCCTGCTCGGCGCCGAGGACCAGGTCGCCGCCCTCGGGGATGCTGTCGGGATCGACGGTGGTCGTGGTCTCGCCTTCGTCGCCGCCGCCGTCACCCTCCTCACCGCTCGGGGTGTCGCCACCCTCCTCGTCCTCGCTGCCACCGCACGATGCGGCGAGCAGGGCGAAGCCCAGGAGCAGGGCCAGGAAAGAGAGCAACCGTCGGCTGCGAACCATGTGGGGTCTCCTCAGTGGGATGCGGGGATGACCGACGGCGGGACGGAGGGCGGCCGCCGGCGGGGGGTCCGTCGGTGTGGTGGGGGTCACCGACCCGACGAACGGTCGAGCAAGGTACCACACCACTGGACAAGTGGGTCACGACCCGCTCGTGAGAGCGTGCACGATGTCCACTCCGCCGCGTGACCGGCGTTACGCCCCGGTTTCGGCCGTGTCAACGCCCCAGGCCGGGGGCGGTGTCATGCCCACCCGTCAGGAGTCGAAACCCACGATCTTGGCGAACTCCTCGGCGTCGAGCGACGCCCCGCCCACCAGGGCCCCGTCGATGTCCGGCTGGGCCATCAGCTCGGCCGCGTTGGCCGGCTTGACCGACCCGCCGTACTGGATCCGCACCGAGGCGGCGGCCTCCGCGCCGGCCACCGACTCCACGGTCGCCCGCACGACCTTGCACATCTCCTGGGCGTCCTCGGCGCTGGCGGTGCGCCCGGTGCCGATGGCCCAGATGGGCTCGTAGGCGATCACCAGCGCGCCGACCTGGGCCGGGCTCACGCCCTCCAGCCCGGCCCGCACCTGGCCGGCCACCTTCTCGGCGGCCCCGCCGGCCTCCCGCTCCTCCAGCGTCTCGCCGCAGCAGAGGATCGGCGTCATCCCGTTGGCCAGGACGGCCAGGACCTTCTTGTTCACCCACTCGTCGGTCTCGCCGAAGATCTCCCGGCGCTCCGAGTGCCCGACGATGACGTACCGGACGTTGAGCTTGGCCAGCATCGCCGGCGCCACCTCGCCGGTGAAGGCGCCCTTCTCCTCCCAGTGGCAGTGCTGGGCGCCCAGGGCGATGAGCATCTTGTCCTGCTCCATCGCCGTCTGGAGCGTGCGCAGGTCGGTGAAGGGCGCGTGGACCGACACCTCGACCGCCGTGCGGTCCTCCTCCTCCCCCAGCAGGTAGTTGAGCTTCTGCACCGTGGCCAGGGCCTCGAAGTGGTTGTGGTGCATCTTCCAGTTGCCGCTGATGAGCGGCTTGCGGACGGCCATGGCCGATCTCCTTCGCAGGGACGACCCGAAGGTCGCGAGGGTTGCGGGGTGCGCTACTGCTGCGCGTTGGGGGCGTGACGCAGGGCCTCGAGGCCCGGCAGGTCACCCTGCTCGATGAGCTCGAGCGACGC
>JBQGCF010000062.1:0-6020 GCA_052038315.1 Iamia sp.
CGGGGGATCAGGACTGACAGAACGGTGGGGGGAGGTGACGGGCCAGCTCGGTGAGGACCATGGATCCCTGCCGGGTGACCTCCCGGTAGGTGAACTCGAGCACCGTCCAGCCCAGCCGGTTGAGCCGACGTCGACGAACACGCTCCCAGCGGAACGCCCTCTCGCCCTGGTGGTGGGCCAGGCTGTCGCACTCCATGGCGACGAGGTGTTCCGGCCAGGCGAGGTCGAGCCAGCACTCGAAGTCGCCGTCGATCACGTGGTGCTGGGTCACGGGCCGTGGGAGGGGGCTGTCCTCGATCAGCCGCAGCGCCCGGCGCTCGAAGCCGCTGTCCACCAGTTCCCCGGCACCTCGTTCGGCGAGCAGGGTGCGAAGGGCGACGGTTCCGTTCCGACCTCGACGAGCCACCTCGACGTGGCGCGCCGCGACCCGATCGCGGACGGCGGGGTCGAGCCGCATGGCATGGTCGAGGGCCACGCCGGCCCGGAACTCGTGGACGACGGCAGGCAGGTCGACGAGCGTCCGCACCAGGGACGTGCACGGGATGCCGTCCCTCTCGTCCACGTCCGGGCCTCGAAGGTCCTTGGTCTCGTGGAGGACGACGCCGTCCGGTCGTCGCCTGCGGTGCCGGCCCCGCGCGACCAGCAGCTCGATCGGCGCATGGTCGACGCCGTCGAGCCGGTGCAGGCGGGTCGCAGCGCGGTGGGAGGCCAGCGAGCCGGGTAGCCCCAGGGCCGCGACCTGCAGCCGTTGCGTCCAGCTCGACGGCACTCCGTTCACGACGAACACGCCGGGTCCGGCTCGCCGGATCGAGCCTCGGTCGAGCAGGCCGTCGAGGCGTCTGTCCGTGATGCCGACCTGCCGAGCCTGGGTGCGGGTGAAGGCTGCGTGCTGCCGCTCGGCCAGCTCGTAGAGGTCCACGGGCCTCCCTCCATCGGGCGTCACCGCGGTGACGACGTCGGGGGGAAGCGGCACCACCGTGCCCCCTCGCGCCCGCCGCCAACCCTCGCCCCGAACCCCATCGTTCTGTCAGTCCTCATCCCCCGAGGAGGGGGATCAGGACTGACAGAAGCGGAACGGGGTCAGCGGAAGCGGCGCATGTGGACGTTGAGGACGAGGCCCATGGCGATGAAGGCCATGATCGTCGAGGAGCCGCCGTAGCTCATGAACGGCAGGGGGATGCCGGTGATCGGCATGATGCCCATGGTCATGCCCACGTTCTGGAAGATCTGGAAGACGAACAGGGCGAGGACGCCGAGGCAGATCATCGAGCCGGCGTCGTCCCGGGCCAGCTGGGCCGTCCGCCACACCCGCCAGACGATCACCGAGTAGGCGGCCAGCAGGGCGCCGGCGCCGATCAGGCCCAGCTCCTCCCCCACGACCGAGAAGATGAAGTCGGTGTGCTGCTCGGGCACCCGGTTGCTCTTGGTCTGCGGGCCGTTGAACAGGCCGGTGCCCCGCACCCCGCCCGATCCGATGGCCAGCTTCGACTGCTCCAGGTTGTAGGCGCTCCCCCGCTGGTCCTCGATCGACCGGTCCTCCTCCTGGTTGACGAAGACGGTCAGCCGGTCCTTCTGGTAGTCGTCGAGCATCCCGCTCGTCAGCACGAGGGTGGCGATGGTGACCGCACCCACGCCGAGCAGGATCAGGTAGCGCCCCTTCACCCCCGACGCCACCAGCAGGCAGAACGTGATGGCCACCGACACCAGGGCCGTGCCCAGGTCGGGCTGGAGCAGCACCAGCACGATGGGCAGCCCCGACAGGCCGAGCAGGACGCCGAGCCGGCGCAGGTCGATGTCGCCGTGGAACTGGGTGGCCAGGTAGGTGAAGCCGAGGACCAGGGCCAGCTTGGCGAACTCCGACGGCTGGAGCTGGAAGGGCCCGAGCTGGAACCAGCCCTGCGTGCCCGAGCGCCGGGAGCCGACCAGCCGCACGGCCACGAGCAGGAAGATGGTCGAGCCGTAGATCATCGGGGCCAGGTCGAGGATCTTGTGGTAGTCGACGACCGACACGACGCCGGCGACGATCACCCCGACCACCATGAAGAAGGCCTGGCGAGTGAGGAAGGACGAGTCGAGGGGCTCGTCGGGGCCCACGTAGCGGGTGGCGCTGTAGACCATCAGCACGCCCAGGCTGGCCACCGCCAGCAGGGTGGCGACGAGGGTGGCGTCGACGTGGTGCCAGATCGCGGAGGGGTCGTGGCGCATCGACGCCATCGGGCGGCGCCGGGGGACGGGGACGGTGGCCATCAGTCCTGCGTGTCGCCCTGGGTCGGGACGAAGGTCTGGATCGCCTCGTCGACGTCGAACCAGCCGCCGGGCGGCGCCGCGTACGGGCTGTCCTTGCCGCCGAAGGCGGTGATGTCGCAGCCCATGTCGCTGAAGGGCTCGAGCACCCGTCGGGTCAGGGGCACGGCGGCGTCGGCGCCGAAGCCGGCCTCCTGGAAGACGGTGGCCATGGCGATCACCGAGGGCCGTTCGGGCGTGGGCGTGGGGGCGAAGGCGGCGAACAGCGAGCTGTCGTTCTTGTCGTTGACCTGGGCCGTGCCCGTCTTGCCGGCCACCGGGCAGGTCGACTGGTCGAAGCCGCTGAACGCCCGGGTGGCGGTCCCGCCGGGGCCCTTGGTGACGCCGTCGAAGCCGCGGATCATCGGATCCCGCCACTCGGGCGGCAGCTCGACCTGGCCGTTGGCCACCGGCTCCATGACCTCGACGTTGGTGGCCGCGCTGTAGTCGGTGACCTGGAGGACCAGCTGCGGCTTCCAGATCGTGCCGCCGTTGGCCAGGGTGGCGTAGCCCTGCGCCAGCTGGAGGGGCGAGATGACGACGTCGCCCTGGCCGACCATGGTGTTGCCGCTGACACCGGGCGTCCAGGTGCCGGCCTCCCGGCCGAGCGGCGTGTCGCCGTTGAGCTCCAGCGAGAACTCCCGCAGCCAGGTCGGCGTGGGGATGCGGCTGCCGGCGTCGCCGGGCAGGTCGATGCCGGTGGGCTCGTCGAGGCCCCACTTCTTCATCGAGTCCTGCATCGCCTCCTCGCCGCCGATGGAGTCGCGCTGGCGCCAGGACCGGTCACCGATCCAGTAGTAGTAGGTGTCCGACGAGACCCGGAGGGCGTCCTCCAGGTTGACGCTGCCGTGGGGGGTCCGGCCGGCGTTGGTGGCCGAGCAGTTGTTCTCGGGGTTCTCCACCGGGCAGTCGGCGGCGTACTTGTAGATGCCGGTGTCGTCGTAGAACTGGTTCGGCGTGATCAGCCCGGTGTCGAGGCCGGCGTAGGAGCTGAACAGCTTGAACGTCGAGCCCGGGGCGTAGCGGCCGGTGATGGCCCGGTTGAGCAGCGGGTCGTTGTGCTCGTCCTTGCGCTCCTCGTCGGAGATGGCCTCGTAGTCCTCGGTCGAGATGCCGCCGACGAAGAGGTTGGGGTCGTAGGTCGGGAACGAGGCCATGGCCAGCACCTGGCCGTTGCGGGGGTCGATGGAGACCGACGCCGCCCCCTTGGGCTCGCAGCCGGGCTCGACGAAGCAGCCGCCGCCGTCGAACACGCCGGTCCGCCGCTTCACCTCGGCGGCCAGGCCCTTCTCCATGATGTACTGCATGTTGATGTCGATCGTGAGGTAGACGTCGCGGCCCGCCACCGGCGCCTCGCGCTGGTCCTCCAGCTCCCGCACCACCCGGTTGCGGGCGTCGACCTCGTAGACCCGGCGGCCGGGCGTGCCCCGCAGCTCCCGCTCCATGGCCTGCTCGATGCCGGCCTTGCCGATGTCGTCGTCGTTCTCGTAGGGCTTCTCGTCGTTCTGGTACCGGTCCAGCTCGTCCTCGGAGATGGTGCCGATGTAGCCGAGGACGTGGGCGAGCAGGGCGCCGTAGTTGTACTTGCGCACCGTCGTCCGCGAGACCGTCACGGTCGGGAACTGGTCGGGGTGCTCGGTGATGTAGATCTCGAGGTCCTCGGACACCCCGGTGGCCACCGGGATGGGCTTGAACTTGCTGTACCGGGGGTCCTCGATGCGCTCGGCGACGTCGTCGGGGGTGAGCGGGTCCGGGGCGTCGGCCTCGGCGTCGGTCACCCCGTCGGGGTTGTCGGCGCCGGTGGCCACGCCGAAGGGCGGCGGCCGCTGCTCGTAGGGCCCGGCCGGGATGGCGTCCGGGTCGGCGGTGTCGAGGGCGGAGTTGTCGTCGGGGTCGTCCGGGTCGTCGACCACGGTGGTCGTGGTCGACGTGGTGGTCGTCGACTCGTCCCCCTCCTCGTCCTCCCCCGGCACGCTCGAGGTGGTGGTCGCGCCGTCCTCGGTGTCGGGCCGGGGCCCGGGGTCGTCGGGCACCCGCTGGCCGGCGGCGATCAGCACCGCGTCCTCGTTGAGGAACTGGGCCAGCCGCCGGGTCAGCGCGTTCTGCTCGGGGGTCTCGAGGGCGTCGAAGTCCTGGTAGTCGACGGCGACCTGGATGGTGTCGGTGTTCTCGACCAGCACCTTGCCCGAGCGGTCGAGGATCCGGCCGCGCGGCGCCTCCTCGATGACCACCTCGATGTTGGCGTCGGCGACGGTCCGGGTGGCCTCCTCGGTCTCCAGGACCTGGAGGTACCAGAGCCGCGTGAAGAGGGCAGCGAAGAGCGACAGGGCGACGATGCCCAGGACGTGCTGGCGGGCGCGGGGGTTGGCTGAGCTCATGGGGCGCTAGGTGCGGAAGATCGAGGGGCCCCGGTCGCGGGCACGGGTGTCGGACCCGAAGGCCCACCGCACCGCCCACCGCAGGGGCTTGCTGAACAGGACGTTCACCACGGCGATGACGGCGACGATAGCCGGGAGGTCCCCGGGGTCGACCGTCACCCCGAAGACCACGGCGAGCCCGGCGTAGAGGAGCGTCCCGGCCGCCGAGGCCACCGCCACCAGGGCGAGCTGGATCACGCCGGCGTCGCGCAGGACCGAGTCCTTGGCCGTGCCCACGACCCAGCCCACCAGGGCGCCGGTCAGCGCGGACAGGCCCATCGGGGTGTCGAGCAGCATGTCGAAGGCCAGGCCCGAGGCGAAGCCGACGATGGCGCCCCGCTCGGCATCGCTCTCCAGGGCGGCGGCGATGGCGACGAGGAGGACGAGGTTGCCGCGGGCCCCGGCGACCGACAGCTGCGACACGGCCACCACCTGCACGACCAGGGTGACGAGGACGACGAGGGCCAGGCGGGCGGGGACCACAGGGCTAGGCGCAGTCGTCCGTGCAGAGGAGGACGGCCACGTAGGACAGCCCGTCGAGGTCGGCGTAGGGCTCGACGTCGACGACCTTGCCGGTGCGATCGGCGTTGGGCCGCTGGCTGGTCACCTCGCCCACCGGCAGGTCGGGCGGGTAGGTGCTGCCATCGATGCCGCTGGTGACGACGCCGCCCCCGACCTCGACGCCCGTGTCGGGCCGGATGCCCCCGTCGATGCGGATCGTCCCGCCCTCGGCGGCGTGGGCGGTGCCGACGTCGCGGGACTCGAGCAGGCGCACGCCGAAGCGGGGGTAGTCGGGGTCGGTGATGGGCCGGACCCAGGCCTCGCCGCCCTCGACCCGCACGACCTGGCCGACCAGCCCGGCCTCGGTGACGACCGGCATCCGGACCCGGATCCCGTCACCGGAACCCCGGTTGATCTTGAACGTGGTGTCGAAGTCGGTGAGCTCGCGGGAGGTCACCTCGGCGACGACCGACTCGATCTCGGTCTCGATCGGGAGGTTGGCCGCCTGCTCCAGCCCCTCCAGCCGCTCGGAGTCGGCCTGGGCCTCGATCTCGCGGGCCTCCAGCTCGTCGACGCGGCGCTGGAGGTCGCGGTTCTCGTCCTCCAGGTCGTCGTACTCGAAGATGCCCTTCCACCCGTTCTCGAAGGGCGAGGCGATGGCGTTGCCGATCCCCTCGAAGGGCGAGAAGACGGTGCCGAACACCTTGCGGATGCCCTGGACCGGACCGGTGTCGCGGTAGTCGAGGGTGAGGACCGTCAGCGAGGCCAGGACCAGCAGGATGAGCGTGAAGCGCGAGCGTCCGAAACGCCGGGACTGGG
>JBQGCF010000063.1:0-8057 GCA_052038315.1 Iamia sp.
CCCAGGCGTCGGGGCGCTCCATCGCCGTCACCTCGGGCGCCCGCTCGACCACCCGGACCAGGGCGTCCTGGGCCAGCTCCCGGGCCAGCTCGACATCGCCGAGGTAGAGGCGGAGGGCGCCGACGAGGCGGGGGTGCACCCGCCGGCAGAGCTCGTCGACGGAGCCGACCGGGCTCGCCGGGACGACGACCTCGTCGCTCCCCTCCGTCACCCGCACCGCTGCCGTCATCACCCCTCCAGACGCACGAGGCCCCCGAAAGGTGTAGCTCAGGCTCCGGTGGCGCGGACCTGGTCGCGGAGGCGGGCGGCGGCGGTGCGGAGGGCGGCCTCGGGGTCGAGGTCGGCCTCGCGGGCCACGGCGACGAGGGCCAGGAGGCGGTCGCCGAGGTCGTCGGGGTCGGCGGTGGCCGGGTCCCAGGGGTGGCCGGCGGCGTCGGCCTTGCGCAGGACCTTGTGGGCCCAGAGCAGCGACGGCAGGGCGTCGGTCAGGCCGTCCATCACCGACTCGCGCCCGGTCTCGGCCTTCTTGATCTGCTCCCACGACCGGGTCAGGCCCTCGACGTCGTCGGCCGGGGCGTCGCCGAACACGTGGGGGTGGCGGCGGACGAGCTTGTCGTGGATGCCCCGGGCCACGTCGGCGAGGGTGAAGGCGCCCCGCGCGGCGCCGAGGGTGGCGTGGAAGACGACCTGGAAGAGGAGGTCGCCCAGCTCGTCGGCCAGGTGCTCCACGGCGTCGGCGAGCGCGTCCGGGTCGTCCGGGTCGTCGTCCTCCCCGCCGGCGTCGGCCCAGGCGGTGATGGCCTCGACGACCTCGTAGGCCTCCTCCAGGGCATGGCGGGTCAGGGTGACGTGGGTCTGCTCCCGGTCCCACGGGCACTGCTCCCGCAGGGTCCGCACCAGCTCGGCGAAGGCGACGACCTCGGCGGCCACCGGGGCGGCGAGGGCGGGGACGTAGAGCGAGGTGAGGTGGTCGGGCTCGACGCTGCGGTCGAGGTCGGCCCAGTCGACGGCGGTGAGCGCCTCCTCGGGCGTGCCCAGCCGCTGCACCACCAGCACCGGCTCGGTCGGGGGCTCGTCGACGGCCAGCTTGATGTCGGACAGCACCCGCCGGTTGTGGCAGTGGGCCACGAGCAGCGGTCCCCGCTCCCCCGCCGCCTCGGTGGCGAAGCGGTGCCCGTCGACCAGCCGCACGCCGACCTCGAGCGGGTCGACGCCGAGACGCACCCAGGCCAGGTCGAGGAACGACAGCGCCGGGCGGACGTCGAGCTCCAGCTCCCCGGCCGCGGCCCGGGTGGTCAGCAGGTCGACGGTGCGCTCGAGCACCCGGGGCGACCCGGGGACGGCGTAGACGACCTCGTCGTGCTCGTCGGCCAGGGCGATCAGCCGGTCGGTGATCTCGGCGTAGACGTCGCCGAAGGTGTCGGCCCGCTCGTAGACCTCGTCGAAGGTGGGCGCGCCGGGGGCGAGGACGGCGGCCGGGTGGCGGGCGGTGCGGAGCCGGATCGGCCGGTCGCCGGCCAGCAGCTCGGCCGTCTCCCGGGTGACCAGGTCGGGCCCGGCCGGGCCCAGCCCGACGGCGATGACGCGGCCGGTCACGCGCCGAGCCGGCTCAGCCGCCGGTGCCGGCGTCGATCAGCGGCTCGGACCCCTCGGGGGTGCGGGCGCCCTTCGGCGGGACGAGGCAGGCCGGGGTCGGGTTCCGGTTCGGCTGGAGCTCGGTGCAGGTCTCCTGGCCGACGTGCCAGGAGCCGAAGCGGGGCTCGACCTCGACGTCGAACTCGGCGATCGAGTCGGCGACCAGCTCGGCGAGGGCGGCATCGCCCGGGTCGGGCAGGGTGGCCGAGATGTCGGCCTCGACGTCCTCGAAGGCGGCCGGCTGGCGGTCGCTCAGGTCGAAGATGGCGACCAGCTCCTCGGTCTGGCCCTCGGCCGGCGGGAGCTCGAAGGGCTCCGAGACCTCGCCGACCTGCAGCGGGGTCACCAGGTCGATGACCTCCTGGGGCAGGAACTGCGCCAGCTGGGTCGCCGGCAGGCACTCGCCCAGCGAGCCCTCGGCCTCGGCGATCGGCTGGTCGGTGGTGACCTCGGCGGAGACCTGGCCGAAGTCCTCGCCGGCGGCCAGGCGGTCCTGCACGGCGGGGAGCTGGTCCGTGGGGACGATGATCGCCCGGATGCACAGGGCGTCGAAGGCGGACGGGTCGGCCTCGTAGATCTGGCGGGCCAGCTCGGTGGTGTCCGCGTCCTCGCTGACCACCCGGGCCAGGGCCAGGGTCTTGGCCCGCAGGTCGACCAGCCACTCCTGGGTGTCCTCGTCGAGCGAGTCGAAGGCCGCGGCGCTGGCGTCCTGGGCCTCGGCCGCCTCGGGGCTGACCTCACCGGTGCTCGGGTCGGGCTGGGCCGACGCCCCGGTGTGGAAGCTGTTGCGGACCAGGTCCTCGGCCTCCGACCGCTCCTCCGGGGTGGGGATGGCGTCCTCGCGGTCGGCCAGCTCGGCCTGGATGGTCTGGAGGACGATCGTGCCGAGGATGTCGGCCACCGCCGCGGTCTGGTACGTGCCCTCGCCCTCCCCCTCGACCACGGGCCCGTAGGTCTCGGGGTCGCCGGCGAGGAAGGCCTCGACCAGCGCGTCGATCCGCTCGGCGGAGATCTCCTGGCCGTCGACGGTGGCGGCGGGGGGCCGGGCCACGCTGCACGAGGTGGTCGTCAGGACCAGGCCGAGCAGGGCGACGCCGGCGGCCAGGGCACGGACGGGACGGATCGGGGCACGGCGGTGCACGACGTCCGATGGTAGGAGGTAGGCCCCACCACGAGTACATCGTCGGAGGATGGGAACACCCGGGCCCGTGCGCCGATCGCTGACCGTCCCCCTGCTCGTCGTCCCGATCCTCCTCGCCGGCTGCGGGATCGACACCGACGTGGTGGCCCGGGCCGCACCCACCACGTCGACCACGACGAGCACCGCCCCTCCGGACGCGACCGGCGGCCCGGTGGCGCTCACCGTCGGGGACGTCCCGGCCGGGTACGAGCCGGTGGTGGCCGGCCCCGGCCAGGCCGAGCCCGGTCCCGACCACCGGCCGGTCACCGTGCTGGCCCCCGGGGGCGACCCGGTCGGCCGGGGCGTCGTGTTCGTGGAGCCCGCCCCGGCCGGCATCGACGACACCGTCGTCGCCGCCACCGACGACCAGCCCTGGGCCCGGATCGTCGAGGGCGACATCCAGGCCTGGGCCCGCGACGCCACCGGCGACGACCTGCTCGAGGTGGCCACCGCCGCCGAGGCCCCGCTCGAGCCCGACGGCCCGCCCGTCGTCCCCCGCCCACCGGCCGGGCTGGAGGTCGTCGGCGGCCTGTCGCTCGACGGCGTGGTCGCCCTGGCCGCTGGCCTCCCGGCCGACGAGGACGGTCCGGTCCCGGGCCCGCCGTCGGCCCAGGTGGGCGTGTGGCGCTGCGCCGACGGCTGCGACGGGTCGCTCGTGGTGATGGCCCTGCCTCCCGGCCACCTCGACCCCGCCGTGGTGGCCACCGAGACCCGCCAGCCCCGCCGCACCACCCCTGACGCCCGCGACTCGGTGGTCACCCGGGAGATCGGCCCGGTCGAGGATGTGACCTGGCGGGGCGTGGTGGTCGATGCCGCCGACCCCGCCACCGGCACGGTGGTGCGCCGCACGGTCGCCGTCGAGACCGACCGCGGCGTCCTCCTCCTCGTGGCCCGGGGCGACGACCTGCTCACGGCCGACGACCTGGTCGACGTGGCCGAGTCGATCAGCCTCGGGTAGCCGTCTCGGGTAGCGGCTACTCGGCCGGCGGGACCAGCTGGCGCAGCAGGTCGACGAGCGTCGCCGCCAGGGTCGGCGTCCGCGGGATGGGCAGGACGACCAGCTCCTGGTCCTCCTTGTAGACCGCCCCCTTGAACAGCCGCTGGAGCCGGATCTGCTGGCTCTGCTTGAGGGTGATCGGCGTGATGCGGGCGGTGTGGGCCGGGCCGCCGAACGCCGGGCCCTTGGTGACGTTGACCTCGCGCAGCCCGAGGCGCTGGCACTCGGCCCGGAGCCGGGCGATCTCCAGCAGCTGGGCGGCCGGCTCGGGCACCGGTCCGTAGCGGTCCTCCCACTCCTCCCGGATGTCGTCGACCTCGGCCTGGCTCATCACCGTCGCCAGGCGCCGGTAGGCCTCGAGCCGCAGGTCCTCGCGGGGCACGTAGTCGGTGGGCAGGTGGGCGTCGAGGGGCAGGTCGAGCTTGACCTCGGCCGGCTCCTTCGGCTCCTCGCCCTTGAGCTCGGCGACCGCCTCGCTGACCATCTGGACGTAGAGGTCGTAGCCCACCGCGGCGATGTGGCCGCTCTGGCCGGTGCCGAGGAGCGAGCCGGCGCCCCGGATCTCCAGGTCGCGCATGGCGATGCGGAAGCCCGAGCCCAGCTCGGTGGCCTCGCCGATGGTCTTCAGCCGCTCGTAGGCCTCCTCCGACAGCGCCATGTCGCGCGGGTGGAAGAGGTAGGCGTAGGCCCGCTGCCCGGCCCGCCCGACCCGGCCGCGCAGCTGGTGGAGCTGGCCCAGGCCGAGGCGGTCGGCCCGGTCGACGACGAGGGTGTTCACCGTGGGCATGTCGATGCCCGACTCGATGATCGTCGTGCAGACCAGGACGTCGAAGCGCCCCTCCCAGAAGTCGTAGACGACCTGCTCCAGCGTGCCCTCGTCCATCTGGCCGTGGGCGACGGCGATGCGGGCCTCGGGGACGAGGTCGCGCAGCTCGGCCGCCTTCTTCTCGATGTCCCGCACCCGGTTGTGGACGAAGAAGACCTGGCCCTCCCGCAGCAGCTCGCGGCGGATCGCCTCGCTGATCGCCCGCTCGTCCTCCTCGCCGACGTAGGTGAGGATCGGCTGGCGTTCGGCCGGCGGGGTGTGGAGCAGGGTGAGGTCGCGGATGCCGGTGAGGCTCATCTCCAGCGTCCGGGGGATCGGCGTGGCCGACAGCGTGAGCACGTCGAGGTTGGCCTTGAGCCCCTTGATCTGCTCCTTGTGCTTGACCCCGAAGCGCTGCTCCTCGTCGACGATCAGCAGCCCGAGGTCCTTGTACTGGACGTCCTGGGCGAGGAGCTTGTGCGTGCCGATCACGCAGTCGACCTCGCCGGTGCGCAGGCCCTCCATGACCTCCTTGGCCTGGCCGGCGGTGAGGAAGCGGCTGAGCAGCTCGACCCGGACCGGGTAGCCGGCGAAGCGGTCGCTGAAGGTCTGGAAGTGCTGCGAGGCGAGGAGCGTGGTGGGCACGAGGACGGCGACCTGCTTGCCCTCCTGCACGGCCTTGAAGGCGGCCCGGATGGCGATCTCGGTCTTGCCGAAGCCGACGTCGCCGCACACCAGGCGGTCCATCGGCCGCTCGGCCTCCATGTCGGCCTTGACCTCGGCGATGGCGGTGAGCTGGTCGGGCGTCTCCCGGTGCGGGAAGGCCTCCTCCATCTCGGTCTGCCAGGGCGTGTCGGGCGGGTACGAGAAGCCCGGCGTGTTGAGCCGCTTCTGGTACAGCACCACCAGCTCCTGGGCGATGTGCTCGACCTCGGCCCGCACCCGGGCCTTGGCCTTCTGCCAGTCGCCCCCGCCGAGCCGGCTGGGCTTGGGGTCCTCGCCGCCGGTGTAGTGGCGGACGGCGTCGATCTGGTCGGACGGGACGTAGAGCTTGTCGTTGCCCCGGTACTCGAGCATCAGGTAGTCGCGCTCGACCCCGCCGATGGTCCGGGTGACCATGCCGCCGTAGCGGGCCACGCCGTGCTGATGGTGGACGACGTAGGAGCCGGGTCGCAGGTCGTCGAAGAAGCCGGCCGCGTCGCGCTTGCGGCTGCGGGGGGCGCGGTGCGGGCGTCGCCGGCCGGTGAGGTCGGCCTCGGCCAGGACCGCCACCTTGGCGGTGGGCAGGACCACGCCCCGGTCGACGCTCGCCACCCGCACGTCGATGTCGACGTCCTGGCTGCGCAGCACGCCCCGCATCCGCTCGGCGCTGGCCTCGCTGTCGGCCGCCCCGATGACCTCGACCCCGTCGCGCACCATGTCCCGGACCTGGTGCATCAGGCCGGCACCGTCGCCCACCCCCGGGTTCCAGCCGATCGACTGGACCACCGGCGTGTCGGGCGAGTCGGCCACGTTGGTGATCGTCCAGGCCGGGGCCTCGGTGTGGGTGAGCAGGCGGTCGAACGGGAGGTGGAGCGACGGGATCTCGGTGTCGTCGGGGACGTCCCACGTGCTGCGGGCCAGGTGACGGGCGAGATCGCCCTCCTCGCCGATGATGTCCTCGGCCCGGTCCCGCATGCGGCGGGGCTCGACGAGCAGCACGAGGGCGTCCTCGTCGAGCATGTCGAACAGCACGTGCTCGCGGTCGGTGAGCCACGGCAGCCACGACTCCATGCCGTCGAACACCAGTCCCTCGGCCAGCCGCTCCCACTGCTCGCGACCCCACGGCTGGCTGGCGACGAGCCTGCTCGCCCGCTCCCTCACCTCGTCGGTGGGCATGACCTCGCGGCACGGGAAGATCGCTGCCGCCGGGACCGGGTCGGTGGCCCGCTGGTCGGTGATCGAGAACTCGGTGAGCCGATCGACCTCGTCGCCCCACAGGTCGATGCGGATCGGCCGGTCCTCGGTGGACGGGAAGACGTCGACGATCGACCCCCGCACCGCCACCTCGCCCCGGGCCTCGACCTGGGGCTCGCGGCGGTAGCCGGCGGCGACCAGCCAGGCGGCCAGCTCGTCCCGGTCGACCTGCTGGCCGGGCCGGATGATGCACGGCTCGACCTCGTCGACGTGGGGGCCGAGCCGCTGCACGAGGGCCCGGATCGGCGCCACCACGACCTTGGGCGCCTGCCGGGGGTTGCGCAGCCGCCAGGCCACCCGCATCCGGCGGCCCATCGTCTCGACGTTGGGGCTGACCCGCTCGAACGGCAGCGTCTCCCACGCCGGGAACAGCTCGACCTTGTCGGGCCCGAGGAAGGCGCCCAGGTCGTGGCCGAGCCGCTCGGCCTCGGCGGTGGTCGGCACCGCGGCCAGGACCGGGGTGCGGGTGCCGCCGGCCAGGTGGGCGACGGTGATCGACCGGGCCGCCTCGGCCACCGCCAGATGCCCCCGGGCCCGCCCCCGGACCTGGGTCAGCCCCGGGTCGTCGGCCCGGCGCGCCGGCACGTCCCCCAGCGGGGCGGTCTTGGTGGGGGCGGCAGCAGGGGCTGGGGGCACAGGACCTCGGAGGGGACGCGACGGGGCGCCGGGAACCGGCTCGACCGGGCCCCGAACGTGGCCCCCCAACCTACCGGCGGGACGTAGGTTCCAGGCATGGACCGATGGGGCCCGGCGGGCCCGCCGGAGGAGGCGTACAGCCGTGTCACCGACGACGGCCGCTACCTCGCGCTGCACCCGGCCGCCGACCTCCTGGTCTCCCGCCTGGTGGCCCGGTACCGGGTCGAGGCCGAGCCGGCCGAGGTCACCGGCCGCTGGCGGGGCGGGGTCCAGCGGGCCACCCGGCTGGTCCCGGACGGCGACGGGACACCGATCACCGTGGTGTGGACCGGCTTCGGCGTCGTGGTCCGGGCCGGTCACACCTACGACCTGGTCCTGCCCCACTGCGGCTGCGACGCCTGCGACGAGGACCCCGACGGGCTGATCGCCGACCTGGAGGAGACGGTCACGGCGATCGTCGCCGGCGGCCTCACCGAGACCCGCCGGCGCCGGTTCGGGCGCCGCGACGAGGGCGGCGTCGAGCTCCGCTTCGCCGACGGCAGCTGGTCGTCCTCCGGCTCGATCGAGGCCGGCGACGACCGCGCCCGCATCCCCGAGGGCACCACCACCTGGCCGGCCTGGTCCCACCGGTGAGGGTTCAGGCGGCGACGAGCGAATAGAGGTTCGGTGGGTGCGATGTTCGTCGTCGGCCCATGGGGTTGGTGACCACGACGGTGGCGTCGGTGAGGAGCTGGATGGTCCAGCCGGGGCGGTGGACGACGCCGTGGTGCCAGCGGCAGAGCAGGACGAGGTTGTCCTCGTTGGTCTCGCCGTGGTCGATCCAGTGCTGGATGTGGTGCGCGTCGGTG
>JBQGCF010000064.1:0-70401 GCA_052038315.1 Iamia sp.
CGCGCCAGGAACGGGTGCCGGGCTCGGGGGTCGGGTCCTTGGCCAGGGCCGGCGGGGGTGGGGGACCGGCGGGGTCGGGGGGCACGGCTCGGCCGGCGGCGATGGCGCCCAGGCTGCGGGCCAGGCTGTCGACGTCGGGCCAGCGCCGCGCCGGGTCCCGGGCCAGGCAGCGCTCGATGATCCGGGCCAGGTCGGGGTCGAGGTCGGGCCGGAGGGTCCGGGGCGCCGGGGGGTCGCCGTGCAGCCGGGCCAGGGCGGTGGCCGCCTCGGTGTCGGCTGCGAACGGCACCCGTCCGCAGACGGCCTCGTAGAGCACGACGCCGAGGGCGTAGACGTCGGCCCGGCCGTCGACCCGCAGCCCCTCGACCTGCTCCGGGGCCAGGTACTTGGCCGTCCCCAGCATCTGCCCGCCGGTGGTGAGGTCGGCCCCCTCGGCGGCCTTGGCGATGCCGAAGTCGGTGACGACGACCCGCCCGGTCGAGGCGAGCAGGACGTTGGCCGGCTTGATGTCCCGGTGCACGATCCCGGCCCGGTGGGCCACGGCCAGGGCCTCGGCGATGCGGGCGCCGATCCGGGCCGCCTCGGGCTCGTCGAGCCGGCCGCGGTCGAGCTGCTGGCGGAGGGTCTCGCCGTCGACCAGCTCCATGACGATCGCCTCGAGCCCGGGCGCCGAGCAGGTGTCGTAGACCGAGACGACCGACGGGTGGGTCAGCCGGGCCGCGGCCAGGGCCTCGGCCCGGAACCGGCGGATGAAGGACTCGTCCTCGACCAGGTGCTCGAGCAGGACCTTGACCGCCACCGGCCGCCCCAGCACCTCGTCCTGGGCCTCCCAGACGCGCGCCATGCCCCCGGTGGCGAGGGGGTGGCCGAGGCGGTAGCGCCCGGCGAGGACGGTCCCGGACCGGGCCGCACCGGGCGCGCCGGTCGACGGCGGGGGGGAGCCCATCCCGTGGACCCTAGGGGGAGCCGACCCGCGCCGGGGCGGCACGCAGGGGGAGGGATCCCCTGGCGATCAGCCGGCCGAGAGCCAGGTGAGGCCGATCATGCGGGGGCCGCCGTGGGTGCCGATGACCGGGCCGATCGTCGAGCGCCGGAACGAGTCCCGCGGCACGACCTCGGCGATCACGTCGATGAAGGCGTCGACGTCGGGGGCCCCGCCGTCGCAGACGACGAGCTGCTCGACCGGGCCGGCTGCGACCAGCCGGTCGCGGATGAAGGCCATCTGCTTCTTCCGGGTGCGGACCTTGCCCGCCTCCTCGACCACGCCGGTGCTGATGTCGATGACCGGCTTGAACGACAGCATGGTGCCGAGCATGGCCTTGGCCCCGCCGATGCGCCCGCCCTTCCGCAGGTTCTCGAGGGTGTCGAGCCCGCCGAGGATGTGGGTGCGGGGGCGGGCGTCCTCGATCACCCGGGTGACCTCGTCGGCATCCGCCCCACCGGCCGCGGCCTCGGCGGCCAGGATCAGCTGGGTGCCCAGGCCGGCGGTGATCGACTTGGAGTCGACGACGCGGACGTCGAGGTCGCCCTCGACGGCCTTGGCCGCGTTCTGGGCCGAGGCCATGGTGGCCGAGAGGGCCGAGGAGATGTTCAGGCAGATCACCTGGTCGCCGTCGGCCGCAGCGGCACGGAAGGCCTGCTCGAAGGCACCGGGCGAGGGCGCGGCCGTCTCGGGCAGGCCGTCGAAGGCGGCCATCCGGCGGTAGAACTCCTCGGCGGACAGGTCCTCGCGGTCGGTCAGCTCCTCCTCGCCGAAGCGGATGGTGAGGGGCACGATCGTGATGCCGTGGGCGTCGACGACGTCCTGGGGCAGGTCGCACGAGCTGTCGGTGACGAGGCGGACGCCCATTCGGTTCCTCCGGGGGTCGGACGGCACCGGTGGGCGCCGATCCGGGATCGGACCTCGCCCGCCACGCCAGGGTTACGTCGCCGTCGGGGTCACGTCGGGACCGGCACCGCCGCCTTGGCCCGGCGCGCCCGCAGGATGTGCCGGGTCCACCAGACGACGAGGAAGGCGATGGCGCCGACCGAGAGCACGACGCCGATGCCGGGCACCGCGGTCGAGCGCACCGTGTACTTCACCTCGTCGAGGTCGACGACCCCGTCGGTGGTGCTGATAGCGATGTCGATGGTGGTGTCGCCGGGCGCCCGGGCGTGGACGGGGATCTCGAGCTGGTTGGTGCCCGGCTGCAGCACCTGCGTCTCGGGGACGTCGCCGAGGTCCAGCCGGCTGTCGGCGCTGAGCTCGACCCTCACCGTCACCGGGACCTCGAGCTCGTTGAGCAGGGTGAGGGGGACGTCGCCGTCGCTCGACGTGAGGGTGACGGTCTGGCGGGACGGGGCCCGCACCGCCTGGAAGCGGTCGTCGGTGGTGGCCAGCACCGACTCGACGTAGGCGGACCGCTCCTCCTCGTCGAGGTCGGCCGAGCCGGACAGCAGCAGGAGCTGGTCCAGCGAGCCGATCTCGGCGGTGCCCGGTCCGACCAGGCTGGCGTAGGAGCTGAGCCGGGCCCGGGCCAGCCCCAGGCGCTCGGCGTAGGCGGACAGGTCCTCGGAGAAGGTCACCGGCAGCTCACGGGTGCCGACCGGCGGGACGGTCTCGAGCAGCTCGGCCAGGGTGGCCGCCCGGGCCGGCGAGAGCGGGTCGTCCAGCACCTGGTCGAGCAGGGCGATGTTGGCCGGGTTGTCGAGCCAGCCGTCGGCCGGGTCGAGCACGATCCCGTGGGGCCCGTCGGTGGACAGGGCGCGCAGGGCCAGCTCGGCGGCGAAGTCGGCCGACGCCAGCACCGGGTCGTCCCGCCGGGTCAGGGCCCCGGACAGGACCGGGTCGGGGGCGACGGCCTCCATCGACCGCTCCCCGGTGGTGATGGTGACCGGGCCGGGGACGGGATCGGGGCCCAGCGCCCCCGAGCCGAGGATCAGGGTGCGCACGCCCACCGGCCACAGCGCGGCGGCGGCCGCCGGGGTGATCCCGGAGCGGGCGTCCCAGGTGCTGCTGTCGGCCCGGCCGAGGTGCTCGGTGAGGATGGCGTTGCCCCGGTCCCGCTGGCGCGACAGCTCGTCCTGCAGGCCGTGGTCGATCCAGGCCGACAGGGCCACGTCGACGTAGGGGCCGTCGACCACCTGGCGGGTGCGGGCCACCGTCTGGAGGGCGGCCAGCGTGCTCTCCGCCTCCTCGTCCCGGGCCAGGGCCTCGATCGACTCGGGGCGGGGGATCAGGGTCAGGGGCAGGGCCCGGCCCATCGTCAGCCCGTCGGTGAGGTCGTCGACCTGACCGGCCACGCCGGGGTCGGGGTCCGCCTCGCCCTGGGGGTCGACGGTGGGGCCGTCGCCGATGCGGACGATCGGGGCGACGGTGAGCGGCAGGTCGTCGGCCCCCTCCTCGGTGCCGGAGGGCAGCCGGACGACGTGCACCACGACCCGGCCCCGCTCGGCGCCGTCGGCGTCGACGACCCGGACGTCGAGCGGGTACACGCCCACCCGCAGGCCCCGCGAGAGGAACTGCCAGCCCGGCGAGGATCCGTCCTCGGCGGTCTGGTTGAGGCTCAGGGCGAGGGTGACCCAGCGGGTGCCGTCGGGGCGCACCTCGGTGTTGCGGACGGTGACCGGGGGGAAGGCCTCCACGCTGTCGGTCAGGAGGTCGCCGAGGAGCGAGTGCTGGTACTGGTCGCGATCGACCCGGTCGTAGAGCTCGGCCTCGACGGTGGCGTCGGCCGGGGCGCCGGAGAGGGCCAGGCGCATGGTCCACATGCCGCCCCGGGTGACGAAGTAGCTCTGGTCGATGGCCCGGATGCCGACGGCCGCAGGGGCCTGGGCGGCGGGCCGGGGCGCGGCGGGCGCGACGCCGGGGGCGACCAGCCCGGTCAGGGCGGTGACGGCCAGCGCCGCCGCCCACCGGGCCAGGGGCCCACGGCTCACGGCGCCAGCGCCAGGGTGAGCACGGTGAGGCCCGAGGGCTCGGGCACGAAGCCCATGCGCCGGTAGAGGGCGTAGGCGCCGTCGTTGCCCACCTGGGTGTTGACCACCGCCACGCGGACGTGGCGGCGGCGCAGCCAGCGCAGGCCGTCGGCGACCAGCGCCGCGCCCACGCCGCGCCGCCAGCACTCGGGGTCGACGGCCAGGCGCTGGAGGTAGCCCCGCGCCGCCGAGCGGCCGGTGACGGCGTAGCCGACGACGCCGTCGTCCTCGGCCACCCGGAAGCGGGCCGAGGCGGTGGCGGCCAGGGCGTCGTCCAACCCACCCCGGTCGAGCCGCCAGAACGGCTCGAAGGCCCGGGCGTCGACGGCCAGGGCGGCCTCGACGTCGATGCGCCGGGCCCGGCGCAGGCGGACCGGGCCGGTCACGGCGGGCACCTCGACCAGGTCGTGGCGCAGGAGGTGGAGGCGGTCGTGGACGGTGAAGCCGGCGTGGGCGAAGGGCTCGCTCTCGCCCTCGGTCAGGGCACCGGTGACCAGACGGCGGAGCCCGGCGTGGGCGGCCCGGTCGACCAGCCCGGCGATCTCGGCCACCGTCGGCGGCGGCGACCCGGGGCGCACCGTGACCAGGGCGATGTCCTCCCGGCCGCGCCAGGCGACCGTGCGCAGCGACGACGACGGGTGCGAGCGCCACCGGGCCAGCGGCGGGACCGGGGGCGGTGAGGGGGTGTCGGCGTCCACGCACCGACGAGCCTACGACCGCCGTCCCGGCCCGACGGAGCGGCGGGCGGACGGCCGGCGACAACCGGTACCGTCGGTCCGTGCCCTCGCTCCTGGTCGCCACCGACCCGCGCTTCGCCGACCACCAGCCCGGCGTCGGCCACCCCGAGCGCCCGGCCCGGCTCGACGCCGTGGCGCGGGGGATCCGCGAGGCGGGTCTCGACGAGGCCCTCGTCCACGTCGAGCCCCGGCTGGCCACCGACGACGACCTGGCCCGGGTCCACGCCCGCCGGCTGGTCGAGGCGCTCGACCGCTTCGACCAGGCGGGTGGCGGCAACATCGACGCCGACACGGCCATGGGCCCGGGCTCGATGGAGGCGGCCCGGCTGGCTGCCGGCGCCGGCCTGGAGCTGGCCGAGCGGCTGGAGGCGGGGGAGGCCGACACCGGGTTCTGCGCCGTGCGCCCGCCCGGCCACCACGCCACCAGCACCCGGGCCATGGGCTTCTGCCTGTTCAACAACGTGGCCGTCACCGCCGCCGCCCTGGCCGACCGGGGCGAGAAGGTCCTGGTCGTCGATTACGACGCCCACCACGGCAACGGCACCGAGGAGGTCTTCTGGCGCGACCCCCGGGTGCTCTACGTCTCGCTCCACGAGTGGCCGCTGTACCCGGGCACCGGGGCCTTGGGCGACGTCGGCGCCGGTGACGGCATCGGCGCCACGATCAACGTCCCCCTCCCGGCCGTGGCCACCGGCGACGTCTACCGCCGGGCCGTGGCCGACCTCGTCGCCCCGGCCGCCGCCGCCCACGGCACCACCTGGCTGCTGGTCTCGGCCGGCTTCGACGCCCACCGGGCCGACCCCCTCACCGGGCTCGGCCTGCGGGCCGGCGACTTCGCCGACATCACCGACGACCTGCTCCAGCTGGTCCCCGGCGGGCGCCGCCTCCTCTTCCTGGAGGGGGGCTACGACCTCGACGGGCTGGCCGACTCGGTGGGCGCCACCCTGGCCCGGGTCGCCGGGGTCGACCACCGGCCCGAGCCGGCGACCTCGGGGGGACCGGGCGCCGACGCCGTGGCCGCCGCCGTCGCGGTCCACCACCGGGCCACCTCCTAGAACGCTCAGGAGTCGAGATGACGGGACCGGATCGCGCCGGCCCCCTCCTCGGCAGGGCCTCGGAGAGAACCCACCGTCCTGCTGGGTCGCCTCGCCTGTCGGCTCGGCTCCTCAACACTGGGGGCCTCGCGGCCGACGATGACGAGGTGCCCGATCTGGCCCACCTCCTCCACCACCTGGCCGAGCGCCGCGGCTCCGACCTCATCGTGAAGGTCGGCTCACCGCCCCACGTGCGCGTCGACGGCCACCTCCAGCCCACCGACATGCCGGCCATGGGCCCGGCCGAGATCGAGAAGGTGCTGACCGAGCTGCTGCCGGTGGCCAAGGCCGAGGAGCTGCTCGAGCGGGGCGAGGTCGACGTGGCCCACGGCGTGGCCGGCGTCGGCCGCTTCCGGGTCAACGTCTTCCGCCAGCGGGGGTCGCTCAGCCTCGCGATCCGCCGGGTCGTCCCCGGGGCGCCCGCCATCGCCGATCTCAACCTGCCCGCCTCGGTCGAGAAGCTGGCCATGGAGGACGCCGGCCTGATCGTCGTGGCCGGCCCGGCCGCCTCGGGCAAGACGACGACGGTCGCCGCCATCCTCGACCACGTCAACGCCACCCGGGCCCGCCACATCGTCACCATCGAGGACCCGATCGAGGTCCTCCTGGCCGACAAGCGCTCGCTGGTGAGCCAGCGCGAGATCGGCAGCGACGCGGTGTCCGTCTCCGACGCCCTGCGCCGGGTCGGCCGCCAGAACGCCGACGTGATCTTCGTCAGCGACATCCCCGACGCGGCCGCCGCCGAGCGGGTCGTGTCCGAGGCCCTCTCCGGCCGCCTCGTCGTGGTCACCATGGCCGCCCTGACCGCGGCCGAGACGATCTCCCGTCTCGTCGACTTCTACCCGCCGCACCTCCAGCGCCAGGCCCGCTACTCGATCGCCCAGGTCCTGCGGGGCGTCGTCGCCCAGCGGCTGCTCGACCGGGTCGACGGCCGCGGCCGGGTGCCGGTGGTCGAGATGCTGATCGGCACCCAGAAGATGACCGAGGCCATCGCCCAGGGCGCCGACGAGGCGACCCTCGAGGCGCTGATGCGCGAGGGCGAGTACCACGGCATGCAGAGCTTCGACCAGGCCCTGCTCAACCTCTACCAGGACTCGGTGATCAGCGTCCGCGACGCCGTCGCCGCCGCCTCCCGCCCCGAGGACCTCCGCATCGCCATGCAGCACGCCGGCATGGCGGCCGCGTATTGAGTCTCGTCACTCGCTCGCTGCGCTCGCTCCGTTCCTCGAGCTGAAGGCGCTCGCTGCGCTCGCACTGAACGATCCCAGGATCGGTCGGCTCGTTCCTCGCAGACACGATCCTTCGCCTGGGGGTGCCCCCCAGACCCCCAGCGCCTGCGGCGGGCGGGCGGCTTCGCTTCGCTCGCGAAAAACCTCCGGGACGCCTCGGGCGTCTGGACTGGTGACATGAGATGGGGACGGGGCGGGACGCCGCCGGACGATCTGGCCGACTTCTACGCCGACCAGTACGACCGGGTGTGGAGCGCGCTCGCCCTGTTCACCGGCGATCGCCGGCTCGCCGAGGAGCTGGCGCAGGAGGCGTTCGTGAAGACGTGCCAGCACTGGGAGACGGTGCGGGAGATGGAGGCACCGGGGGCGTGGGTCCACCGGGTCGGCATCAACCTGGCGATCAGCCGGGCCCGCCGGCGACGGACCGAGCTGCGGGTCGTCCAGCAGCACGGGGCCGCCGTGGCCACCGCCGATGCGGCCGACGCCGGGCTCGGCGCCGAGGCGGTGCGGGCCGCGGTGGCCGCCTTGCCCGACGACGAGCGGGCGGTCGTCGTCCTGCGGTTCCACGCCGACCTCTCGGTGGCCGCCACCGCGGCCGCCCTGGGCGTGCCCGAGGGGACGGTCAAGACCCGCTCCCGCCGGGCCCTGGCCCGCCTGCGCGACGCCGGCCTGGACGCAGCCGGCGACGCCGACGCCGAGCCGGTGGAGGTGGAGCGATGACCGCCGAGGACCTCCACGACGCTCTCGACCGGGCCGCCGGGCAGCCGGGCGACCGGCCCGCGCTGGACGGACTGTGGGCGCAGGGGCGGGGGCGCCGCCGGCGCGGCCGTCGTGGTGCTGGCCGGCCTGCTGGCCGGGATCGTCGTCGTCGCCGGCGGGGGCGACGGCGACGAGGGCGTGGTGGTGGGGCCGGTCGGCGGGGACGAGGCGGCGCCCCCGCCGACCGAGCCGACCGACGGGATGGTCACCATGGCGCTGACCGCCGGACCGGTCGTCGACGGCCTCCCCACGCTGGAGCCCGGCCGACGGGTGATGGCGACCTACCAGGGCCTGGTCGAGCTGTTCGGCCGGGAGCGGCGGGCCTCCTGGCAGCGCTGGGACGGGTCGGCCTGGATCGAGGAGCGCTACCTGATCGGGAACGCCGGCTACAGCGGCTGGGGTGGCGAGGTAACCCCGACCGCGCCCCCGCCCACGGTGCCCGACGACCTGGTCACCGGCGCCGGCCCCGATCCCTTCCCGACCCCTGACGACGCCGAGCCCGGTTGGTACCGGATCTGCGTGACGATGCGAGGGCTCGGTGCCGGGACGGTGGCGGGCACGACCATGCCCGGCGATCCCGAGGACGCCGTCCCGACCGAGACCCGCATCGCCGACGACCACCGGATCGTCGCCTGCGGCCAGCTGCGGGTCGTGCCGGACACGGGGGAGGCAGACCCCCCGGAGGGGGCGGCCGAGGAGACGACCACCACGACGGCCCCCCCGCCCGAGAGCGAGGTGGAGCTGCCCGTGCGGCTCGACTTCGGGCCCGAGCTGAGCCCCGGCGGGCTCGTCTTCGGCGACTTCGTGTGGGACGAGGGCGCGTCGGGGTCCCGGGCGGACGTCGGCACCTGGGAGGCGTGGGACGGGGAGACGTGGACGGTGACCCACCGAACGACCATCACCGGGTTCGACTCCGTCCCCGAGATCGCCCCCTGGGCCGGTACCAACCACTCGCCGGCGCCGACGATGGTGCCGGCCGAGGGCCGGGTCGCCTTCCTCACCCCGCCCGCCACCGAGGCGCCGCCGGGGATCTACCGGCTGTGCCTGCCGGTGCAGATCGACGGCGAGCCCGACCGGCAGCCGCTGTGCGAGCAGATCACCCTCACCGAGCCGGACCTGGTGCCGGGTTACCCCGATCGGGAGGGGGCGACCTGGGCGATCGACCCCGACGACCCGCCGGAGCCGACCGACCAGGTGGTCACGGTGCTGGTGACCCGGGTGCGCTGCACCGACGGCGAGGCCGGTCCGCTGCTCGAGCCCGAGGTGCGGGCGAACGAGGGGTCTGTCCACATCTCGTTCAGCGCCGACCCGGGCACCGGCGACTGCCCCGACGGGCCGGAGCGCCGGGAGGTCGACCTCGGGGCGCCGCTGGGCGACCGTCTCCTCATGGACCAGATCTGCTTCCAGAACAGCGAGCTGATCGACGCCTGCGGGGAGACCTCCGTGCGCTGGGGCGAGCCCTGACCCTCAGCCCTCGGGTGGGGTGATGTCGGCCGCGGCCCACCACCCCGCCCAGCGGGCCTCGATCTCGGCGAGGGCCTCGGGGGCCAGGCCGTAGGCCGAGGCGATGGCCATGGCCGGCGCCGCCTCGTCGGTCCCGCCGGGGACGGCCGCCGCCACCAGGAGGCCGTCGCCCCAGCCGTCGACGGTGAGGCCGATCTGGTGCGCCGAGCGGAACCACACCGTCCCGGCCAGCTCGTCACCGGTGGCCAGGGTGACGGCGTAGGGCTCGCCGGGGCCGGCGGTGACGGCGCCGAGGCCGAGGGCGGCGAGCGGGTCGCCGGCCAGCAGGCCCGAGCCGAAGACGGTGCGCCGGCCCTCGCCGGGGTGGCGGGCCAGGACGAAGGCGAGCTGCTGGAAGAAGGTCAGCCAGCCCTCCTCGATGTGGTCGATCTCGCTGTGGAACATCTCCCAGCCGTCGTCGCCGACGTCGATCACCCGGGTGACCCGCACGACGGCGCTCCCGTCGCCGGTGGCCTCCACCGCGATCTCGTGCGGGCCGGTGCGCATGGTGCGGGCGTCGTCGTCGACCTCGATGGCGGTGTCGAGGTTCTCGGGGAGCTCGACCCCGTCGGGGACCCGGCCGTGGAAGATCAGGGCGATCTCGTCCTCCAGGCCCGGGTACTCCCAGCCGAACCAGCGCCCGATCTCCTCCGGGTCGCGCAGGGCCCGCCACACCTCCTCGGCCGTGGCGCCGACCGTGACGGACAGGAAGGGCTCGCTCATGGGGTCTCCTTGCTGGGGGCCGGGTGGCCACCGACGACCACGCGGTAGGGGCGGCCGTCGGGGTCGTGGACCTCGGCCACCACGTCGGCGACGGCGGCGGCCAGGCGGTCGGTGAAGCGGAGGACGTCGGCCGGGGTGGCGAAGGCGACCTCGGCCTCGACGGTGAAGGTCAGCAGGCGGGTGCCCTCGGCGGTGGCCGCGGCCTGCATCCGGCTGACGTCGCGGACCACGTCGGTGGCCGCCGCCATCAGGTGCTCGGCGGCGTGGCGGTCGTCCGACGTCGGCCCCGGGCCCAGCACCGCCGGGTCGACCACGAAGGCGTCGGCGCGGGCCCGCAGGATCCGCTCGGTGCAGCCCCGGCGGGGGCGCTCCTCGACCAGCTCGAGCAGCCCGGCCGCCTCCAGGGCCCGGACGTGGTGGCCCACCCGCTGGCGGGGGAGGCCCAGCTCGGCCGCCACCTGGCTGGCCGAGGCCGGCTGGCGCAGCCGTTCGAGCAGCTGGCGGCGCAGGGGCGAGAGGGCCAGGCGGACCCGCTCGGGATCCTCGAGGAGGGCGACGGAGGGGTTGGCCACGGCGATCATCATGGAATGGACAGCCAATCCTGTCAATGGAACGACAACGGGCCGCGAGGGGAGGTCTGGGTACCGTGGACGGGTGATCCCCGACCGCTTCCAGGCGACCCTCGACGAGGTCCGGCCCCTCGCCGACGCCTTCGTGGCCGCCGGCCACCGGCTGTACCTGGTGGGCGGGATCGTGCGGGACCACTTCCTCGGCCGGGAGCGGGCCGACGGCGACCTCGACCTCACCACCGACGCCCGGCCCGAGCAGATCAAGGCCATCGTCGCCCCACTCGCCACCGCGGTGTGGGAGCAGGGCGCCCGCTTCGGCACGATCGGCTGTCGCATCGGCGGGCGGCCCTACGAGATCACCACCCACCGGGCCGAGGCGTACACCACCGACAGCCGCAAGCCCCAGGTCGTCTTCTCCGACTCTGTCACCGACGACCTCGCCCGCCGCGACTTCACCGTCAACGCCATGGCCCTGGAGGTCGGGCTGGAGACGCCCCGCCTCGTGGACCCGCACGGCGGCGCCGCCGACCTGGCCTCGGGCGTCCTGCGCACCCCGCTGGCGCCGGAGGAGTCCTTCTCCGACGACCCGCTACGGATGCTGCGGGCGGCCCGCTTCATCGCCGGCTACGGGCTCACGCCCACCGACGAGCTGGTCGCGGCGGTGCGCACGATGGCCGGCCGGCTCGAGATCGTGTCGGCCGAGCGGATCCGCGACGAGCTCGACAAGCTGATCGTCGTCGACGACCCGGCCGCCGGGCTGTGGTTCGTCACCGACACCGGGCTGGCCGAGCAGTTCCTGCCCGAGCTGCCCGCCATGCGGCTGGAGATGGACCCGATCCACCGCCACAAGGACGTGCTGGCCCACAGCATCGCCGTGGTCGGCAACGTCCGGGCCCGGCGCGAGGACGGCACGCCCAACCGCATCACCCGCCTGGCCGCCCTCTTCCACGACGTGGGCAAGCCCAAGACCCGCTCCTTCGACAAGGGCAACGGCGTCAGCTTCCACCACCACGAGGTGGTCGGCGCCCGCATGACCCGGGAGCGGATGCAGGCCCTGAAGTACTCCAAGGAGGACGTCGAGGCCGTCACCCAGCTCGTCTTCCTCCACCTCCGGTTCCACACCTACCGCTTGGGCTGGACCGACGCGGCCGTGCGCCGCTTCGTCCGCGACGCCGGGCCCCTGCTCGGCGAGCTGATCGAGCTGACCCGCTGCGACTGCACCACCCGCAACCAGCGCAAGGCCCGCATCCTCTCCAACCGCATGGACGAGCTGGAGGAGCGGATCGCGGTGCTGGAGGCCGAGGAGGAGCTCAAGGCGATCCGCCCCGACCTCGACGGCCAGGCGGTGATGGCCCGTCTCGGCGTGCCGCCCGGCCCGGTGATCGGGAAGGCCCTCGCCTTCCTGCTGGAGCTGCGGCTGGAGGAGGGCCCCCTCGGCGAGGAGGAGGCCGGCCGCCGGCTCGACGCCTGGTGGGCGGAGCAGCAGGGGTCGTAGCCCCGGTCACGGTTTCCGGGGGGTGGGGCGTGTGGACAGGGCGTGATCGACATGCACCCGCCGCCACCCCACCCGCCGCCCACCGAGCCGGCCGCCCTGGAGACGGTCTTCCGGGACTGCCAGCGGGACCTGCTCCGCACGGTCGTCCCGCTCACCGGTGGTGACCGGGCCGCGGCCGAGGACGTGGTGGCCGAGGCGTTCGCCCGGGCCCAGCGCGAGTGGGACCGGGTCGGGGCCTACGACCGGCCCGACCTGTGGCTCCGCCGGGTCGCCCTGAACCTGGCCATCACCGCCCACCGCACCCGGGTCCGCCGGCGCGACCGCCGTCCCGACCCGCAACCCGAGGCCACCCTCGACGACGCCTCGATCGAGGTCCTCGACGCCGTCCGCTCGCTGCCCGAGCGCCAGGCCCAGGTCGTCGTGCTCGTCTACTTCGCCGGCGAGACGGTGGCCGGCGCCGCCCGCGTCCTCGGCATCGGCGAGCCCACCGCCCGCACCCACCACACCCGCGCCCTGGCCGCCCTGGCGGCGGCCCTCTCCGACGAGGAGCAGATCTGATGCCCACCACCACCGAGGTCGAGGCCCGTCTCCGCCGCACCGCGGCAGCCTGCGAGCCCCTCGTCGAGGACCTCCTCGGCGAGCCCCCCACCACCGTCGTCGTCCCGCTCGGCGGGCGTCGCCGACGGCCCGCCCGCATCGGGCTGGTCGCCGCCGCCGTGCTGCTCGTCGTGGCCCTGGCCGGCGTCGCCCTGGCCGTCGGCCGCGACGAGCCCGCCGCCGACGTCAGCGCCGAGGGCGGCACGCCGTCCACCACCGCCGCACCAGCGGCATCGGGCGAGCGCCTGGTCCTCACGCTGGCCGACGGCACCCGGCTCGGGGTCGGCCTGCCCGACCTCGACCGCTGGTCGCCCGCCGGCGCCCAGCTCCAGGTCGCGATCGACGGCGTGGCGCCGCCGGTCCTCGTCGACCTCGAGCAGGCGAGCCTGGAGGAGATCGGGTCCCGGCTGGGCGGCGCGCCCCAGGTCGAGGAGCGGGGCCCGGGCGTGACCCTGCTCGTCGGCGGCCAGGTCAGCGTCCTGGTGGTCGAGCAGGACGGCTGGTCCGCCGTCGTGACCGTGGCCGCCGCCGGCCGCCCCGAGGCCGACCTCCCCGCCGCGGCCGTCGACGCCCTCGCCGAGGGGCTGGACTTCGCCGTGACCGACGGGGGGCCGGTCGACCTCACCGGTCCCGGTCTCACCGTGCTCGACGTGTCCCAGCTCGTCGAGCGCACGACGCCCGACGGTGAGACGGCCACCATCGTGATCACCCGCAACGACGTCGGCTCCCCGCCCGCCTGCGACCTCGACGCGGAGACCGAGCGCTGCATCGCCGGCTTCGAGGTGGGTGCCATCGGGGCGGCGGCGGAGGCCGCCCTGCCGGACGTGACCCTGGTGGTGCTCGACGACTCCGCGCCCGCCGTCGGCGAGCTCGACGTGGCCCTGCCGTACGGCACGACCCTCCCGCTGGACGTGCCGGGCGAGTGGGTGGTCGTCGGGGCCGGGGCATCGGTCCAGGTCAACGGGCTCCCCGAGGACGGCACCGCGGAGGTCACCTTCGTGCCCCGCTCCCTGGCCGACCACCTGGCCGCCGAGGGGCTGGCCCTGGCCGAGGAACGGGGCCCGGACCGGGGGGTCGTGTCCACCACCCCGCAGTCCCGTGTCGTCGCCTCCATCGACGGGTGGACGGCCGACGTCGTCTACGCCGATCCCGAGCCGATCGACGTCCTCCGGTTCGCAGCCGACGAGATCCGGTTCCGGGTCACCGACGGCGGGCCCACGGACATGAGCGGCCCGGGCCTGGCCCCGGAGGTGACCGAGTCGGTCGTGCTGGCCCCCGTCGGGGGCGCGTCCGACGACCGGTTGGAGATCCACCGCGAGCGGGGCCGGACGATCGCGGCCTGCGCCGGTGACCTCGTCGACGCCCGCTGCCTGGCCGACGACACCCTGCTGGTCGAGGCCACCGGCCCGGACGCGGTCGCCGCCCTGGACGGCCTGGCCCTGGCCGGTGAGCCCGACGCGCCCGGCGAGCCCGGCACCGAGGTCTCGAGCACCCTCACGCTGTCGCTGCTCGACGGGACCGCCGTGGAGCTGGGGCTGTTCGAGGACCGGGACTGGGGCGGGGCGCCGTCGACGGCGTCGGCCCGCCTCGCCATCGACGGGGTCGAGGGCGAGCACACCGTCGAGGTCGGGCCGGGCACGATCGACGAGTGGGTGGCCGGGGCCCGGACCCCGGCGACCACCGCCCCGACGGCGACGGCCGGCGCGGTGCTGGCGACCGTCGGGGACGACGTGACCCTCCTCGCCGGCCGGCACGGCGTCCTCCTCGCCACCGTCCCGGTGCGGCGGGACGGCGTCGACCGGCTCCCGCCGGACGTGGTCGAGGCCCTGGCCGCCGCGCTGGTCGTCCCGGCCGACGGGGCGCCCACGCCGATCGCCGGCCCCGGCATCACGGTCGTCTCGGCCACCGCCGAGCTGGTCGCCGGGGCGCCGGAGCCCGACGTCGTCCTGACCGCCACGGTCGGGGCCGACGCCGAGGCGATCTGCGCCGAGCCCGAGGACGGGGTGCGCTGCGTGGACGGGGTGGCCCTCGAGCCGGCCACCGAAGCCGACCGCGAGCTGGTCGAGCAGACCGAGGTCACGGTCACCTGGTCGGCCTGATCGATCGGGCGGGAACCCGACCCCCTGGTACCGTGCGCCGGCTCGTCAACCGGTACCAGGGGGTCCCGTGTCGCCGCTCGATCGTCGTCGCTTCCTGCTGGGCGCGGCCGGTACCGCCGGTCTGATCGCCCTCGCCTCGTGCTCGTCGTCCGACGACGACGGGGACGGAGGGCGCGGCCCCGAGGACGACGAGCCGACGACCGAGGGCGGGGGTGCGTCCCCCGTCGCGGCGGTCGGGTCGGCCGGGCTGGTCGACGAGGACCTCTGGCAGCAGCGGGTCGAGGAGTACCTCGCCTTCGCCGGCGCCGAGGAGCACCCCGACAACCCGACCGGCATCGCCGTCCACCTGATCCGGGCCCGCCGGGACGAGGCCTACACGTGGGGCCGCGACGACGTGAGCGTCGACTCCCTCGCCGACGTCTTCCAGATGATCGACGACTGGGAGGACACCCGCGACTTCAACCTCATGTACTTCCACTGGCTGTGGGCGCTCGGCCAGGGCGACACCGACATGACGTCGCTGCCCCAGCCGGTGCTCGACGCCATCCAGGAGCGGTTCGTGGCCAACCGCTACCGCTACGACGACCCGCTGCCCGACGATCGCCTCGACAACCTGTGGTACTGGTCGGAGAACCACCGGCTGATCGGCCTGGCGATCGAGTACCTGGCCGGCCAGGCCTTCCCCGAGGAGACCTTCGCCGTCACCGGCCTCACCGGTGCCGAGCACCTCGAGCGGTCGCGCCAGCCGATCCTCGACTGGATCGACGAGCGGGCCCGGTTCGGCTTCTTCGAGTGGCACAGCAACGTCTACATGCTCAAGAACATCAGCCCGCTCACGATGCTCGTCGAGCTGGCCGACGACCCCGAGATCGCCGCCGCCGCGGCCATGGCCCTCGACCTGTGCCTGGCCGACGTGGCCGCCCACCTCCAGGTCGGCAGCTACTGCGCGCCGCACGGGCGGACGTACAAGAAGGACAAGATGACGGCCCGCCACGAGGCCACCTTCGGCTCGGCCAAGCTGCTCTTCGCCGACACCGACCTGGAGTACCAGTCCCGGACCGACACCGGTGCGACCTACCTGGCCGGGGCCGAGCGCTACCGGGTGCCGCAGGCCCTGATCGACGTGGCCACGTCGGAGGAGACCAGCGTGGTGCGCGAGCGCCACGGGATCTACGTCGACTCGGGCGCGCCGATCACCGACGAGGTCGAGGCGCCGTACGGCTACGACTTCGAGGACCCGGCCAACATGCCCTTCTGGTGGTCGCTCGGTGCGGTCGGCATGTGGCAGACCACGCGGGTGAGCGTGGCCGAGGCCGAGGAGCACCGGCTCTGGGACACCGAGCTGTTCACCGAGATCAAGGTGCTGGCCGACCTCAACGGGCGCGACCCCGAGCGCATCCGGGAGTGGGTCCGCGAGCGCCGGGCGGTCGTGAACTTCGGCTTCCTGTCCGAGGCCAACACCTACGCCTGGCGCAGCTCGAAGGTGTCGCTGGCGTCGGTGGTCGACCACCGCTTCGGCGAGATGCGCGACCAGGCCCACGCCTGGAACGCGCAGATAGACGCCGACGCCCTCGTGTTCACGACCCACCCGGTGACCGACGTCGACGAGAGCACCGAGTGGCGGGACGACGGCGAGCCCGGGTACTGGACGGGCGAGGCGTCGATGCCCCGCTCGGCCCAGCACGAGCGCACCGCCGTGCACATCTACCAGCCGGCCTGGGACGAGAGCACCGACTCGCTGCTGTGGGGCGTGTTCGGCTACCGGCCCTTCACCCACGCCTACTTCCCGCAGGACCGCTTCGACGAGGTCGTCCAGCAGGGCGGCTGGGTCGTCGGCGCCAAGGCCGGGGGCTACATCGCCCTGTGGTCGTGGCGGGCGCCGACGTGGCGGGAGTACGACCCCGCCGTGTCCGCCACCGACGGCATGGCCCAGCCCTTCGACCTGGTCGCCGAGGGCGGGCCCGACAACGTCTGGATCGTCGAGGTCGGCACCGACGACGACTTCGCCACGCTCGAGGACTTCCTCGCCGCCGTCTCCGCCTCCGAGCCGGTGGTCGAGCGGACCGACGAGGGCTTCACGGTCGCGTGGGAGTCGCCCTCCTCGGGGGCGATCGGCTTCGGCTCGACGGCGCCGTTCACCGTCGGCGGCGACGAGGTCTCGCTGGCGGAGTTCCCGCGCCACGAGTCGCCCTGGGGCACGATCGACCACCTCGACCCCACCTTCACCCTCGAGCCCGGCGCCAGCCGCCTCGCCCTCGACTTCGAGGCCGGCACCCGCGACCTGGCGTGAGGCCGTTCGCTACCGTTTGCCGATGATCGACACCGATGTGCTCCTGAAGGACCTGGCCGAGGTCGTCGGCGCCGAGCACGTCACCAGCGACGACGCCATCGGGGAGGACGACACCCACGACGAGGCGCTCACCGCCGCGTGGGTCACCCCGCTGGCCGTCGTGCGGCCCGGCACCACCGACGAGGTCGTCGCCGTGCTGAAGGCCTGCGACGAGGCCGGCGTGCCGGTCACGGCGCGGGGCTCGGGCACCGGCCTGTCGGGGGCGGCCATCCCGGTCGAGGGCGGCATCGTCGTGGCCTTCGACCGGATGCGGGCGATCCTCGAGATCGACGCCGAGAACCACATGGCGGTCGTGCAGCCGGGCATCACCCTGGCCGAGCTGGACGAGGCCCTGCTGCCCCACGGCCTCGTCTACCCGGTGTTCCCGGGCGAGAACAGCGCCAGCCTGGGCGGCAACGTCAACACCAACGCCGGCGGCATGCGCGCCGTGAAGTACGGCGTCACCCGCAACCACGTCCTCGGGCTGGAGGCGGTGCTCCCGTCGGGCGAGGTGCTCCGCACCGGCGGCAAGGTCGTGAAGTCGTCCACCGGCTACGACCTGACCCAGCTGATCATCGGCTCCGAGGGCACCCTCGCCCTGGTCACCGAGATCACGCTGAAGCTCCAGCCCCGCATGCCCCACCAGGCCACCGTGCTGGCCCCCTTCGCCACCCTCGACGAGGTCACCCGCGTCGTGCCCGAGGTGGTGCGCAGCGGCGTCGGCCCGATGATCGTCGAGTACATCGACCTGATGACGATGGCCGCCGCCACCCAGTTCGTCGGGCTCGACCTGGGCATCCCCCAGGAGATCAAGGACACCGCCCTCGCCTACCTGGTGATCGTGGTCGAGGGGCGCACCGAGGAGCGGGTCGAGGAGGACACCGCCATGGTCGCCGAGATGCTGGCCGCGGCCGGCTCGCTCGACGTCTACGTGCTCCCGCCGGCCGCCGGCGCCGGGCTGATCGACGCCCGCGAGAAGGCCTTCTGGGTGGCCAAGGCCAACGGCGCCAACGACATCCTCGACGTGGTCGTGCCCCGCGCCTCGATCCCCGAGTACCTGGCCAAGGTGAGCGAGATCGCCAGCGCCAGCGGGTCGTGGATCGCCGGCTGCGGCCACGCCGGCGACGGCAACGTCCACCTGTCGATCTTCCAGGCCGACCCCGAGGTCCGCAAGGACACGCTGCGGCAGGTCTTCCAGGCCGGCATGGACGTCGGCGGCGCCATCTCGGGCGAGCACGGCATCGGCACCGAGAAGCAGCACCTGTTCCTCGAGCTGGAGGACCCGGCCAAGATCGCCCTGATGCGGCGGATCAAGGCCGCCTTCGACCCCAACGGGACCCTCAACCCCGGCACCCTGCTCGACGCCTGATCGTCGACCCGCCCTCACACCGCCCTCACCCCAAGGAGATCGCCGATGAACGGCGCGCAGTCCCTCATCCGCACGCTCGTCAACTGCGGCGTCGACGTCTGCTTCACCAACCCCGGCACGTCGGAGATGCACTTCGTCGCCGCCCTCGACGACGTGCCCGAGATGCGGGGCATCCTCGGCCTGTTCGAGGGCGTCGTCACCGGCGCCGCCGACGGCTACGCCCGGGTCAGCGGCAAGCCGGCCGCCACCCTGCTCCACCTCGGCCCCGGCCTGGCCAACGGCTGGGCCAACCTCCACAACGCCCGCCGGGCCCACACCCCGCTGGTCAACATCGTCGGCGACCACGCCCTGCCCCACAAGCAGCTCGACGCCCCGCTGGAGAGCGACATCGAGGCCATCGCCCGGGCCGTCTCCGGCTGGGTCCGCACCACCACCTCGAGCGACCAGGTCGCCCTCGACGCCGCCGACGCGGTGACCGCCAGCCAGGAGGGCCCGGGCCAGATCGCCACCC
The DNA here is from genome assembly GCA_052038315.1 of Iamia sp. Lineage (GTDB taxonomy): Bacteria > Actinomycetota > Acidimicrobiia > Acidimicrobiales > Iamiaceae > Iamia. The sequence goes on from JBQGCF010000064.1 coordinate 18,972, forward strand.
TGATCCTGCCGGCCGACGTCTCCTGGTCCGACGCCCGCGGCCCGGCCGAGCCCACCGCCCCGGCGGCCCCCGCCGCGCCGCAGGAGCACCGCATCTCGGCCGTGGCCGACGCCCTCCGCTCGGGCGAGCCGGCCGCCTTCCTCGTCGGCGGGCGCGTCGTCCGCACCGAGGAGGGCCTCGTCGCCGCGGCCCGCGCCGCCGCGGGTGGCGGCGCCAAGCTGCTGTGCGAGACCTTCCCGCCCCGCCTGCGCCGCGGCGCCGGGCTCCCCGCCGTGGAGCGGCTCGGCTACCTGGCCGAGTTCGCCGAGATGCAGCTCGCCGGGCTGCGCCACCTGATCGTGGTCGACTGCAAGGAGCCGGTCTCGTTCTTCGCCTACCCGGGCAAGGCCAGCGTCCTGACCCCCGAGGGCTGCCAGGTCCACCGCATCGACGAGGGCGGGGTCGACCCGGTCGCCGCCCTCACCGCCCTGGCCGACGCACTCGGCGCCCCGGCCGAGGTCGCCCGCCAGGAGGCGTCCCGCCCGGCCGCTCCCACCGGCGACCTCACCGCCCAGACGATGGCCGAGGCCCTCGGCCACCTCCTCCCCGAGGGCGCCATCGTCTCCGACGAGGGCAACACCGCCGGCCTGTTCGTCTCCGGCTTCACCGCCGGCTGCCCGCAGCACGACTGGCTCACCCTCACCGGCGGGTCGATCGGCCAGGGCATGCCCGTCGCCACCGGCGCCGCGGTGGCCGCCCCGGACCGCAAGGTGATCAACCTCCAGGCCGACGGCTCGGCGCTGTACACGATCCAGTCGCTGTGGACCCAGGCCCGCGAGGGCCTCGACGTCACCACGATCATCCTCAACAACCAGAGCTACGCCATCCTCAACATGGAGCTGGCCCGGGTCGGCGCCGGCGACCCCGGTCCCGCCGCCCTGTCGATGCTCGATCTCACCAACCCGGTCACCGACTTCTGCTCGGTGGCCCAGGGCTTCGGCATCCCCGCCGAGCGGGCCACCGACGCCGAGGGCTTCACCGCCGCCCTGGAGCGGGCCCTCGCCGTCCCCGGCCCCGCCCTCGTCGAGGCGATCCTCCCCCCGACCCTCTGAACCCACCGCTCCGTCGTCGGGGCCAGGGTTAGCCTGGCACCGTGGCCTTCACGATCCGCTTCGACGGAGCGGTCGCCGACGCGCTCCAGCGCCGGGCAGCGGCCGAGGATCGTCCCGTCGAGGACCTCGTGCACGAGCTGGTCAGCGACCACGTCGCCCGGTCCGCGTCGCCCGACCTCGCAGCGCAGATCGAGCAGGCTCGCACCGACGACGATGTCACGTCCCGTCTCGCCCAGCTCGTCGACCGCGACCGCGAGATCCTCGACCGCCTGGCCGAGTGAGGTACCTCACCCTGGCCGAGGCGATGCTGATCGCCGAGGCGGTGACCGGGATCGAGGTCCGCACCCTTCTCCGGGCGAGCCGGCTGGACCTCCTCGACTCGGCCTTGCACGCTCCGGCTGCGGGCTTCGGCGAGGTCGACCTCTACCCGGACCTCGTCGACAAGGCTGCCGTGCTCACCGCGAGCCGAGGTCGATGGTGTCGTCGAGACGATGCTCGCCGTCGCGGCCGGGACGATGGACGAGGGCCTATTGGCGGCATGGATCCGAGGCCGCCTGCGCTAGCGGTCGAGGGCGCGGTCGGACTCCTCGTGGATCCGGGCCAGGGTGGCCCGGAGCCGGCGGATCTCGGCCTCGAGCCGGGCGATCCGCTCGTCGCGCTCGTCGCCGTCGGTCCCGTCCGGGTCCTCGGCGTCGGGTACGAGGTCGGGGACGGCGACCGGCCTCGGCCGGCCCTGGGCCCGGCCGAGCGCGGCCCGGGCCGCGGCCATGTTGCGCGCGAACCGCTCGTCGTCACCGATCGTCTCGGCCACGGAGGGACAGTTTGCTAGATCCCCTGCTTCCGGGCGCGGACGATCAGGGTGGGCGGGACCCAGGCCATGGCCTCGACCCACGCGGCCGGGGCCACCGCGTCCCGGCGGGCGGGGGGCTCGAGGAGGTGGTCGACCCGGAAGTTGGAGCGGGCCAGGGCGGTGAAGACGGTCGAGATGGTCCGGGGCGTGTCGGTGACCCGGTCGCCGCCCCGGTCGACGGTGTAGGGCGCGGTCTCGTGGTAGGCCCGCCGGGGCGTGGGCGGGTCGCCCTCCGAGCCGACCAGGTCGCGGGACCCGGCCACGAACATGGTGAAGGCGGGGTGCGGGAGGGTGAAGACCAGCGGCGCCTCCTGGCGCAGCACCCGGTGGACCTGGCGGAAGACGCGGTCGAGGTCGGGCACCTCGGCCAGGGCGTAGGCCGACCAGGCCAGGTCGATCCCGTCGCCCCGCACGAAGGCCAGCTCGGCCAGCCCGGCGTGCTGCAGCTCGATCTTGACGCCGGCCCGGTCGGCGGCGTCGCGGGCGACCTCCAGCTGCTCGGCCGAGGGGTCGACGGCGATCACCCGGGCGCCGGCCCGGGCGAAGGCGACCGCCGCGTGGCCGGCCCCGCAGCCCAGGTCGAGGACCCGCTTGCCCTCCAGGTTGCCGAGCAGGCGGAGCTCCGCCTCGGAGGGGAGGCCGGGGCCGTAGGTGGCGACGTCGGTGGGCAGCGCCTGGCCGTCGGGGGCCGCCGCGGTGGGGCGTGACCAGGCCCGATCGGGTGTGCCGGGGGTTGCGTCGGACATGGTCCGAGTCTCGCCCGGCGGGTCCCGGGCACCGCGGATGCGCCGGACCGAAGGGCGATGGGGGCGGGTAGCCTCGACCCGTGCCCTTCCGCCCCGACCAGATGCGCGGGTCGGGCTCCGGCGGTGGTCAGATCGACTACCGCCTGGCCCGGCGCCACCTGATCGCGGAGCACAAGCGCGGCCGTCTGGCCCGCCACGAGGTGTGCGACGCCCACCCCGAGCTGATGCGGGCGGCCCGCGAGGTCGGCGACGCCACCCGCACGCCGTGCCCGATCTGCGAGGAGGAGAAGCTCCACCTCGTCAGCTACGTCTTCGGCCCCCGCCTCCCGGCCTTCGGGCGCTGCATCACCAAGCGCTCCGAGCTCCAGGCCTTCGCCCGGCGCACTGGTCCCTACACCTGCTACGTCGTCGAGGTCTGCCCGGCCTGCGGCTGGAACCACCTGGCCCGGACCTGGACGCTCGGCAAACCGGCCCGGGCCGCCAGCGGCTGACCGAGCCGATCGTCCCGCCCGACGGGATCGACGGGGGCGGGCACCGGTAGCATCTCCCGCTGGCCCGGCGGCGGACCCCGCTGCGACCCGAGCCCCCCTTCGCCTGATGCCCCGCACCCGCCGACCCATCCCGGCCCACAACCTCAAGACGACGCGCCACGGCACGGTCAAGCGGCGCAACATCCTGTGGCGCTGGCGTCGCCTCTTCTACCTCGGCGTGCTGATGGCCATCGTCGGCGTGACCGGGGCCGGCTACGTCGTCTCCCAGGTCCCGCTGCCCACCGAGCCGCCGGTCGAGGCCCAGACCACCTTCATCTGCACGGCCGAGGTCCTGCCCGGCCAGTGCAACGAGAACACCGCGGCGGCCACCCTCCACGGCGAGGAGGACCGGGTCAACGTCAAGCTGGCCCAGATCCCCGACGTGATGATCGACGCCGTGGTGGCGGCCGAGGACCGGGACTTCTTCGAGCACGGCGGCGTCGACCCGCTCGGCATCGCCCGGGCCGCCTACACCGACATCCGGGGCAACTCGGCCTCCCGCCAGGGCGGCTCGACGATCACCCAGCAGTACGTCAAGAACGTCTACCTCACCGACGAGCGGACCCTCACCCGCAAGATCCGTGAGGCGGTGATGGCCATCAAGCTGGAGCAGGAGATCTCGAAGGAGCAGATCCTCGAGAACTACCTGAACACGATCTACTTCGGCCGCGGCGCCTACGGGGTCCAGGCCGCCAGCCGGGTCTACTTCCAGAAGGACGTCGGCGAGCTGGGGCTGGCCGACGCCGCCCTGCTCGCCGGGCTGATCCGCTCGCCCAACCTGGCCGAGCCCTACGAGCACCCGGAGGAGGCCAAGCGCCGCCGGCGCACCGTGCTCGACGCCATGCTCCAGGAGGAGATGATCAGCAAGGGCGATCGGGACGCGGCCGACGAGGTCCCGATGAACCTCTACGGCGGGATCCAGTTCTGGGAGCCGAGCAACAGCGTCGACGTCAAGGACCCGGTCTCGCTGGTCCAGGGCGACTACTTCATCGAGTACGTGCGCAGCCAGCTGGCCAAGAAGTACGGCAACGAGACCGTCTTCGGCGGCGGGCTCCGGGTGTACACGACCCTCGACCTCGGCATGCAGGCCAAGGCCCTCCAGGCGGTCAACGAGACCCTCGACCAGCCCAACGACCCGGCTGCGTCGATCGTCGCCATCGACGACACCGGCCAGGTCCGGGCCATGGTCGGCGGCCGGGACTTCGCCAACAACAAGGTCAACCTGGCCGTGGGGGCCGACGGCGGCGGCAGCGGTCGCCAGCCCGGGTCGACCTTCAAGGCCTTCGCCCTGGCCCTGGCCATGCGTGAGGGCTACTCGGTCAACTCGCTCATCGAGACGCCGCCCACCAAGGTCTTCCCCGGCGCCAACGGCGGCGCCGACTGGGCCCCGACCGGGGGGTGCTGCAGCGGGGTGACCAGCATCGCCGAGGCCACCGCCAAGTCGGCCAACACCGCGTATGCCGAGATGATGATCGAGCTCGGCCCGCAGAACGTGATCGACATGGCCCGCCAGCTGGGCGTGTCCACCGAGTTCCCCGAGGCCTTCCCGTCGATCGTGCTCGGCTCGGGCGAGGTGTCGGTGCTCGACATGGCCGCCGGCTACTCGACGTTCATGAACGAGGGCACCCGGATCGACGCCCGGGTCATCACCCGGGTCGAGGACGCCAACGGCAACCTGATCGAGGAGTTCCCGGCCAAGCGGACCCAGGTCCTCGACGTCGACCAGGCCTCGCGGGTCACCTACGCCCTCGAGCAGGTGATCGACCACGGCACCGGCGAGGCGGCCGACTTCGGGCGGCCGGCGGCGGGCAAGACGGGCACGACCCAGAACAACGCCGACGCCTGGTTCGTGGGCTACACGCCGTCGCTGACCGCCGCGGTGTGGATGGGCTACCCCGAGGGCAACCGGCCCATGACCGACGTGCGGGGCGGGGAGGTCGCCGGCGGAGGCATACCGTCGGAGATGTGGGCCCGCTTCATGGAGCTGGCCACCGAGGGGACCGACGTCGAGGAGTTCCCGCCACCGGCCGACCTCGACTTCGGCTTCGACTGGGACCCGGAGCTGGAGGAGACCTACGTGCCGCCCAGCACCGCCCCCACCGGGGGCGGCGGGGGCACGGGCACGACGGTGCCGAGCGACACCACGCCGACCGACAGCACGCCCACGGACACGACCCCGACCGACACGACCCCGGCGACCGAGCCCGAGGTGACCGAGCCGACGCTGCCGGTCGAGCCGACGGTCCCCCAGGGCGGCGCTCCGCCCGACGGCTAGCTAGCCCTCGTCGAGCGTGGCTCCCACGGGCACGTGCGGGTAGTTGGCCCGGCATGCCGCGCACCAGCGCTCGACCGCCTCGACCTGGGTGACCGAGCCCTCGGCGTCCCAGCTCTCGGGCGTGATGTAGAGGCGGTGGAGGGCGATCAGGTCGTCGCAGTCGACCTCGCCACAGGAGTCGCAGGAGCCACGTTCCACGGGGTGCAGGCTACGGCGCGCCGGTTCGTGCACGGCGCCCGGGGCTCGGTAACCTGACCGCACCGCTGGCAGCCACTTCGGCGCTGGACGGAGAGGAGAACCGCATGGCCCCCACCGCTCCCGCGGATGGCGTTCGTCGCCGTCCGATCACGGCCCCCGCGATCCGCGCTCGCAAGGTGCGCGACGGTGCCGACCCGCTGGTCATGGTCACCGCCTACGACGCCCCCGGCGCCCGCATCGCCGATGCCGGCGGGGTCGACATGATCCTGGTCGGCGACAGCCTGGCCATGGTGGTCCTCGGCTACGAGGACACCCTCCAGGTCACGGTGGCCGACATGGCCCACCACACCGCCGCGGTGGCCCGGGCCAAGCCCGCCGCCCTGGTCGTCGGCGACCTGCCGTGGATGAGCTACCACGTCGACCGGGCCGACACGGTCCGCAACGCCGCCGAGCTGATCCGGGCCGGCGCCGGCGCGGTGAAGCTGGAGGGCGGCCGCAAGCGGCTGCCGATGGTCGAGGCCCTGGTCGACGCCGAGATCCCGGTGATGGGCCACATCGGCCTCACCCCGCAGTCGGTCCACGCCATGGGCGGGTTCAAGGTCCAGGGCCGCACCAGCGAGGCCGCGACCCAGCTGGTGTCGGCGGCCAAGGCCCTGGCCCACGCCGGCGCCTTCGCCGTCGTGCTCGAGGGCATCCCCGACGAGGTCGGCCGGATGGTCACCGAGGCGATCGACGTGCCCACCATCGGCATCGGCGCCGGCCCCCACTGCGACGGCCAGGTGCTCGTGTACCACGACGTGCTCGGCATCGAGGAGCGGATGGCGCCCAAGTTCGTGCGCCGCTACGCCTCGATCGGCGCCGACTCCACCGCTGCGGTGGCCCGCTTCGCCGACGACGTCCGCACCGGCGCCTTCCCCGGCCCGGACGAGAGCTACCATCTCTCCGCCGCCGTGGCCGAGACCCTCGGCCTCTACGGCGCCGAGGGCTGACCGCCGGCCGCGACAGCGCGGCGGGCATCATGATCCGATGACGATCCGCCGGTCGCGCCTGCTCGGGGGCCTGGTGGCCGTGGCCCTGCTCCTCGGCGCCTGCGGCTCGTCGTCCGACGACTCCTCGGGGTCCTCGCCGTCGGGTTCCTCCGGGTCGTCGGGCTCCGCCTCCGCCGACGGCTCGACCACGGTCTCGACCACGACGATCCCGCTCGGCCCCCCGACCTCGGCCCTGTCCGAGGAGCCCGACGAGGGCCCCTTCGCCCCGGGCCGCACCCCGCTCACCGGCTTCGGCGAGATCGAGGTGCGGATCGTCGACGGCCCCGACGGCGAGCCGATCATCATCTGCGTGCTGGTCGCCGACACCCCCGAGGAGCAGCAGCGGGGCCTGATGCACGTCACCGACCTGGGCGGCTACGACGGGATGCTCTTCCAGTTCGGCACCGACTCCACCGGTGGCTTCTGGATGAAGGACACCCTGCTGCCGCTGTCGATCGCCTACCTCGCCGAGGACGGCTCGGTCGTCAGCACGGCCGACATGGACCCCTGCCCCGAGGGCGAGCCCTGCCCCAGCTACCCCGCCGACGACCTCTACTGGTCGGCCCTGGAGGTCGAGCAGGGCGGCCTCGACGAGCTCGGCCTGGTCGAGGGCAGCACCGCCCGCCTCGAGGTCTCCGGCCCCTGCCAACCCCTCCAGACCTAGCCCTGCAGTCGAGGTCTCGATCTGGCGGTGGAGACGGACCGCAACCGGTGAGTGAGGTCGAGGTGCCCTCCCGCTCTCGTTGAGACCTCGATCCGTGCTGCCAAGATCACCGAGCGTCGATGATCCACAGATCGTCCCCCAAGTCGGACCTTTCGTCCACAGACCGGGCCCACGATTCCCACAACCGATCAACCGCGTCGTCCTCTAGACATCCACAGGACGGATCGTCAAGGGTGAACTTGGAAAAGTTTTACCTTGTCATTTGGAAGCCCGGGGCAGCAGCCACTGCCCCGGGCGGATGTCGAAACTCTTGGAGGCCTCGACGTGAGCGACGATACCCCTCGGGATGACCCCCCGTCTCCCCCCGATCCTGTCTCCGAGTGCTGGATCCAGGCACTCGTGGCTCAGGCTCGAGCCTTGGACCAGGCCGTTGACGACAGCACCCGCAGAGCGCTCGTCTGGGGGTTCGCGCCCCTGTTGGCGGCGCTCGAGGGACGTCTCGACGAGCGCAGCGTCGACGCCGTGGGCGCCGCCGCTCCACCGTCTGTGGGCAGCGGCCCGGACGGGCCAGGACTCATCCGGCGATGGGCCCCATCGGTCCTCGGTCTGGTGGCCGCGCTCGGAGCGATCCTCGGTGGCGAGCAGCTGGGGTCGTCGAGCGCCGGCCCGGGCAACCGTTCGGAGACCGTGGTGTCCATGGTCTGCGCCGACGACCAGCCCTGAGCTTCGCTGTCACACCCCCTCTGCATGATGGCGCCATGCCCGGCTTTCACATCCAGGGGTGCGACCCCCTAGCCTCGAACGGTTCCAACAGAACCCTGTGCCGGACCGACCGGCGCCCCGGTAGCCCCGGGTCCAGAGGGAGGTGCTGACTCGCGATGCGAGCGTACGAGCTGATGGTCATCTTCGACGGTGACCTCGATGAGTCCACGGTGCAGCAGGGGATCAACCGGATCCACGCGCAGATCACCGAGGCCGGTGGCGAGACCAAGACCACCGACAAGTGGGGGACCCGCCGGTTCGCCTACGAGATCAACCACAAGAGCACCGGTTTCTACGTGGTGCTCGAGGTCCTGGCCGAGCCCGGTGCGCTCGACCGCCTCGAGAACTCGCTGCGGCTCGCGGACGAGATCGTCCGCCACAAGCTCATCCGCCTGCCCGAGGGCGAGGCCGCCCGACGCGGCCTCACCGGCGAGCAGGCCGCCCCGGCCCCGGCCGAGGCCTAGTCGGAGGGAATCCGATGGCAGCAGACAACAACGTGACCCTCACGGGGAACATCACCCGTGACCCCGAGCTCCGCTTCACGCCCAGCGGGCAGGCCGTGGCCACCTTCGGCCTGGCCGTGAACCGCCGCTGGCAGAACCGCCAGACCAACGAGTGGGAGGAGCAGACCTCCTTCTTCGACGTGAAGTGCTGGGCCCAGATGGCCGAGAACGTCTCCGAGTCGCTCACCCGTGGCTCGCGGGTGGTCGTCACCGGCCGGCTCGAGCAGCGCTCGTGGGAGACCGACAACGGCGACAAGCGCTCCAAGGTGGAGGTCGTCGCCGACGAGATCGCCCCCAGCCTGCGCTGGGCCACGGCCCAGATCACCAAGAACGAGCGCAGCGACGGCGGTGGTGGCGGCAGCTACGGCGGCGGTGGTGGCGGTGGCAACCGCGGCGGTGGTGGCGGCGGTGGCTACCGCGACGACAGCAGTGGCGGTGGCGGCAACCGGGGCGGCAGCTCCGGCGGCGGCTACGGCGGAGGCAACGACATGGACGAGGAGCCGTTCTGATGGCACAGCACAAGCCCAAGCGGGGCAGCAAGAACAAGGACACCGGCCGGCGCGGCAAGAAGAAGATCAGCGTCCTCAGCCAGGAGAAGGTCGAGTACGTCGACTACAAGGACGTGAACCTGCTCAAGCGGTTCATGTCCGACCGGGCCAAGATCCGCGCCCGCCGCGTCACCGGCAACAGCGCCCAGCAGCAGCGGGAGGTGGCCATGGCCATCAAGAACGCCCGCGAGATGGCGCTGCTGCCCTACACCAACCGCATCACCCAGCAGCGTGGTGGTGGCGGTCGCGACCGCGGCGAGCGGGGCGAGCGGGGCCTGCGTCCCGACGGCCCGATGCCGCGCCCGACGGCGCCGCCGCCCACCGGTCGTGACGGCGAGGGCGAGCTCGACGTGACGCTGGCCGACGAGGGTGTGTCCGAGGAGGTCGAGGCCTGATGCGCGTCGTGCTCCACGCCGACGTCGATGGCGTCGGCACCAAGGGCGAGGTGGTGGAGGTGGCCGACGGCCACGCCCGCAACCTCCTGCTCCCCGCCGGTCTGGCCGTCAAGGCCACCGCCGGCTCCGAGGCCCAGGCCGAGGGCATGCGCAAGCGCCGGGCCGTCAAGGACGCCTCCGACCGCGCCGGGGCCGAGGAGATCGCCAAGGTCCTCGTGCCCACCACCATCACGGTGACGGCCAAGGCCGGCGGCGAGGGTCGGCTGTTCGGCTCGATCGGCACCGCCGAGATCGCCGATGCGATCGAGGCCCAGACCGGCATCGTCATCGACAAGAAGCGGCTCGTCCTCGACGATCCGATCAAGGAGACCGGAGAGCACCAGCTCACCGCCCGGCTCCACCCGTCGGTCCAGTTCCCCGTCCGCATCGAGGTCGTGGGGGCCTGATGGTGCTGCGGTCCGGCCCCGGTCGGATCGCCACCGCAACCGAGAGCGATGCCGAGGGCCGGCCCGACGCGGGCCGGCCCTCGGCGCGCCCGGGCGTCACCCTCCCGCCGTCTCCCGTCCACAGGCCGTCCACCCCGTCCACACCGCGATCCACAGGCTCCGCGCCTAGCGATCCACAAGCCCGGTCCGCGAGGGTGGGCCCACGCCGGGAGCGCGGTGTGGAGGGACGTGGACCGGAGGCTCCACCCTCGGTCCGTGGATCGCGCCCGGTGCACGCACCACACGCCGCTGCCACCTGCTCGAACGCCACGGTCCCGCCGTCCCCGACGGTGGGCACCGGTCCGCCCGTCCCCCCGTCCGCCGTGACGGTCGGGACCAGCCCGCCCCGCCCGTCGCCCCGCCGACGGACCCTCGCCCGCCCCCCGGAGCCCCGCAACCGATGACCGACGCTCCCCCCTTCGACGACGCCCCCCCGTTCGACGACGAGCCGCCGTCGGACCTCGAGCCGCCCCGGCGGCGCGGCGGGGGCTTCGACGACGGGGGTCGGGGCTCGGGCGGCGGTCGCTTCGGCGGTCCGGGCGGGTCCGGCGGCTTCGGTGGGTCCGGCGGCTCGAGCGGCTCCGGTGGGCGGATCCCGCCCCACAACCTGGACGCCGAGCGGGCCCTGATCGGCGCCCTCCTGCTGTCGCGAGACGCGGTGGCGGCGGCGGCCGAGGTCATCCCCGGGGCCGACGTCTTCTACCGGCCGGCCCACGCCCACATCTACGAGGCGATCACGGTCCTCACCGGCCGGGGCGAGGTGGCCGACCCGATCACCGTCGCCGACGAGCTGCGCCGGCGCGACCTGCTCGACGCGGCCGGGGGCACCAGCGCCCTGATCGACCTCCACGCCGATGCACCGGGCACGGCCAACGCCGCCCACTACGCCCGGATCGTCAAGGACCACGCCCTGCTCCGCCGGTTGATCGGCGCCGCCGGGGCCATCTCCGAGAGCGCCTACGGCCTGCCCGAGGACGTGCGCAAGGCCGTCGACGAGGCCGAGTCGCTCGTGTTCGACATCGCCCGCCACGAGGGCGAGGGCTCGACCGCCCAGCTCGCCGACCTGCTCGGCGAGACCATGGATCGCATCGAGGAGCTGCACGACCGCGGCTCGGAGATCACCGGCACGCCCACCGGCTACTACGACCTCGACGAGATGACGGCCGGCCTCCAGCCCGGCGCCCTCATCGTGATCGGCGCCCGTCCCGCCATGGGCAAGACCGCCCTCTCGCTGGGCATGGCCACCAACGCGGCGATGCGGGCCAACAAGCCCGTGCTGCTGTTCAACCTGGAGATGAGCAAGCTCGAGCTGGTCCAGCGCATCCTCTGCGCCGAGGCCCGGGTCGACTCCAAGCGCATCCGCAACGGCCGGCTGTCCGACGCCGACTGGAACGGCATCGCCGCCGCCATGGGCCGGCTGGGTGACGCCAAGATCTGGATCGACGACAACCCCAACGTGTCGGTGATGGAGATCCGCTCCAAGGCCCGGCGGCTGCGCAGCGAGGTCGGCAGCCTCGGCCTGGTGATCGTGGACTACATCCAGCTGATGACGGGCCGGTCGGGCGCCGAGAGCCGCCAGGTCGAGGTGGCCGAGATCAGCCGGGGCCTCAAGCTGCTCGCCCGTGAGCTGGAGTGCCCGGTGGTCGCCCTGGCCCAGCTCAACCGTGGCCTGGAGCAGCGCGCCGACAAGCGGCCGATGCTGAGCGACCTCCGCGAGTCGGGCTCGCTGGAGCAGGACGCCGACATCGTCATGTTCCTCTACCGGGACGAGGTCTACGAGCCGACGCCCGAGAACCAGGGCCTGGCCGAGATCATCGTGGCCAAGCAGCGCAACGGCCCCACCGGGGTCGCCCGGCTCAGCTTCCTGGCCCACCTCACCCGCTTCGAGTCCATGCCCAAGGACGGCTGAGCCGATGCCGCCGGCGCTGGGGGAGGAGTACCGGCGGGGGCGGGAGCGGCTGTCGGCCCTCCTGGCCGGGGAGCCGCCGGACGCCTGGGACCGACCGGTGCGGGCCTGCCCGGGCTGGACGGTGCGGGGCGTGGTCGGCCACCTCGTCGGCACGGTCGAGGACGCCCTCGCCGGGCGGATCAGCGGGCCGCCGACCGAGGACCTGACCGCCCTCCAGGTCGCCCGGCACGCCGAGGCCGTCGGTCCCGACCTGCTCGACCGCTGGGCCGAGCTGGCGCCGCCGTTCGAGGAGGTCGTCACCGCCGGGGCGATCTGGCCGGCGGTGCTCGACGTGGTGTCGCACGAGCACGACGTCCGCCTCGCCCTCGATCGCCCCGGTGCCCGCACCGATCCCGTCGTCCCGGCCGCAGCGGTCGCCCTCGTCGAGGCCCTCGCCGCCCCCTGGAACCTGGAGCTCGACCTCATCGTCGGGGGCGGGGACGACGCCGGCGGGACGGTGCGATCGGCGTCGGTGGACGGCCCGACCTACCGGTTGCGGACGACGGCCTTCGAGGTCCTGCGGCTGCGCCTCGGCCGCCGCTCCGGCGCCGAGGTCCGCGCCCTCGACTGGGACCCGATCCCCCCGCCCGACCTCACCCCGCTCTTCGTCTTCGGCCCCCGCCCCACCCCCCTCCGCGAGGGCTAGGAGCCGACCGCCCCCGCCCGGCGCAGCAACGCCCAGCGGAGCAGGCCCAGCGGAGCAACGCCCGGCGGAACAACGCCCAGCGGAGCAACGCCCGGTGGATCCCGAACCCCCGCGAGCGATGCCGGTGGGCCGGGCGGCAGCCCCGACGGCACGGGAGACCAGCGCCAGCCCGAGCCGGCGAGCGCAGCGAGCTTCGGCGGGAGGGACTCCGGCGCGACCGCCGATCGCAGGCCTGACGGCCTGCGACCTGGCTTCAGTCGCCGACGAAGCCGAGGGGGAGGGGCGGGAGGTCGGAGGCCGGGGGCAGGGGGTCGAGCCGGAAGATGCGCACGCGGCGGGTGCCGCGGAACATGTCGGCCACCTCGACCAGGCCGGGCGGGGCGGGGTCGAGGAACAGGGGCTCGTAGAGGGCGGCGCGGCGGGTCCGGATCGTCCGCTCGTCGGCGACGATGTAGTGGACGCCGCGGGCCCGGGCGAAGGTCATCATCGACTCGTAGTCCGACGCCGGCAGGGCCACGACCGGTCGCCGGCCGTAGTACTGGACGTGGAAGGAGCGGGTCATCACCCGCTCGCCGGGCTCGGTGTTGGCCTGGAGCCAGGCGCCGACCTCGACGTGGTCGGCGCTCTCCCGCCGCTGGGTGCCGGGCAGCTGGGGCCAGGCCTCGGCGACGAAGTTGACGCCGGTCCAGAGGATCAGCCCGGCGGCCAGGGCGTAGGGCCAGCGGGCCGGCAGCCGCCGGTACCACTGCACGGCCCCGCCGGCGGCGAAGGCGGCGATGACCGCAGTCGTCATCACGACGTAGCGGGGCTGGGTGAAGAAGAACAGGCACGTGGCCACGGGCAGGGCGGCGACGACGACCGCGAGCTGGGCCGCGGCCCGGCGCCGGGCGGCGACGACCGCCCAGCCGGCGGCGATCAGCAGCGGCAGGGGGACCTGGGCGACCCCGGCGGTCGAGCCCGGCACCAGGTAGATCCGGGCCATCTCCAGGACGTTGACCTTGAAGATGCCCAGCCACGCCCGCGGGTGCTGGCGGGCCAGGGTGGTCAGCGAGGTGGTGTCGTTGGCGAAGTCGGTGCCCGAGTCGTCGATGGCGTAGAGGATCTGGTCCCGCCACTCGCGATCGTCCTCGGCCACGGCGCGCCAGGCCTCGACCGAGACGTCCTGGCTCTTCGCCGTGGGCGCCCAGGACCCGGTGTGGCCGTGGAGGTAGACGAGGTAGGGCCCGACGAGCAGGGCCAGGCCGAGCCCGAAGGCGACGGCGGCCGATGGGTCGAGGCCCCGGTCGCGCTTGCGGAAGCCGTCGAGGAGCAGGGCCAGGCCGATGATCAGGGCCGGGAGCAGGGCCTCGGGTCGGGCCAGGTACGCGCCCCCGGCCAGGGCGCCGGCGCCGACCAGGGCACCCAGGCCCCGGCGTCCGCCCCCGGCGGATCGGGGTGGGCCGAGCACGACGACCAGGGCGGCGATCAGCAGGGCGGCGGTGATGGCCTCGGAGCCCGAGCCCCGGCGCACCAGCATCGGGCCCAGCCCGGACAGCGCCGCGCCCAGCCAGGCGGCGACGACGGTCGTGGTGTCGTCGTCCCACAGCCGGCGGGCCAGGGCGGTGATGGCGGCGCCGAGGAGCAGGGCGCAGATCAGCTCCCACACCCGCACGGCGATCAGTTCGTCGCCGAAGACCTCGAGCAGCCCGCCGAGGGCCATGGGCACCAGCGGGGGGAAGTGGAGCTCGGGCCCGCCGAAGCGGGTGAAGCCGTTGCCCTCGATCAGGTTGCGGCCCGACTCGAGGTAGATCAGCGTGTCGACGGCCGGCACCACGTCGCCCAGCACGACCATCCCCTGGAGGACGACGGCGGCGATGGCGGGCAGCAGGAGACGCCGCCGCAGCGGGCGGGTCGGGCGCGACCCGGCCTCGTCGTCGGTGCTGCCGCCGAGGGGCCGGGGCGAGGTGTCGGTGGTGGCGGTCATGAGGGCGAGGGGTCGGGGCCGTCGCGCCCTGACCGAGGCAACCTAGGGACGCCGGTCCGAGGAGGCCAGATCGGAGGGCCCATCGTCCTGGACCGTTCTCACCCCTGAATCCTCCCGTTCACACACGGGGCCCAAGCGTGTCAGAGATCGGGTTCGATGACCAAGCGACGCATCCGGCGGAGCTGGGAGTCGAGGTAGGGGCGGGCGCGGCGCTGGCCGCCCCGTTCGGCGATGGCGGCCTCGAGCCGTTCGAGGGCGCGCAGCACGGCGGCCCCGTCGGGCTCCCAGCCCCGGCGCCGGCACTCCTCCATCCACTCGGCGGGGGTCGTGTGGCCCCGGGCCCGGTTGCAGCGGGCGCAGGCGACCACCTCGTTCTCGATCCACGACGGGCCGCCCTTCACCTTGGGCAGGACGTGCTCGGTGGTGGCCGCCACCAGCCCGGCTCCAACCGTCCGCCCGCACCAGACGCAGCGGTCGCCGTCGCGCACCAGGATCCGGCGCCGGCGCTCCTGGCGGCCCGGGGCGGCGGTCTCGGCACCGGTCACCGCACCAGCCTGCCAGCGGCCGGCCGCGCCCGGGCGCGGCGCGCCTGCGATCCTCGGGGCGTGGCCGCCGGTCGCTTCGCCCCCAGCCCCAGTGGCCCCCTGCACCTGGGCAACCTCCGCACCGCGCTGCTGGCGTGGTGGGCGGCCCGGGGCGACGGCAGCGCCCTCCTGCTCCGGGTCGAGGACCTCGACCCCTCGTCCCGCCCCGAGCACGAGGCCGGCCAGCTCGCCGACCTGCGGTCCCTCGGGCTCGACTGGGACGGGCCGGTCGTGCGCCAGTCCGAGCGCCGGGACCGCTACGAGGACGCCCTGGCCCGGCTGGTCGCGGCCGACCTCACCTACCCCTGCTTCTGCACCCGGCGGGAGATCCGGGAGGCGACCCGCGCCCCCCACGAGGCGCCCGACGCCTACCCCGGGACCTGCCGGGAGCTGACCGCGGCCCAGCGCGCCGCTCGCGAGGCGGAGGGGCGGCCGCCGGCGCTGCGCCTGCGGTCGACCGGCGAGGAGGTCGAGGCCCACGACGTCCTCCACAGCCGCGTGCGGGGCCGGGTCGACGACGTCGTCCTGCGCCGCAACGACGGGCTGCCCGCCTACAACCTGGTCGTGGTGGTCGACGACGACGCCCAGGGCGTCGAGGAGGTGGTGCGGGGCGACGACCTGCTCCCCTCGACGCCCCGGCAGGTCCACCTGGCCCGGGTCCTCGGGCTGCGGGTGCCGACCTACCTCCACGTGCCCCTCGTGCTCGGGCCCGACGGCGCCCGGCTGTCCAAGCGGCACGGCTCGGTCACCCTGGCCGATGCCGTCGCCGCCGGGGTGCCGCCGGCTGTGGTCCGGGCCCGCCTGGCCGCTTCGGTCGGGCTCGACGACCCGGGCGACGACCCGCCCCCGCTCGACCGGCGCGCCCTCCCCACCGCCCCCACCACCTGGGACGGTTCCTGGGTCACCCCCTGATCCCCACGCGGGGCGGGGGCCGGGCGGCGTCGGTAGCCTCGCGGGGTGGTCGGCCGTCGTCGCTTGGTGGTGCTGGCCGCCGTGACCGGGCTGGTCGTGGCGGCGGCGGTGTGGGCGACGAGCAGCGACGGCGGGACCGTCGCCACCACGGTGGCCGCCACCAAGGGGGCGCCGCAGCCCCAGGTCGCCGGCGACTGGGCCACGACCACCTCGACGACGACCACGACGATGGCCGCCACCCCGGCCGAGGACGGCCTGGCCATCGCCCCGCCGCTGCCCCGGCCGTGGCCGAAGGACTTCCTCGTCGCCGATGCCACCGGTCCCGGCGTGGCCCTCTACGCCGAGCCGGGCGTGCCCGTGCCCAGCGGGCGGGTGATGGAGAACCCGACGTGGGAGGGGCTGCACCTCACCTTCCTGGTCCGGGAGCGCACCCTCGACTGGCTGCGGGTCCAGATCATGTCCCGGCCCAACTCGGCCCTGGCCTGGATCAAGCGCTCGGATGTGACCCTGCGCCGGGTCCAGCACCACATCCAGATCGAGCGGGAGGCCAAGCGGCTGACGGTGCTGGCGGGCGAGGAGATCGTCTTCCAGACCTCGGTGGCCACCGGCAAGGCGTCGTCGCCCACGCCGCTCGGCACCTTCTTCGTCGACGGCGTGGTCCACCTCGACCCGCCGCACAAGTCCTACGGCGTGGGGCAGCTCAGCTTCACCGGCTTCTCCGAGGTCTACGAGAGCTTCGGCGGCGGGGTCGGCCAGGTCGCCATGCACGGCACCCAGAACCCGGCCCTGATCGGCACCCCGGCCAGCAACGGCTGCGTGCGCATGCGCAACGAGGACATCACCCGGGCCATGGAGCTGGCCCCCACCGGCACCCCGGTCGAGGTCATCCCCTAGCCCAGCAGGCGGTACTCGGGGTTGAGGAGGACCAGGCGGCCGGCGACGCGGCGGGCCATGCCCACCGCCTCGACCGGGCGGCCGGGGTCGAGCCCGCCGACCCGCGTGCGGCCGGTGAAGACGACGACCGCCCGGCCGCTGCCGTCGTCGAGGGTGACCTCGAGGGCGGGGGCGCCGGCCCGGGGCACGACCTGGAGGGCGGCCACCTCGCCCCGGACCCGCACCCGGCCCCGGTCGGGGGCCTCGCCGATCGGCGTGGCGCCGGTGCCGGCGAAGCGGTGCTGGAGGGCCTCGGTGTGCAGGTCCTCGGGCGTCCGGGCGAGCGAGCGGCGGAGGCGGTCGAGCATCAGCCGAGCAGGACGCGGACGACCTCGTCCTCGACGTCGTCGGTGGTGAGCACGACGACCTCGTCGCCGGCGTGGAGGACGGTGTCGCCCCGGGGCACGACGACCCGGTGCTGGCGGGTCACGGCCACGACCGTGCAGGTGCGGGGGAGGGGGAGGGTGGCCAGGTCCTGGCCGATCGCCGGCGAGCCCTCGGCGAGGGTGGCGGACGACAGCCGGGCCTTGCCCCCCTCGAGCGACAGCAGGCGCACGAGGGTGCCCACGGAGACCGCCTCCTCGACCAGGGCGGTCAGCAGGTGCGGGGTCGACACGGCGACGTCGACGCCCCACGTCTCGGTGAACATCCACTCGTTGCGGGGGTTGTTGACCCGGGCCACGACGCGGGGCACGGCGAACTCCTGCTTGGCCAGCAGCGAGATGACCAGGTTGTCCTCGTCGTCCCCGGTGACGGCGGCGACGACCTCGGCGTGCTCGACGTCGGCCCGGGCCAGCTCGGTGACCTCGCAGGCGTCGGCCACGACCCACGACACGCCCGGCGTCTCCTCGGCGGCGACGGCGGCCTCGGCCCGGGACCGGTCGACCTCGACCACCGTGACCTGGTGGCCGGCGGCGGCCAGGTCGGTGGCGATGAAGGTGCCGACGGCACCGCCCCCGGCGATCACGACCTTCACGAGTGGCCTCCCGGTCCGGCGGACAGACGGGCGTCGAGCCGGTCGCCGGCCGCGCCGGCGAGGGCGAGGTGGACGGTGTCGCCGTCCTGCAGCAGCAGGTCGGCGGTGGGGACCTGGGCCACGCCGAGCCGGGTGAGGGCGACGACCCGGGCCACGCCGTCGAGCTCGAGGTCGGCGACCGGGTGGCCGGCCCAGCCGGCCGGGACGGTCCGCTCGACCAGCAGGACCTGGGCGCTGGGGTCGATCCACTCGACCGCCGGGCTGTCGGGCAGGACCCGCTGCAGGACCCGGTCGGTGGTCCACTGCACGGTGGCGATGGTGGGGATGCCGAGGCGCTCGTAGATCGCCGCCCGGCGGGGGTCGTAGATGCGGGCGACGACCCGCTCGACGCCGAAGGTCTCCCGCGCCACCCGGGCCACGAGGATGTTGGAGTTGTCGCCGTTGGTCACCGCGGCGAGGGCGCCGGCCTCCTCGATGCCGGCGGCCCGCAACCGGTCCCGGTCGAAGCCGACGCCGACGACGGTGCGGCCCCCGAAGCCCTCGGGGAGGCGGGTGAAGGCGTCGGCCCGGCGGTCGACCACCGCCACGGTGTGGCCGTGCGCCTCGATGGCGGTGGCCAGCCCCGAACCGACCCGTCCGCATCCGACCACGACCACGTGCACGGCGGGACCATACGCCCGCCGGCCCCGGGGCCACCGGGGGGCCGGCAGTCTTCACGGTTCCTTCACGCCCTGCCCCGGGGTGCCGCCGGGACGGCGCCCGTAGGCTCCCGCCGCCGGCCCGGAGGTGACCATGGCATCCACGCTCAAGCGGGCCCTCGTCGGGCGGCCGCTGGCGTCCAGCGACGAGGAGCACCAGCGCCTGGGCAAGCCCACGGCGCTGGCCGTGTTCGCCTCCGACGCCATCTCGTCGACGGCCTACGCCACCCAGGAGATGCTCTTCATCCTGATGGGGGCGGTGATGTTCCCGGCGTCGCACCGCTACCTCGTGCCCATCGCCATCGCCGCCTGCGTGCTGCTGGCCATCGTCGCCATCAGCTACAGCCAGACGATCCACGCCTACCCCAACGGGGGCGGCGCCTACATCGTCAGCCGGGAGAACATCAGCCCGGTGGCCGGCCTGGTCGCCGGCGCCTCGCTCCTCGTCGACTACACGCTCACCGTCGCCGTCTCGATCTCGGCCGGCGTGCTGGCCATCGGCTCGGCCTTCCACTTCAACGACGAGCCGGCCCTGCGGGTCGGGCTCGCCCTCGTCTTCCTCGCCATCCTCACCATCGGGAACCTGCGGGGCGTGAAGGAGTCGGGCAAGGTCTTCGCCGTCCCGACCTACTTCTACGTGGTCCTGCTCGGCGTGCTGCTCGTCGTCGGGCTGGGCAAGGTCTTCCTCGGCGGCGACGACCACCAGATCGACACCGAGCGCAACCGCGAGGTGGTGGCCGAGTTCGCCGAGAGCGACCTGACCCAGACGGCCGGGCTCTTCATCATCCTCAAGGCCTTCTCGTCCGGGGCGGTGGTGCTGTCGGGCGTGGAGGCCATCTCCAACGGGGTGCCCGCCTTCCGCAAGCCCGAGAGCCGCCACGCCAGCCAGACGCTCGGGATGATGGCGGGCATCCTCGCCGTCGGCTTCCTCGGCATCTCGATCCTGGCCCACCACTACAAGCCGGTGGTCGACGAGGACGGCCAGACGGTGCTGGCCCAGCTGGCCGCGGCCGTCTTCGGCGACGGGTCGATCCTCTTCTACGGGCTGCAGTTCGGGACCTTCGCCATCCTGATCCTGGCCGCCAACACCGCCTACGCCGACTTCCCCCGTCTCAGCTCGATCATCGCCCGCGACGGCTACCTGCCCCGCCAGCTGGCCACCCGCGGCGACCGGCTCGTCTTCTCCAACGGGATCCTGATCCTGGCGGCCATGGCCGGTGTGCTGATCACGGTCTTCCGGGCCGAGGTGACCCTGCTGATCCCGCTCTACGCGGTGGGTGTGTTCACCGGCTTCACGCTGAGCCAGGCCGGGATGGTGCGCCACCACCTGCGGCTGCGCGAGCCGCGCTGGCAGCGGGGCCTGGCCATCAACGTGGTCGGCTGCATCGCCACCGGGATCGTGCTGGTGGTCGTGGTGTCGTCGAAGTTCACCGACGGGGCGTGGATCCCGGCGGTGGTGATCCCGGCGATCGTCGTCGGCTTCCGGGCGATCCACCGCCACTACGCCAAGGTCGACCGGGCCCTGGCGGTGCCCGCCGGCTACCGGGCCCGGCGCCGCACCCACACCGTCGTCGTCCTGGTCGGCCGGGTCACCAAGGGCTCGCTGGAGGCGATCGCCTACGCCCGCTCGCTCAACCCCGATCGGCTCCTGGCCGTCACCGTGGTGGCCGACGCCGAGCAGCAGGACCGCATCACCCGCGAGTGGGCCGAGCACGAGGTCCCCGTCGAGCTCCGCACCCTGTACTCCCCCTATCGCGAGCTCTCACGGCCCATCATGAGGTTCGTGGAGGAGTACGACGCCGAGGTGACCGACGACTTCATGACCGTCGTCCTGCCCGAGTTCGTGCTCGACCACTGGTACTCGCAGATCCTGCACAACCAGAGCGCGCTGGTGCTGCGCACCCGGCTGCGGGCCCGGCCCAACACGGTGGTCACGTCGGTGCCCTTCCACCTCCGCGGCGAGCAGGTCGAGGTCGGCGGCGCCGAGGGATGACCGACCTCTCCCGGCGGGCCGTCCTGGGCCTGGCCGTGGCCGGTGCGGCGTGGGCCGCGGTGGGCTGCGGTGGCGACGACGGCGAGGACGACGACGCGGCCCGGCCCGAGCGCCCGGCCGGTGAGGAGGACGGGGTGGACGTGATCGCCTACGGCGACGAGGCCGACCTCCAGCGGGGCGCCCTGTCGCTCCCCGAGGGCGAGGGCCCCCACCCGGTGGTGGTGCTGCTCCACGGCGGCTTCTGGCGGGCCGAGTACGACCGGCGGCTGATGGACCCGCTCGCCGAGGCGGTGGTGGCCGAGGGCTGGGCGGCGTGGAACGTCGACTACCGCCCCGTGGGCGAGGGCGGGGGCTGGCCCACGACCTTCACCGACGTGGCCGCGGCCGTCGACCACCTCGACGCCCTGGCCGAGGAGCACCCGCTCGACCTGGACCGGGTCGCGGTGGTCGGCCACTCGGCCGGTGGCACCCTCGCCCTCTGGTCGGCGGCCCGGTCCGGGCTGCCGGGCGACGCCCCCGGCGCCAACCCGATCGTCGTCCCCGCCGCCGTCGTGTCGCAGGCCGGGGTGGCCAACCTGGCCGCCGGCTCGCTCGAGCGGCTGGGCCGCGGCGCCGTCGACGACCTGATGGGCGGCTCGGCCACCACCGTCGGCTCCCGCTACGGGCTGGCCTCGCCCATCGAGCGGCTGCCGCTCGGCGTGCCGTCCCTCCTCGTCCACGGCGGCGACGACACCATCGTCCCGCCGGTGCAGTCCGAGACCTTCCGGGACCGGGCCGTCGACGCCGGCGACGACGCCACGGCCCGCATCCTCGACGGGGTCGACCACTTCGCGGTCATCGACCCCGCCCACGAGGCGTGGGAGCTCGTCGTCGAGTGGGTTCACGAGCAGTTCGCCTAGCCTTCTCCCCGGGGGAGGGAGGACAGGGGAGTGAGAGTGCTGGGGAGCAGGGGGGACGCGGGCCGCGAGGTGCCCGACCGCGCCGCCGTGGCCGTGCCGCGCCACGGCCGGGTGCTGGTCGTGAGCGACCTCCACCTCGTGAGCCGGGCCGGCGAGGGGTCGCGGCGGGCCACCGAGGCGATCGCCGCCGCCGTCGCCGGCTGGAGCGGCCCCGGCGTGGTCGTGCTGGCCGGCGACTGCTTCGAGCTGCTGGCCGAGCCGCACCTCGACCCGGGCCTGGCCCTCGACGCCCACCCCGCGCTCACCTCCGCCCTGGCCGGCTTCACCGGTCCCGACCGCCACGTCGTCGTCCTGCCCGGCAACCACGACGGCGCCCTGGCCTGGCACGGCTCGGCCATCGCCACCGTGCGGGAGCGGCTCGGCGCCACCCTCGCACTGGGGCTCGACCTCGACCTCGACTGCGCCGCCGGGCCTCGCCGGGTGCGGGTCGAGCACGGCCACCAGCTCGACCCGGCCAACGCCTTCGTCGACCCCCGCGACCCGGCCGAGACGCCCCTCGGCCACCACGTCGTGCAGGACCTCCTCCCGCAGGTCGACGGGCTGACCCTCCGGCCGTGGGGCCAGGGCCTGGGCCTCATCGCCGACCCCCTCGACCTGCCGGCGCTGCTCGGCTCCCGCCTGCTCTACCGGCAGCTCCTGCCCGTGCTGGCGCTGGCCGCGGTGCCCTTCGCTGCCGCCGCCGGGCTGGCCCTGTCCGCCCTGGCCGGTGCCCCGACCGCAGCCGCCGCGATCGTCGCCGCCGTCGTCGGCCTGGTCCTCGCCGTGGCGATCGTCGGCGGTGCCGCCTTCTGGGGCGGGGTCGGCTGGCGGGCCTTCCGAGGCTGGTCGCCCGACATGGGCGGGGGTGCCGAGCCCGGCAACGAGGCCGCCCACCGCCGGGCCGACGCCCTGGCCGCCGAGGGCATCGCCGCCTACGTCACCGGCCACACCCACATCCCCGAGCTGAGCGACCGGGGGCCGGTCGTCTACGCCAACCCCGGCTGCGGGGGCGGGCTGCTCCACCGGCGCCCCGGGCGGGGGCCGCTGCCGGCCGCCCACGTCGTGGCCCGGCACGTCTCGTGGGTCGAGGTCGAGGCCGGCGCCGAGCTGGTGGCCCGGCTGGTCTGGGGCCACGAGGAGGCGCCCGGCGCCACGCGGGCCGAGCGCTGGCTGACCCGTCCGGCGCCGCCGGCCCCGGTCGTGCCCACGGTGGTGGCCACCGTCGAGCGCCGGCCCGAGCCGGAGCCGCTCAGGCCGGTGGCGTCGTCGCCAGGGGGCTGACGGCGGCCACCGCCGCGGCCAGGAACTGCTGGAGCTCGGCCTCGGTCGGCGCCGGGGTCAGCTCCTGGCCGTCGGCCCAGAAGCTCTGGGCGTTGAGGGCCACGACCAGCGTGCCGACCCGGGCCAGGGCCCACGCCGCCGTCTGGCCGTTGGTCGCCGTCTCCTCGGTGCGGGAGTAGGCCACGCTGGCGTCGCCGATCGTGTCCCAGCCCAGGCGGTTGACCGGCGAGGCGCCGCTGCTGCACTCGTCGACCGCGGCCTGGGCCACGGCCAGCTGGGCCTCGGCATCGGCCAGCGGTGCCACGACCAGCATCACCCGGGTGCTCTGGTCGGGCCGCTCGTAGCGGGCCAGGGCCCCACCGGCGGCGGCGCCCTCGTAGACGATCGGGGCCAGCGGGCTGGCCACCGCGCTGCCGTCGCAGACGGGGGCGGGGGCGCCGGCCGCCCCGGTCGGCGCGGTGGTGCGGGACCACTCGCCGGCGCCCAGGGGCTCGGCGCCGGGCAGGGCCGCCTCCAGCTCCTCGGCGGTGGGGACGACGGCCGCCGGCGCCGTCGTGGTCGTCGTCGTGCTGGTGGTCGTCGTCTCCGGCTCGGGCTCGGTGGTGGTCGTCGTCGTGGTGGTCGTCTCGGGCTCGGTGATCTTCGGCTGCTCGGTCGTCGTGGCCGACAGCTCGATGCCACCGCTGCCGGTGGCCACCGGCTCCGGGTCGTCCTTGGAGCACGACGCCACGGCCAGGAGGGTGAGGGCGACGAGCACGGTGCGGGGGAGGGATCGTCGGTCCATGGGGGAACGGATCGGCCGTCGAGGTGCCAGCATGAGGGCCATGGCCGACGACCGCCTCTACTTCCGCCAGCTGCTCGCCGGGATGGACGTCGCCGAGGACGACCGCATCGCCCAGCAGATGGTCAACTTCGTCTACCTCGTGGGCGACCGCGAGACGGGCGAGGCGGTCGCCGTGGACCTGGCCTACGACGTCCCCGGCATCCTCGACCTGCTGGAGGCCGACGGCATGCGCCTGACCGGCACGCTGGCCACCCACTACCACCCCGACCACGTGGGCGGGAGCCTGATGGGGAACCCCATCGCCGGCATCGCCGAGCTGCTCGACCGCACCGACGTGCCCGTCCACGTCCAGGCCGACGAGGTCGAGTGGGTCACCAAGGCCACCGGGGTCGGCGCCGACCACCTCGTCGGCCACGCCAGCGGCGACACGGTCATGGTCGGCGAGATCCCGATCACCCTGATCCACACGCCGGGCCACACCCCCGGCAGCCAGTGCTTCCTGGTCGAGGGGAAGCTGCTCGGCGGCGACACCCTCTTCCTCGACGGCTGCGGCCGCACCGACCTGCCCGGCAGCGACCCGGAGCAGATGTACCTGTCGCGCACCCAGCGGCTGAGCCAGGTGCCCGACGACGCCGTCCTGTACCCCGGTCACCTCTACTCCGAGAAGCCCGCCGCGGCGATGGGCGAGGTCCGCCAGCGGAACGTCGTGTTCCGCCCGCAGACCCAGGAGCAGTGGATGATGATGTTCGCCCGCTGATCCCCCCTGGAGCCCGTGTGACCGATCCCGTCGAGCCCGCCACCACCCTGTCCGTCGAGCTCGACGGCGGCGCCATGGACCTGCCCGTGTGGCTGCCCCCGTCGGGGAGCGGGCCGGGCATCGTCCTGGTCCAGGAGATCTTCGGGGTCGGCGAGTGGATCCGGGCGGTGGCCACCGAGCTGGCCGCCGAGGGCTACGTCGTCGGCGCCCCCGACCTCTACTGGCGGATCGAGCCCGGCTGGGCCGCGGCCCACGACGAGGAGGGGCTGGGCCAGGCCTACGAGATGGTCGGCCGGCTCGACGTCCCCGGCGCGGTGGGCGACACCGTCGCCGCCCTCACGACCCTGGGCGAGCACGAGGCCGTCACCGGTGGCGTCGCCGTCCTCGGCTACTGCCTGGGCGGCACCATCGCCTGGCTGGCCGCCGCCCAGGGCGATCCGGCGGCGTGCGTCTCGTACTACGGCTCGGGCGTGGCCGACGCCGCCGAGCTGGTCGCCTCGATCACCTGCCCCGCGCTCCTCCACTTCGGCGGGGCCGACCCCTTCATCTCGGCCGAGCAGGTCGCGGTGGTGGGCGCTGCGGTCGACACCGTCGAGCACGTCGAGCTGGTCGTCCACGGCGGCGCCGGCCACGCCTTCGAGAACGACCGGGCCGCCCAGTTCCACGACCCCGCCGCCACCGCCGTCAGCCGCGCCCAGACCTTGGAGTTCCTGAGGACGCACCTGCCCGGTTAGTCGACCGGGGCGGAGCTCGCCTCTCCGGTCTGGACGCGCCAGAGGGCGGCGTAGAGACCGGCGGCGGCGACGAGGTCGTCGTGGGTGCCCGACTCGACGACCCGGCCGCGCTCCAGGACGTGGATGCGGTCGGCGTGGCGCACGGTCGACAGGCGATGGGCGATGACGACGACGCTGCGGTCGCGGCCGACCGCCTCCAGCGAGCGCTGGATCGCGGCCTCGGTCTCGTTGTCGACCGCCGAGGTGGCCTCGTCGAGCACGAGGATCCGGGGGTCGCGGAGGATGGCCCGGGCGATCGACAGGCGTTGGCGCTGCCCGCCCGACAGCTTCTGGCCCCGCTCGCCGACGATGGTGTCGTAGCCCCGGGGGAGGCCCTGCACGAAGTCGTCGGCCTCGGCGAGCCGGCAGGCGGCGACCACGTCCTCGAGCGGGGCGTCGGGCCGGCCGTAGGCCACGTTCTCCCGCACGGTGCCCTGGAAGAGGAAGACGTCCTGGCCGACGTAGCCCATGGCGCCGCGCAGCGCCGGGAAGGTGAGGTCGCGGACGTCGACGCCGTCGAGGCGGATCGCCCCGGCGGTCGGCTCGTACAGCCGCAGGAGGAGCTTGACGACGGTGGACTTGCCGGCGCCGGTCGAGCCGACGATGGCGTGGGTCTCGCCCGCCGGGACGTGGAGGTCGAAGCCCCGCAGGACGGGAGAGCCGTCGCCATAGGCGAAGTCGACGGCGTCGAAGCGGATCTCGCCCCGGCCGTCGGCCGGCAGGGTGGCGGCGCCGGGCGTGATGGTGGGCTGCACGGCGAGGAGGTCGAGGATGCGCCGGGTCGAGGCCATGGCCCGCTGGTAGAGGTCGAAGGTCTCGCCCAGGCGGGTCAGCGGCCACAGCAGCCGCTGGGTCATGTAGACGAGCACCGAGAAGATGCCGATGTTGAGGTCGCCCCGCAGCGCGGCCCGGCCGCCGACGATCAGGGTGGCGGTGAAGGCCACCAGGATCGCCATGCGGATGATGGGGATGAAGGCCGACGACAGGCGGATCGCCTCGCCGTTGGCCTCCCGGTAGCCCTGGCTGGCCGCCTCGACCCGGGCCACCTCGCGGCGCTCGGCGGTGAAGGCCCGGATGGTCGCGATGCCCGAGAGGTTGCCGGCCAGCAGCCCGCCGACGTCGGCTGCGGCCTGGCGGACCTTGGCGTAGCGGGGCTCCAGCCGGCGCTGGAAGAGGATCGAGCCCCAGATGATCACCGGGATGGGCACGAAGGCGAACAGGCCCAGCTCGGGGGCGGCGACGAAGAACACGGCACCGACGAAGACCACGTTGACGAAGGTGGCCAGGATGTCGATGGCGCCGATGTCGAGGAAGCGCTCGAGCTGGTTGACGTCGTCGTTGAGGATCGACAGCAGCCCGCCGGTGGACTGGTCCTCGAACCAGGCCAGCTCCAGGTCCTGGACGTGGGCGTAGGCGTCCATCCGGGCCTCGTGCTCGATCGTCTGGGCCAGGTTGCGCCACAGCAGGTGGGCGACCCAGTCCGAGCCCGACTCGACCAGCCACACCAGCACGTTGACCACCGCCAGGGCGGTGAGCTGGCCGGTCAGGCTCTCGATGCCGAGGACCTCGCCGACGAGCGACTCCTTCCGGCGGACCACCACGTCGACCGCCGCCCCGATGAGCAGCTCGGGCATGACGTCGGCCAGCTTGTTGAGCACGGTGACGGCGATGGCCGCCACGACCTGGCGCCGGTGCCCCCGGGCGTAGGCCCACAGCCGTCGCAGCGGGCTGTGGCCGGCGTCGGCGACGGGGACGCGTTGCTGGCCCGGTCGCCTCGCTGCGCTCGTCTCCACCCCGGAACCATACGGAGACGGGCTAGCGGTACGCCTCCGGGTTCGCCGGGAGGCCCGGGTCCTGGACCTCGACGAGGTAGCGCCAGCAGTCGGGGCGGCTGCCGTCGAGGTCGGTGAAGCCGTACTCCTGGGCCAGCTGCCCCGACGAGAGCGACGCCTGGTTCCAGCGGGCCCGCTCGGGGTCCGCGGCCAGCGCGGCCACGGCTCGCCCGACGAACCGGGGCGACTCCGAGATCCCGAAGTGCTTGGGGTCGGGGAACGGCTCCTGGTGGGGCTGGTCCATGACCTCCCGCCAGGTCTCCTCGGTGACGCCGTAGTGCTCGAGCATCATCTCGGACCGCAGCCAGCCGGGCGTCAGCGTGACGGCGGTGCCGCCGTGCGGGGCGAGCTCGTGGCCCAGCGCCCACCCCATCCGCAGGACCGACCACTTGGCCAGGTCGTAGAAGAGCGACACCCGGTAGTTGGCGGTGTTGTACTCGAGCGTCCCGTCGGTCATCTCGACGACGAGGCCTCCGGGCTCGCGGACCAGCAACGGCAGGGCGTGGTGGCTGGTGACCAGGTGGGTGTCGATCGCCAGCTCGAGCAGGTGCCGGCCCTTGGCCAGGTCCTGCCCCCACACCGGCGACTCCCAGTCCATCAGGGTCTCGCCGCCCCAGATGTCGTTGACGAGGACGTCGAGCCGTCCGGAGTCCCGATCGATGCGGGCGACCAGATCGGCCACCTGCTCGGACTCGAGGTGGTCGACCCGCACCGCCGTCGCCGTCCCCCCGGCCGCCTCGACCAGCTCGGCGGTCTCCTCGATCGTCTCGTCCCGGTCGTACTCGGACCGGTGCTCGCGGGTCGTGCGCCCGGTCACCCAGACGTGGGCGCCGGCGGCACCCAGCTCGATGGCGATGCCCCGACCGGCGCCCCGCGTCCCGCCGGCGACCAGTGCGACCTTCCCGTCCAGCGCTCCCATGGCTCCTCCTCGTATATGAACAACCATTCGTTTACTAACATCCACGCCGATGCCCCGCAAGCGCACGATCCCCGACGAGGCGATCCTCGACGCCGCCCTCCGCATCGCCGAGACGGCGGGCCCGGCGGCGCTGACCTTCCAGGCGCTGTCGGCCGAGGCGGGGCTGGCCCCGGCCACCCTCGTCCAGCGGTTCGGGACCAAGGCCGCCCTGCTCCAGGCCGCCCTGCTGCGGGCCTGGGACCTGCTCGACGCGGCCACCACCGAGGCCGATGCGGGGGCCGGCGACGGGCCCGACGGCGTCGTCTCGATGCTGGTGGCGCTGGCCGGCCAGTACGACCCGAGCGAGGAGGCCGACCAGATCCTCCTGCTGCGCGAGGACCTGCGCGACCCGGTGCTGCGGGCCCGGGGCCAGGCGTGGATCGCCACCCTCGAGGCGGCGGTCGAGCGACGGCTGCCCGACGCCCCGCCGGGGGTGGGGCGGATGGTCGTGTCGCTCTGGCAGGGCGCCCTGACCGTGTGGCAGTTCCACCGGGACGGGGAGCTCGACCGCGCCCTCGGGGACGCCGTCGCCGCCCTCCTCACGGCCCTCGGCCAGCCCGTCAGCCGACCGCGTCGACGAGCAGGTACGCCGCCACCACGGTGATGGCGCCGAGGTAGAGGGTCCGGAAGCGCGTCTCGCTCATCCGGTCGAGGACCCTGCTGCCGAGGTGGGTGCCGACCACGACCCCGGCGATCCCGGCGACCACGGCCGGGAGGTGCTCGGTCGGGGCCAGCCCGGCCACGCCGAAGAGGGCCAGCTTGGCCAGGTGGGCGGCGACCTGGGTGCCGGCGAAGGTCCCGACGAAGCGCTGCCGGGTGGTGGCCGCGGCCCGGAAGAGGGGGGCGAAGAGGGGACCGGTCGCCCCGACGAGCGGGCTGAGGGCGCCGGTCGCGCCGCCGACCGCGACCCAGCCGGCGGGGCTCGGGGCCGGGACCTCGATGTCGGTCCGCTCGGGCACCCACGTCCCGAGCAGCACCACGACGGCGATGACCGCCTGGAGCACCCCCTCGGGCGCGGCCCGGGCGAGGGGGACGGTGAGGGCGCCGGCGGGGAGCAGGAGGAGCGAGGTCAGCCCGACGACCCGCCAGTCGACGTCGTGGCGCCGGATCACCACCCGGGTGCCGTTCGAGGCGACCTGGATGGCGGCCTGGAGCGGGATGGCCACGAGCGGGTCGACGAACAGCAGGAGCAGGGCCAGGAGCACGAGCCCGCCGCCGAAGCCGACCATGGCGGTGAGGGCGGAGGTGCCGAGGGCCCCGAGCCCGACCAGCAGCACCTCTCCTCCGTCCACCGCACCTGTCTACTACTTGTATCTAAGTTGTGCCAGACATGTGACGCCGATGGGTGTCGTCGGGGTTGCGGGCCCAGGCGGCCCAGGCGTGGTCGAAGGCGCGGCGCCAGTTCCGGTGGACGGCGCGGAGGGCGGGGCCGGGCCAGTGGGCGGGCAGCAGGTCGGCGGGCAGGAGCGGGTCGGCCTGGAGGTGGCGGAGCACGGCGGCCGAGAGCACGAAGCCCTCGGGCAGGGCCGAGCGGTCGCCGGTGGCCAGGCCCGGACGGGTGCGGTCGAGGGCGTCGAGCAGGCGCTCGGCCCGGGCCGCCCAGCCGGTCAGGTCCCAGAGCCGGGCGGCCAGGGCGACCCCGTCGTCGTCCGGCCGGGCGGTGAAGCGCTCGCACTGGGCCGCGACCACGGCCTCGGCCTCGGGCAGGGCCCCGGCCGGGAGGTTGTCGGGGCGCAGCCAGACGCCCTCGCGCCGCTCGGCCAGGCGGAGCGCCTCGGCGGCCCGGCGGAGGGCGGCCCGATCGGCGGCGGCCCGGGCCTCGCCGACCACGACGGCCATCGCCCACCCGGTCGCCGGCGTCCACGGCCGGGTCGGCGCCCCGGCGCTCAGGTCCTGGCGGGCGGAGCGGTCGAGGAGGGCGCCGGTCAGGCCGTAGCCCCCGTCGGTCGCCTCCAGCTCGCCGGCCGCCACCATCCGGCTGATCGCCACCCGGGCGGTGCCGTCGCTGATGCCGAACAGGGCGCAGGCGCCGACGAGCTGCCGGGTGGGCAGCCGGGGCGGGCGGACGCCGAGCAGGGTCGAGGCCACGACCGACCGCGCCGTCAGGGCCCGCTCCTCGGCGGGCGTCCAGGGGCCGCTCACCCGGCGTCGTCCTCCAGGGCCCGGCCCAGGTCCTCGATCACCCGGGCGGTCCCCTGCGGACCCGACACGATCACCGCGGTCTCGCCCACCCCGGCCACGGCGACGGTCACGGCCCGCTTCGGGCAGACGTCGAGGCAGCTCACGGCGGCGACCCGCACCGCCTTGGCCGGCAGCTCGGCCTTGGCCCCCGTCTTGAGCGCCCTGCGCACCTGCTTCGGCCCGAACCCCCGGACGCCGTCGCACTCCCGGCACACCAGGACCAGCGACGAGCGCCAGGGGCGCCGGACCGGGCGGGGGGCGTCGTCGGGGGTCCGCATCGGGCCAGCATACGGGGCTCGCGGTGAACGGCATTACGGGGTGGTCACGGACGATCTCGATCTGTAACATCACCACCGTGGCCGCCACCCTCGATGCTCCCCGGACGATGGTCCCGCCGCCCGAGCGGCTGCCCGACGTGCTGCCCACCGACCGCCTCGGCGTCACCGGCAAGGCCGTCCCCGAGATCCGGTCCGAGCTGAGGCGCATCCCGGTCGCCCGCAACGTGGCCGCCATCGGCAGCGTCTACGCCCAGTCGGCCGGTCTGATCGCCCTCGCCGCCTGGATCGGCCACCCGCTGGCCTACGTCGCCGCCTTCGTCTGGATGGGCCGCACCCACGCCACCTTCGCCGCCCTCTCCCACGAGGCCGCCCACCGGCTGCTGTTCCCGAACAAGAAGGTGAACGACTGGGTCGGGCGCTGGATCGTCGGCTACCCGGGCTTCATCTCCACCGACCTGTACCGGCGGGGCCACATGGCCCACCACAAGGAGGAGTTCGGGCCCAACGAGCCCGACATGAACCTCTACGTCGGCTACCCGGTCAGCCGGGCCTCGCTGCGCCGCAAGCTGACCCGGGACGCCCTCGGCAAGAGCGGCTGGAAGAACCTGCGCTCGCTCCTCCGGGGCGCCCGCATGAAGGCCTTCGGCAAGCACGCCCGCCGCATCCTCTACTGCCAGGCCGTCTTCCTCCTCGTCGCCACCGCGTTCGGCCGGCCCGAGCTCTACCTCCTGTGGTTCGTCCCGTGGATGACCGAGTGGCGGGTGATCAACCGGCTCCGCGCCATCGCCGAGCACGGCGGCATGGAGCACTCCAAGGACCGCCGCCGTACCACCCACTCGGTGCGCCAGCACCTGCTCTCGCGCTTCTTCCTCGTGCCGGACAACATCGGTTGGCACCTCGCCCACCACGTCGACATGGGCGTGCCGTGGCGCAACCTCCCCAAGATGCACACCGAGCTGCGGGCCAGCGGCTGGGTCCCCGACGACCTCGAGCACGAGAGCTACCTCGCCCTCTGGAAGGCCCTCGCCGCCGGCCAGGAGCACCCCCGCCCCACCTGACCTAGGGTCCGCGCCCGAACGGGTGAGGGCAAGGGGGGTCGTGCGATGGGCAGGAAGAAGCGGGACGGGCGGGTTCCGGGGCACCGGGTGCCGCCGTGGTTCGAGGACGCCAAGCTCGGGATCTTCGTCCACTGGGGGCTCTTCTCGGTGCCGGCGTGGGCGCCGAACCTGCCACCGGGCGAGACGATGCTCGACGTCGTCAGGCGGACCCCGGCCGAGCTCGGCGCCCGGCTGCCGTACGCCGAGTGGTACGCCAACGCCATGCGGGTGCCGGACAGCCCGACCGCCGCGCACCACCGCGCCACCTACGGCGACGCCCCCTACGAGGACTTCCGCACGCCGTTCGAGGCGACCCTCGCCGACTGGGCCCCCGACGACTGGGCCGACCGCTTCGCCCGGACCGGCGCCGGCTACGTCGTGCTCGTCACCAAGCACCACGACGGGTACTGCCTGTGGCCCACCGACGTGCCCAACCCGCACCGCCCCGGCTGGCACGCACCCCGCGACGTGGTGGGCGAGCTGGCCGCCGCCGTGCGCCGCCGGGGCCTGCGCTTCGGGACCTACTACTCGGTCGGGCTCGACTGGACGTGGGAGGACCTGCCGATCGTCGAGCCGGCCGACGCCTACGCCTGCGTCCCCCAGGACCCCGCCTACGCGGCCTACGCCGACGCCCACCTCCGCGAGCTGGTCGACCGCTACGAGCCCAGCGTGATGTGGAGCGACATCGCCGCCCCGCCCGCCTTCGACCTGCCGGCGTTCCTGGCCGACTACCTCCGGCGGGTGCCCGACGGGACGATCAACGATCGCTGGAAGGTCGCCTCGCCCGTGCTCGCCCGGCCCCGGGTCCGCCGGGCCGTCAACGCCACGGTCCGCGCCGCGCTGCCCCGCCTCCCCGAGACCGGCCCGTCGTCGGGCCACCCGCTGGCCGACTTCCGCACCCCCGAGTACTCCTCGCCTCCGGCGGCCACGAACCACAAGTGGGAGGCGACGCGGGGGATGGGCGCCGCCTTCGGCATCAACCGCAACGAGCCCGACGACCGGCTGATCGATCCCGACGAGCTCGTCCGCAGCCTCGTCGACATGGTGGCCAAGAACGGCAACCTGCTCCTCAACGTCGGTCCCGACGCGGCCGGCGCGGTGCAGGACCGGGAGGCGGTCCGGCTCGAGGCGCTGGCCCGGTGGATGGACGTGAACGGCGAGGCGCTGGTCGGGACCCGGCCGTGGGTGTCGGCCAGCGGGACGACCGCCGAGGGCGTCGACGTCCGCTTCACCCAGGGCGAGGGCGCCGTCTACGCCGTGCTGCTGGACGTCCCGACCGGGCCGACCGTGACGCTGCCCGGCCTGGCCGTCCTGGCCCACCGCCCCGTCGAGCTGCTCGGCCACGGCCCGGTCGAGGCCACCGCCGCCGGCGACGACCTGGCCCTCGACTGGCCCGCCGCCGGACCGAACGGACCGGCGGTCGCCCTGCGCATCGGCCTACGCTCCCCGGCGGAGCGGTGGCAGAGTGGACGATCGCAGTCGCCTTGAAAGCGACCGGGGTGCAAGCCCCCGGGGGTTCGAATCCCCCCCGCTCCGCTCCTCATCCCGTTAGCCTCGTGGCGGGAGATGCCATCACGGCAGGAGGGGCCGAGGATGAGGGGGACGGGGATGCAGCGATTCGTGGGAGCCGCGGTCGCCGCGCTGATCGGCCTGGCGGCCGTCACGCTGGCGGTGGCGACGGGCGCGCCGGCGGGGGCCGATCCGGCCGCGCCGTGGATCGTGTTCGCCAACGACCAGACCGGTGACTGGGACCTCTACGCCATCCGGGCCGACGGCTCGGGGCTCAGGAACCTGACCGGGACGCCGGGGATCAGCGAGACCTACCCCCGGGTCGCGCCCGACGACGGTCGCATCGCCTTCGTGGTCGGCAGCACGATCCAGGTCGCACCGCTGTCGGACCTGGCGGCCCGCACCACGATCGCCACCGGCGACCAGCCGACCTGGTCGCCCGACGGTCGGGAGATCGCCTACACCGCCGTCGCCGCCGGCTCGGTCAACCAGATCTTCCTCACCGCGGCCGACGGCTCGGGGACGCCCCGGCAGCTGACCCCCGACGACGGCGTGCCGCGCGTCGACCCGGACCTCTCGCCCGACGGGGTCTACGTCGTGTACTCGACGCTCACCGCGTCGGTGCCCCGGGCGCCCAACGGGATCGCCATCCGCAAGGCCGACGGGAGCGACGCCGAGCGTCCGATCACCGGCGGCATCCGCCCGGCCTTCGACCCGGTCGCCACCAGCCCGTACCGGATCGTCTGGAACCACAACGACTTCATCGACGGGCAGGTGGAGTGGAACATCCGGCGGGGCGACCTGAACAGCACGCCGGCCCAGCGGATCACCCAGGGCCGGGACTTCAAGGTGGCGCCGACCATCTCGCCGGACCGCTCGACCGTCGTCTACGAGAGCCAGGTCACCGAGGGTTCGCCGTCACGGCTCGCCACCGTGGGCGTCTTCGGCGGCGACCAGCAGGTGATCTACGCGACCGGCCGCAGCCTCCGGCCCGACTGGTCCGACTCGCCCTGCCTCGACGTGGCGTGCCTGGCGCCGACGGCCGTCGCCGGACCCGATCGCACCGTCGACCTCGACACCCCGGTCACGCTCGACGCCACCGCCTCGTCCGACCCCGAGGGCGCGGCGCTGACGTACCGGTGGACGCAGACGAGCGGTCCGACCGCGACCCTCACCGACGCCGACGAGGCGGTGGCCACCGTCGCCGGGCTGGCCGAGCCGGCGACGCTCGGGTTCCGGGTCACCGTGACCGACCCCACCGGGCTGTCCCACTCCGACGACGTCACCGTCACCGTCGCCGACCTCGACGTCCCCGGCCCGCCGACCGACGTCATCGCGGTGGCCGGCGACGGCCGGGCGATGGTGTCGTGGACCGGACCGGTGGACGACGGCGGTTCGCCCGTCACCGGCTACGTGGTCACGCCGATCGTCGGTGGGGTGGCCCAGACGCCGCGGCCGTTCGCGTCGACGGCCACCAGCCAGACGATCACCGGCCTGGCCAACGGCACGACGTACGCCTTCACCGTCGCCGCGGTGAACGCCATCGGCACGGGCGCCGACTCGGACCCGTCGAGCCCGGTCACGCCGAGCGGCGTCGCCCTGACCGCCACCCCGAACCCCACGGTGACCGGCGAGACCGTCGTCCTGCGGGCCGAGTCGACCGTGGGCGCCACCGGGTCGATCACCTTCCTCGACGGCACCACCCTGCTCGGGGTGCGCACGGTCACCGACGGCGTGGCCACGCTGGCCGTGTCCAAGCTCGGCGTCGGGGCCCACGACCTCACCGCCACCTACCGGAAGACCTCGACCTCGACACCGGTCGTGTCCGAGGTCCTCGAGCACCAGGTCACCGCCGGCAGCACCGCCGTCGCCCTGGCCACGGACCCGGCGCCGACGGTGACCGGCCAGGCCACGAGGATCACGGCCACCGTCACCGCGGTCGCCCCGGCCACCGGCCACCCGAGCGGCACGGTCGCCTTCTACGAGTCCGGCGACCTCCTCGGCCGGGCCGGCCTGGTCACCGGGACCGCCGGGCTCACGGTGCGGTTCTCGGCCGGCGCCCGTTCGATCACGGCGGTGTACGAGGGCCACCCGTCGTGGACCGGCAGCACGTCGGGCGCACCGCACGTCCACCAGGTCGACCCGGCGGCGTCGACCATCGACCTCACCGCGTCACCTTCGACGGGTGGCACCACCACCATCGTCCGGGCCACCCTCGCCACGGTCGCCCCCGGCACCGGGATCCCGGGGGGCACCGTCTCGTTCTACGAGGGCAGCACCCTCCTCGGCACCCGGACCCTGTCGGCCGGCTACGCCGCCCTGAGCACCCCCCGCACCCCGGGCGTCCACACCTACACGGCGGTCTACGGCGGGTCCGCCACCCACGTGGGATCGACCGCCGAGGTGGTCCACACCGTCGCCTAGCCCGGCAGCCTCACGGTGAAGGTGGTGCCGTCGTCGCCGGTGGTGACGGTGATGGTGCCGCCCTGGTCGTCGATGATGCGGCGGGTGATGTCGAGGCCGAGGCCGGTACCCGTGGCCCACGTGCCCGTTGGGGGAGGACCTCTTCGAGGACATCACCCCCTGGCGTCGTCAGCGGGTTCGACCATGACGCTGGTCTTGTCGGCCCATTGCGGGGGATGTCCCCCGAAGGGATGATGAGCGCGACTGCCCGGGGGGCAGCGGGAGCGAGGGAGGCACCCATGTCGAAGCCCACGATCGTCCTGGTCCACGGCGCCTGGGCCGACGGCTCGAGCTGGAACGCGGTGGCGATCGCGCTCCAGGGCCAGGGGTACACGGTCCTGACACCGCCCAACCTGCTCCACGGCGTGGCCGGCGACTCGGCCTACATCGCCTCGTACCTGGCCCAGCGCACCGAGGGCCCGGTGGTGCTCGTCGGCCACTCGTACGGCGGTGTCGTGATCACCAACGCCGGGGCGGCCGGCGGTGACGTGAAGGCGCTCGTCTACGTCAACGCCTTCATCCCCGACGTCGGCGAGAGCGTGTTCGACATCCTGGGCGACTCGGGATCGGCCCTGGCCGTGCCCGACCCCACCACGGTGCTCGACCTGGCCGGCTACCCGGGCGCCCCCGAGGGCGACGTCGAGGCCTTCCTCAAGTCGGCGACGGTCCACGAGTCCTTCGCCCAGGACCTGCCCGAGGCCGAGCGGGGACTGATCGCGTCGAGCCAGCGGCCCATCGCCCTGGCCGCCAACATCGGCCCGACCGAAGCCACCGCCTGGTCGACGATCCCGAGCTGGGCCGTGCTGGGCACCGAGGACCGGGTCATCCCCATCGGCACCCAGCGGCGCATGGCCGAGCGGGCCGGGGCGACGGTCACCGAGGTGGCGGCCTCGCACGTGTCGATGGTGTCCCACCCCGACGTCACCGTCGCCACCATCGTCGCCGCCGCCGACAGCGTCGGCTGACGCTCGGCTCTCCCGGAGGAGGGCGACGGCGAGGGCGGCTGGCGCCGGCGGCGTCGGACGGGTGCTAGGCCGAGCGGGATGCGGATCGTGATGCTCAACGCCTGGGGCGGCGCGGTGTACGACGCCCTGGCCGCCTGGCTCCCGACCGTGGGTGCCGACGTCGTGTGCCTGCAGGAGGTCACCAGCACCCCGGGTCTCCAGGGCTGGACCCGGTTCGACGACGGCGAGCGCTCGCTGCCCCAGCGGGCCGACCTGTTCGCCGACGTGGCCGCCCTGCTCCCCGGCCACCAGGGCGCCTTCGTCACCAGCGACGCCGGCCCGGTGACCGACGGGACCGGGGTCGAGCACCGCCAGGACTTCGGGCTGGCCACCTTCGTCGACCGGCGGATCCCGGTGGTCGGGCAGGAGACGGCGCCGGTGCACGGGTCCTTCGTCGACCACCGGACGTGGGCCATCGCCGATCGCCCCCGGGTGGCCCAGGCCGTGCGGCTCGTCGACCGCACCGCCGGCGGGCGGGGCGTCACCGTCGTCCACCTCCACGGTCTCCGGGACCCGGCCGGCAAGGGCGACACCCCGGCCCGCCGAGCGCAGGCCGAGCGGCTGGCGGAGCTGGTCGAGCGGGCGCGCCGGCCCGGTGACCTCACCGTCGTCGGCGGCGACCTCAACCTCCTGCCCGACAGCGAGACCTTCGCCGTGCTCGGCGCCATCGGGCTGGTCGACCTGGTCGGCGTGGCCGACACCCGCACCTCGCTGTACCCGAAGCCCCTGCGCCACGCCAGCTACC
Source organism: Iamia sp. (assembly GCA_052038315.1). Classification (GTDB taxonomy): domain Bacteria; phylum Actinomycetota; class Acidimicrobiia; order Acidimicrobiales; family Iamiaceae; genus Iamia. The sequence continues at coordinate 56,300 of JBQGCF010000064.1, forward strand.
TGCTGGTGTCGGACCCGGGGGCGGTGCGGGCCTTCGTCGCCCCGGCCGAGCCCGAGGTGTCGGACCACCGGGCCCTGGTCCTCGACCTCTGATCGGTCGCCGCCGCGCTGGGTCACGCCGACCGCTGTTCAGGTCGGGCGGTAGTGGCTGAGCGTCGAGCGGGCGCCGAAGGGGTCCTCGACCACGGCCAGGCGGGTCGGCCCGAGGTCGTGGGCCGGCTCGACGACGGTGCCGCCCCCGGCGACGACCCGCTCGACGGCGGCGTCGGTGTCGTCGACGGCGAAGGTGACGACCCAGCCCGGCGGCCGGAGGTGGTCGGGCGCCAGCAGCCAGCCCACGGCGTCGCCGAAGCCGGCCGGCACCCCGTCGCCGCCGTGGCGTTCGGCCCGGCTGGGGTCGAGGGCGTCGAGGTGGTCGGCGTAGCCGGGGAGCTGCCACATGGTGGCGCCCAGCTCGGGGACCGCCGCCGCCCGCCAGCCGAAGACGGCGCCGTAGAAGGCGGCCGCCCCGTCGGGGTCGGCGGTGGCCAGGTCGCTCCAGTTCCAGGCGCCGGGGACGTTGACCAGCTCGGCCCCCACCTGGCCGGCGGCGTCCCACAGCCCGAAGCCGACCCCGGCCGGGTCGGCGGCCAGGGCCACCCGGGCCACACCCGCCCGATCGACGGGGCCGTGGTCGATGCGCCCGCCGTGGTCCACCACCGCGGCGGCGGCCACGTCGACGTCGTCGACCGCCATCCACGTCACCCACCGGGCCGGGGCCGGGCCGGCGGCGTCGGCGGGGGCGATGCCGGCGACGGGACGGCCGTCGAGCCGGGCCACGCCGTCGGCGACCGCCCACCCGAAGAGGTCGGCGTAGAACCGGGGGGCGGCGGCCGGGTCGGCGCCCACCAGCTCGAGCCAGCAGGGGACGCCGTGGGGGTAGCGGGGTCGGATCATGACGTCACCCTGCGCCGCTGAACCGGTCATCTCCTGGCCAGGTTGCCGTGTCGACCGACCGATGAGTGACGGGCCCCCACCCGGTCTGCCCTCACCGTCCCCCAGCCGAGGAGCTCCCATGTCCCTGCCCGAGATCGTGTCGCCGGAGGGGTGGCGGGCCGCCCGGGTCGCCCTGCTCGCCGAGGAGAAGGCCCTGACCAGGGCGCGCGACGCCCTCAGCGCCGCTCGCCGCCGCCTCCCGATGGTGCGGGTCGAGGCCGACTACCGCTTCACCGGGCCGGGGGGCGAGGAGGCCACCCTGCTCGACCTGTTCGACGGGCAGCGCCAGCTGATCGTCAGCCACTTCATGTTCGAACCCGAGTGGACCGACGGCTGCCCCAGCTGCACCGCCGGCGCCGACGAGATGTCCGACGGACTGCGGGCCCACCTGGCCACCCGCGACACCCGCCTGGTGTACGTCTCCCGAGCGCCCATCGACCGGATCGAGGACTACAAGGCGCGCAAGGGCTGGAGGTTCCCCTGGTACTCGTCGCTCGGGAGCCGCTTCAACCACGACTTCCACGTCACCATCGACGAGGCCGTCGCCCCCGCCGAGTACAACTACCGCAGCCAGGCGGAGTGGGCCGAGCGGGACCCGTCGTGGGCCGGCTGGTCGGGCGAGCAGCCGGGGCTGAGCTGCTTCCTGCGCGTCGACGACGAGGTCTTCCACACCTACAGCGCCTACGGCCGGGGGGCCGAGTGGACCGGCGGCTCGTACGCCTTCCTCGACCTCACCGCCCTGGGCCGCCAGGAGGAGTGGGAGGAGCCGGCCGGGCGCAGCGATGCGGTGCGGGGCGGCACCCCCGACTTCGCGTCCTAGCGAGCGTCGTCCGGGCCCGGGAGGGTCCGCTGGACGAGGACGAGGTCGAGCCACCGACCCTGCTTGCGCCCCACCTCCGGCATGCGCGCCACCTCGACGAACCCGAGGGCGGCGTGGAAGGCCAACGACCCGGTGTTCTCGCTGTCGATGGCACCGACGACGACGTGGATGCCCCGCGCCACCGCCACCTCGACCAGCGCCTCCACCAGGGCGCGGCCGACCCCGCGGCCGTGCTGGTCGCCGTCGACGTGGATCGTGTGCTCGACGGTGGTGCGGTAGCCGGGGAAGCGGTCGCCGCCACGGAAGCCGGTCCAGGTGGCGTAGCCCACGACCCGGCCGTCGACCTCGGCCACCAGGACCGGGTGGCCGGCATCGGCCTGGGTCTGCCACCAGGTCGCCATCTCGTCCTCGTCGGCCAGGTGCTCGCGCCAGGCGGTGGCCGTGGTCGGGATCAGGACGTTGAACAGGTGGGTGATGACGGGGAGGTCGGCCTCGACCGCCGGCCGGACCTGCACCGACGGCGTCCCCGGGCTCTCCACGGGCCCAGTCTGGCGGCTCGGCCCGGGCCGCCCGCCCGTCTGTCGGCTACTGTCACCGCAGACGACACAACGGGGGAGACCATGGGACGAAGGATCGTCATCGCCGCGGCGCTGCTGCTGCTGGCCGGGTGCGGGGGCGCGACCGACGACACCGCCGACGCGGTGGCTCCGGCCGACGCACCGCCGAGCACCGAGGAGACCACGACGTCGTCGACGACCACCACGTCGACGACCACGACCACCACGACGGCACCGACGACGACCACGACGTCGACGACCACCACCACCACGACCACGGCGCCGCCGACCACGACGACCACCACGGCACCGCCGCCCCCGCCTCCTCCGCCGCCCACGGAGCCGCCGGCCCCGGACTGCACGCCGGGCTACACGCCGTGCGTGCCGGTGGCCAGCGACGTCGACTGCGCCGGTGGGTCGGGTGACGGTCCGGCCTACGTCGACGGCCCGATCCAGGTCACCGGGTCCGATCCCTACGACCTCGATCGCGACGGCGACGGCGTCGCCTGCGAGAGCTAGCCAGCGCCGGTCCAGGCGTCGGCCGCGGCGATGGCGGTGGCCACGGCGCGGTCGACCGCCGCGTCCTTCTCGGTGAGGTCGGGCCGCTCGTCCTCGGTGCGCTGGGCGACGATGCCGACCACGCAGCCGGCCGTGAAGCCGTAGACCCCGCCCATCTTGAACAGGGTCCCCGCCTCCATCTCGAAGCTGAGCACGCCCAGGGCGGCGTACTCGTCGATCATCCCGCGCAGCCGCCGGAGCAGGTGCGGGTTGGCCGACGAGGCCGAACGCTCCTGGCCCTCGAAGAAGGTGTCGACCGAGGCGATGGTGCCCACGTGGTGGTCGATCCCGAGCCCGGCGGCGCCCTCGGCCAGGGCGACGGTGAGGAAGGGGTCGGCCGCCGCCGGGTAGCGGGGCGGGGCGATGTCGTCGGCCGCGCCCTGGTTGGTGAGGGCGGCGTTGGCCACCACCACCGATCCGGTGCGCACGTGGTCCTGGATCGACCCGCTGGTGCCGATGCGGATCACCGTCCGGATGCCGGCCTGCACCAGCTCGTTGACGACGATGCTCATCGAGGGCGCGCCCATGCCGCTGGTCGCGCACACGACGGGTCGGCCCCCCGGCAGCGTGGCCACGAACGAGTCGAGGCCGCGGTTGCGGGCCAGGGCACGGCCATCGGCCAGGTGCCGGGTCGCGATCAGCTCGGAGCGGCCGGGGTCACCGCTGAGCAGGGCGATGTCGGCACCCTCGGGCAGGTCCGAGGGGGCGAAGCCGATGTGGTACAGCCGGTCGTCGGATGGGGCGTCGGGCACCGGGGCCTCCTCGGGGACGGAGGAGGCGAGGGTACCGGCCGCGCCCTCAGCCGAGGAGCGGGCGGGGGTCGAAGGCGACGCGGATGCGGTCGACCCGGCCATCGGTGACGTGGCTCCAGTTGGCCACGGGCAGGACATCACCCCCCTTCGTGTGGAGCTCGAACCAGGTGGTGGCGTCGGCACCGTCGACGAAGACCTTGGTGACGACGACGTCGGCGAGGGCCCGGGACATGCCCTCGATGCCGGCGGCGCAGTCCTCGGCGCCCTCGACGATGGCCATGGGGCCCTCGAAGCGCACGGTGTCGGCCAGGTTGGCCCGGAAGGCGGTGAAGTCGCGCTCCCGCCAGGTGCGGAAGTAGGTCTCGACCGCCGTTCGGGTGGAGTCGGTGTCGGTCATGCCGTCGACCCTACGGAAGGGGTGTGACAGTGAAGGGAGGACCTGGTCAGGACCCTGACGGCACCCGGGCGACGACGGTGACGGCCAGGGCGGCGAAGAGGAAGGCGCCCGCCGCGTCCCGCTCCTCGAGCGAGGCGAGGTAGCGGCCGGCCTCGGCCTCGGTCACCACGCCGGCCTCGACGGCGGCGGCCGCGACCACGTCGAAGGGCCCGCCCGAGGCCCGGGCGATGGCCAGCGAGCGGTGCTCGATCGGCGTCAGCCAGCGCCCCACCACCTCCAGCCCGGTGGCCACGGCCAGCGCCGGGAGGTCCCGGCCGACGAGCGGGTGGCGGAACGTCGTGCGCCGGTGGGCCCGGATCCGCTCGAAGACCTCGACCTCGTCGGTGGCGACCAGGTGCGAGCCGTGGTCGGGCTCGGACAGCACGACGACGCCACCGGGCCGCACGACCCGGGTCAGCTCGGCCACCGCCGCGCCGGGCGTGGGGGTGTGGATCAGCACCGCCCGGGCCCAGGCGCCGGCGACGGCGCCGGGGGCGAAGGGGAGGGCCTGGCCGTCGCCCACCACGACCGCCGCACCGGGGGCGGTCGCCCGGGCGGTGGCCGCCATCGAGGCCGAGCGGTCGAGCCCCACCGCACACCCACGCCCACCGTCGCCGCCGAGGGCGGCGTGGTCGAAGTAGCCGTCGCCGGTGAGATCGTCGTCGCCGGGGTGGCCGTCGTCGCCGGCGTGGTCGTCGTTGCCGCCGGTGCGACCGTCGGTGACCTGGCGGTCGTCGTCGGTGCGACGGGTGCGGTGGTCGTCGTCGGTGCGGTCGTCGTCGTCGGCGGGCCGGGTGGCCGCAGCGGCGGGGGCGCCGCCGGGGGCGGGGGTGGCGACGAGGGACGCAGGCGGAGAGACGGCGGTGGCGAGGGCGGCGAGGTCGACGCCGGGGCCGCAGCCGAGGTCGAGGACCCGGTCACCGGGGGCCAGGCCCAGGGCGGCCAGGGCGCCGTCGGCACCGGCGCGGCGCTGGTGGGCCATCCAGGCGACCAGGTCCTCGGCCGCCCCCGACGTCTCGACCCGGTCGAAGGCGCCCACGTCGACCAGCAGCGGCTCCTCCCCCATCTCGGTGACGGTACCGCGGGGGAGCGGCGAGACTGGGCCGATGGCACTGCCGGGAGCGGCGTCCGACCTGGTCGGGCGGGTCGACGAGCTGACGGCCCTGCGCGCCGCCTGGGCCGCGGCGGTCGAGGGCCGGCCCGGCGTCGTGCTGCTCGGCGGCGACGCCGGGGTCGGCAAGAGCCGGCTGGTCGCCGAGCTGCGCCCGGCGGTCGCCGACGCCGGTGGGGCCTGGCTCGTCGGCGCCACCCCGTCGCGGGGCTCCGGGGCCCAGCCCTTCGCCCCCCTCACCGGTGCGCTGCGGGTCCTGCTCCGCGAGCTGAGCGCCGCCGAGGACCGGGAGGAGCGCGATCGCATCATCGGCCCGGCCCGGGCCGACCTGGCCCGGCTCCTGCCCGAGCTGGGCCCGGCCGGCGGGGTCCCGGCCGGCTTCGACCAGGTGGCCACGGAACCGGCCCGGCTGTTCGAGCTGGTGATCGGGCTGCTCGAGCGGCTGGGTCGCGACCGGCCCGTGGCCCTGGTGCTGGAGGACCTCCACTGGGCCGAGGCGTCCACCCTCGACCTGGTCGACTTCCTGGCCCGCAACCTCGACGGGCTCCGCCTCCTCGTCGTGCTGACGTACCGCACCGACGAGCTGCACCGCACCCACCCCCTCCGCCCGGCACTGGCCGAGCTGCGCCGGCTGCCGGTGGCCACCGCGACCACCGTCGAGCCGCTCGACGCCGACGAGGTCGCCCGGCTCGCCACCGCCCTGGCCGGCGCCGAGCTCCAGGAGCGCTTCGTCGAGCGGGTGGTGGCCCGGGCCAGCGGGCTGCCGTTCTTCGTCGAGGAGCTGGTCGCCGCCGGGGTCGACGCCTGCGACTCGACCGACGTCCCGCCCGGTCTCCAGGACGTCCTCCAGCTACGGGTCGACGCCCTCCCGCCGGAGGTGGCCGAGGTCGTGCGGGCGCTGGGCCCCGGCACCGCCACCGGTCCGGTCGACGACGCCCTGCTCCGCCATGTCACCGGGCTCGACGCGGCGACGCTGGCCGAGCGGGTCCGCACCGCCATCGCCCACCAGGTGCTGGTGAGCGACGACCAGGGCGTCGACTTCCGCCACGCCCTGGCCCGGGAGGTGGTCGAGGCCGACCTGCTGCCCGGCGAGCGGACCGCCCTCCACGCCGCCTTCGCCAGCGGCCTGGCCGCCCGCCCGGGCGCCGACCACGACCCCGCCACCGCGGCCCGCGCCGCCCTCCACTGGGGTGAGGCCCACGACGCCGCCGAGGCGCTGCGGTGGTCGGTCCGGGCGGGTGACGCGGCCCGCCGTGCCTATGGCTTCGCCGAGGCCGCCACCCACATGCAGCACGTGCTGGAGACGTGGGACGCGGTCGCCGAGCCGGCGGCCACGGCCGGTCGCCCCCGCCTGAGCGTCGCCGCGGCCGCCGCCACCAGCCTGGTGCTGGGCAACCGGCTGCCCCGGGCCCGGGCCCTGATCGAGGCCGAGCTGGCTCGCGACGACGCCCACCCCGACCCGGACCTCGACCCCGACGACCGGGCCGACGGCCGGGCCGCCCTGATCGCCCTCCTGGGCCGGGTGCTCCGCTCGACCGGTGGGGCGGCGGCGTCGATCCCCATGCTGCGCCAGGCCCTGGCCACGTTCCCGGACCGGCCCAGCGTCAACCGCACCCGGGTCCAGATCGAGCTGGCCCACAGCCTGACCCTCACCGGGGACGCGGTGGCCGGGCTGGTCGAGGCCCGGGTGGCGCTGGCCCAGGCCGAGGAGGTGGGCGAGCGGTCGACGATCGGGCGGGCCCAGCACGTGGTGGGCCACGACCTGGTGCTGACCGGCACCGACGTCGAGGGCGGCCTGGCCCTCCTGGAGGCGTCCCTCGTGATCGCCACCGAGACCGACGACATCGACTGGGAGACCCGCGCCTACGTCAACCTGTCGGACACCCTGCGGCTGCTCGGTCGGCACGACCAGGCCCTCCACCACGGTATGGAGGGCCACCGCCGGGCCCTCGACCGGGGCCTGCGCCGCCACGGCTTCGCCCGTCTCAACGCGGCCGAGGTGCTGGTGGGCGTCGGGCGGCTGTCCGAGGCCCGGGCCATGGTCGACCAGCGGGTCGGCGACGACGGCCACATGGCGGCGATCCACGCCGACCTCACCGAGGGCTGGCTCGACGTCCTCCAGGGCCGGCTCGACGACCTGGGCGCCACGATCGACCGGCTCGACCCGATCATCGCCGGCGAGGCCAACCTCCAGTTCGAGGGGGCGCTCACCCGCATCCGGCTCGAGCACCTCTGGCTGACCCGCACCCGCGAGGACCCGGGGCCCGTCGCCGCCGTGGTGCTGGCCCGCGACGGGGTCGGCGCCGACACCCAGTACCGGGCCGAGGTCCTGACCCTCGTCGCCCGGATCCGGGCCGACCAGGCCCTCGACCCGACACGCCGCGACGACGCCCGCGCCGCGGCGCGGGCCCGGCTGGAGGAGACGGCCGCCCTCGCCCTGGCGGCCGCGCCGCAGACGACGATGCCGCTGGCCCTGGCCGAGCCGCTGCTCGCCGCCGAGGTGGCCCGGGGCCGGGCCGAGGGGGCGGCGGCGGCCGAGGCCGAGCGCTGGGCGGGCGTCGTCGAGGCGGCCACCGCCGCCGGCCACCTCTGGCACCGCACCTACGCCGGCTGGCGGCGGGCCGAGGCCCTCGTCGCCGCCGGCGCTCCCGTCGCCGAGGCGCGGGCGGCTGTCCACGCCGCCCGGGAGGAGGCGTCGGCGAGGGGGGCGGCCCCGCTGATGGGCGAGCTCGACGCCCTGGCCCGGCGGGCCCGGCTGGCCCCGCTCGACGCGACGAACGACGGCGACGAGCCCGGCGCCAGCAGCACGGCCGGTGACGGGGCGACCCCCGACCTGGGGCTGACGGCCCGGGAGGCGGAGGTGCTGGCCCTGCTGGCCGAGGGGCGGACCAACGGCGAGATCGGCGAGGCTCTGTACATCAGCACCCGCACCGCGGGCGTCCACGTCGGCAACATCCTGGCCAAGTTGGGCGTCCGCTCCCGGACCCAGGCCGCTGCCATCGCCCACCGGGCCGGGATCGGCGGCTGAGCGGGCTCAGGGTGGGGCCGGACCGGCCGATCAGCCTCCGGAGTCGACGCAGGAGGACGGACATGGCGGGACGGCGAGGACGGACGGCGCTGGGCGCGCTCCTGCTGGCGACGGTGATCGGGACGACGGCCGCGGCGCCGGGCCCGGCACCGGCCGGGGCCCAGACGACCCCGGTGCCCCGCAAGGTCGGCGAGATCGTCGTCGACGATGCCGCCGGCCACGTCTTCGTGACCGCCGGGGACACCGTCACCGTGCACGACCTCGACGGGGTCCTGGTGCGCACGATCACCGGGCAGACCGCGGTCAGCGACCTGGTGCTCCACGACGGCACCGTCTACGTCCTGGCCGGTGGCGCCGAGCGGATCACCGCCATCGACTCCACGACCCTCGAGGTCACCGGCGGGTGGGACCTGGGTGTCGACCTGGCCACCTCGTTGGGGTGGGCCGACGGCCGGTTGTGGTTCGTCCACGGGTACCAGTGGGGCGACCTCGGCTCGCTGGACCCGGTCACCGGTGCCGTCGTCCCCGTGGCCGTCAGCACCGTGCGGGCCGGCGCCGAGCTCCAGGGCTACGGGGACCACCTCTACGTGCTGCCCCGGGGTCTGCAGCCGTCGACCCTCTGGGCCTACGACGTGTCGGGGGCGACCCCGGTCGCCGTCGACGCCACGCCCCACACCCTGTCGTGCTCGAACGGCCGCGACCTGGCCCTCTCGCTCGACGGCACGACCGCCTGGACCGCGTGCGGCTCGCCGTACCGGATCGACCAGTGGGACCTGGCCGACCTCTCGGCCCCGTCCGGGTCACTGGGCATCGGCGCCTACCCGTCCGGCATCGCCACCACCGCCGGCGGCTACCGGGTCGGCGCCGCGACCTGCTGCGGCGACACGGGCGTCCTCCTCTACGAGCCCGGCGCCACCAGCAAGGTCGAGAGCGCCCCCATCCCGGGCGACCACTCGGCCGGCATGGTGGCCGGCAGCGCCGGGGGCGACCGCCTGTACGTGGGGACGCAGGACGGCCTCCTCCACACGGTCCGGCTCGACCCGGTGGTCACGTCGGTGGCGCCGACGCCGGTCGACCGCGGTGCCACCGTCACGGTGACCGGCACCGGCCTCGACGACGTGGCCACGGCGACGATCGGCGGGGTCGCCGCTCCGATCACGCCGGTGTCGGCCACCAGCCTGCGGCTCACCGTGCCGGCGGCGGTGGCCAACGGCACCCACCCGCTGCTGCTGACCAGCCGATGGGGCGACAGCGCCGACACGCCGGCGTCGGTCCGGGTCTTCGGCCCCGAGGCGCCCCGCGCCCCGGCCCGTCCGACGGTGACCCCTACCGGGCCCCACTCGGCCACCGTCAGCTGGCCGGCCCTGGACGGGGACAGCTGGCCGGCGACGAGCTACGAGGTCACCCTCCGGGCGGCCGGCCCGGTCGTGGCCACGGCGACGGTCACCGAGCGGTCGGCCACCTTCACCGGCCTGCGGGCCGAGATCGCCCACGAGGCGAGGGTCGTCGCCGTCAACGCCCTCGGCCGGTCGGCGGCGTCGTCGGCCGCGACCTTCACCCCCGCCGGTCCCGACGTCGCCCCCTTCGCCCGCATCTCCGAGCTGGTGCGCCAGCAGTTCGTCGACCTGCTCGGCCGGGCCCCGCAGCTCGCCGAGGAGGAGCTGTGGGTCGAGCGCCTGCGCCACGGCACCCACGTGCCCGGCGACGTGGTGGCCGGGCTGCGCACGTCGAGCGACCACGTCGCGGTCGTCGACCCCGTCACCCGGCTCTACCTCGCCTCCTTCGCTCGCCTCCCCGAGCCGGCCGGGCTCGACTACTGGACCATGCGCCGCCGCAGCGGCACGCCGCTCCAGCAGGTGGCCCAGCACTTCGTCGCCTCGGCCGAGCTGCGCGCCCTCTACGGCTCGCTCGACCACGAGGCCTTCGTCCGGCGGGTCTACCGCAACGTCCTCGGCCGGGACGGCGACCCCGCCGGCATCGCCTACGGGACCGCCGAGCTCGAGGCCGGCCGGCGCACCCGGGCCTCGGTGCTGGTCGGCTTCTCCGAGTCGGCCGAGCACCGCCGGCGGCGGGCGGCGGACACCACCGTCGCCGTGCTGTGGGCCGGCCTGCTGCGGCGCCGGCCCACCGCGCAGGAGCTGACGACCACCGTCGAGCGGCTCGACGGGGGCACCCCGGTGGCGACGATCGCGGCCGAGATCCTGGCCTCCTCGGAGTACCACGCCCGCTGGCGATAGGGTCGGGGCACAACCCGATCGGGGAGCTCGTGGCCACGGGCTGAGAGGACGGCAGGACCCGCCGTCGACCCGCACACCTGACCTGGGCAATGCCAGCGGAGGAAATCACGTGGTCCACCACACCGTCGTCCCGTCCCCTCGACGCCGTCGCGCCCTCGCGGCCGTCGTCGCCACCGCCCTGCTGATCAGCGGAGCGGCCTGCACCGACGATCCCGAGCCGGCCGGCGTGGGCGAGTCGGGCACCACCGAGCCCGAGCCCACCAGCTGCCGGCCCGACGAGCTGCCCCCGCCCGTCGACCCCACCGCGGTGGCCGACGAGGACCTGGCCGGCACCACGGTCACCCTCGCCACCCACGACTCCTTCGCCGTGTCGGAGGGGCTGTTCGACACCTTCACCGAGGAGACCGGCATCGAGGTCGAGCTGGTCAGCGCCGGCGACGCCGGCACCATGGTCAGCCAGGCGATCCTCACCGCCGGCGACCCGGTGGCCGACGTGATGTTCGGCATCGACACCACGTTCCTGTGCCGGGGCACCGCCGCCGGGCTGTTCGTCCCCTACGCCCCCGAGGCGCTGGAGGACGTGCCCGACACCTACGAGATCGCCACCGACCACCTGGCCACGCCGATCGACGTGGGCGACGTCTGCCTCAACTACTCGCGCTCGGCCTACCCGACCGATGCCGACGCCCCGGCCTCGCTCGACGACCTGGCCGACCCGGCCTTCGAGGGCGCCTTCGTCACCGAGAACCCGGAGACGTCCTCGCCCGGCCTGGCCTTCCTCCTCGCCACCATCGCCGAGTACGGCGCCGACGGGTGGGAGGACTACTGGACGTCGTTGCGCGACAACGGCGTCGAGGTCGTCGCCGGGTGGGAGGAGGCCTACAACGGCAGCTTCGCGGCCGGGGCCGAGGGGGCCGATCGCTCGATCGTCACGTCGTACGCGTCCAGCCCGGTCGCCGACGTCGTCTACTCCGACCCGCCTCGCGACGAGCCCGCCATCGGCGTGGTGGCCGACGCCTGCTTCCGCCAGGTCGAGCTGGCCGGCGTGCTGCGGGGCACCGAGCACCCCGAGGCCGCTGCCCGGCTCGTCGACTTCCTCCTGTCGCCCGCGTTCCAGGAGGACATCCCGCTCAACATGTTCGTCACCCCGGTGAACGAGACGGCCGAGCTGCCGCCCGAGTACACCGCCCACAGCACCGAGATCACCGACCCGCTGACCCTGACCCCGGCCGAGATCGAGGAGGGTCGGGACGCCTGGACCGAGCGCTGGACCGAGATCGTCCTGCGATGAGGAGGAGGCTGGCCTGGGGGCTCGTCGCCCTCGTGCCGGTGGCGTTCCTCGCCGTCTTCTTCGCCTACCCGATCGCCACGATCCTCGAGCGGGGGCTGACCGAGGGGTCGGCGCTCGACGTGGTCCGGCGCCGCTCGACGGGTCGCCTGGTGGGCTTCACGGTCCTCCAGGCGGCGGCCTCCGCGGTGCTGAGCCTTGCGGTCGGGCTGCCGGCGGCGTGGGCGGTGGCGCGGGTCGACCTGCCCGGTCGGCGCGTCGTCCGGGCCCTGCTGGTCGTGCCCTTCGTGCTGCCCACGCTGGTGGTCGGCGCCGCGCTGCAGGCGACGTTCGAGCGGTTCGGCGTCGACGGCACCGAGGGCTTCCACCTCGAGCGCACGGTCACCGCCATCCTGCTCGCCCACATGGTGCTGAACGTGGCCGTGGTCGTGCGGGTCGTCGGCGCCCACTGGGCCCTGCTCGACCCGCGGGCCGAGGAGGCGGCGCGGGTGCTGGGCGCGTCCCGCCTGCGGGTGCTGCGGGAGGTCACGCTGCCCCGGCTGGCCCCGGCGATCTGGAGCGCAGCGGGCATCGTCTTCCTCTTCTGCTTCACGTCCTTCGGCGTGATCCTCACCGTCGGCGGCCCGGGGCGGCCCACGCTGGAGACCGAGATCTGGCGCTACGCCACCCAGCGGACCGACCTGGCCACCGCCACCGCCCTGGCCCTCCTCCAGATGGTCGTGGTCGTGGCCCTGGTCGCCGTGGTCGGGGTGGCCGAACGGCGGGCCGCGGCCGGGGCCGTGGTGCGCCGGCCCGTCCCGCCCCGCCGCCCGGTGACCGCCCGGCAGCGCCTCGCCGTGGCCGCCGCCCTGGCCCCCGCCGCGGTGCTGGTGCTGGTGCCGCTGGGCGTCCTGGTCGAGCGGTCGCTGGCGGTGGGCGACGGCTACGGGCTCGGCCACTTCCGGGCCCTCGGCGACGACACCGGGACCGGCCTGAGCGTGGCGCCCCTCACGGCGGTGCGGACGTCGCTGACCTATGCGCTGGCGGCCACGCTGATCGCCGTCGTCGTCGGGGGGCTGGCCGCGGTGGTCGTCGCCCACGCCGGCCGTTGGTCGGGCCGCACCCTCGACGTCGCCCTCATGGTCCCCCTCGGCACCAGCGCGGTGACCCTCGGCTTCGGCCTGCTCGTCGCCCTCGACGATCCGCCGGTCGACCTGCGCTCGTCCCGGGTGATCGTCCCCGTCGCCCAGGCCCTGGTCGGCCTGCCGTTCGTCGTCCGCTCTCTCGTCCCCGCGCTGCGCAGCATCGACCCCCGCCTGCGCGAGGCGGCGGCCACGCTCGGCGCCTCGCCGGCCCGGGCCCGCTGGGAGGTCGACGTCCCCCTCGTCGGCCGGACCGTGCTGGTGGGCGCCGCCTTCGCCTTCGCCGTGTCGCTGGGCGAGTTCGGCGCCACCTCGTTCCTGGCCCGGCCCGATGCCCCGACCGTCCCCACCGCCATGTTCCGCCTGCTCGGCCAGCCGGGGGCGGCGCTGCGGGGCCAGGCCATGGCCCTCGGCGTGGTGCTGGCCGCCCTGACCGTGGCCAGCGTGCTGGTGATCGAGCGCCTCCGCCCCAAGGACGCGCTCGGATGGTGAGCGAGCGAGCCGAGGGACATGTGAGCCAGGGGCTCGTCGTCGAGCTGCTCGTCGTCCGCTACGGCGCCACCACCGCGGTGGGCGGGGTCGACCTGGCCGTGGCCCCCGGCGAGGTCGTCGCCCTGCTCGGCCCGAGCGGATGCGGCAAGAGCACCCTGCTGCGGGCCGTCGCCGGGCTGGAGCCGCCGGCCGCCGGGGCGGTGCGCTGGGACGGCGACGACATCACCCGGTTGCCCCCCGACCGGCGCGGCTTCGGGCTGATGTTCCAGGACCACGCCCTGTTCCCGCACCGCACCGTGGGCCAGAACGTGGCCTTCGGGCTGCGCAGGGCCGGGCGCGCCCGGGCCGAGCAGGGCGCCGGGGTCGAGGCCGCCCTGGCCCGGGTGGGGCTGGAGGGCTTCGCCGACCGCACCGTCGACACCCTCTCCGGCGGCGAGGCCCAGCGGGTCGCCCTGGCCCGGGCCCTCGCCCCCGAGCCCCGGCTGCTGATGCTCGACGAGCCCCTCGGGTCGCTCGACCGGGTGCTGCGCGACGAGCTGGCCGCCGAGCTGCGCGCCGTCCTCGGCGAGCTGGGCCTGGCCGCCGTCCACGTCACCCACGACCAGGAGGAGGCCTACGCGGTCGCCGACCGCATCGTCGTCATGCGGGCCGGTGTGGTCGTCCGGGACGGGGCCGCCGCCGAGGTGTGGGACGACCCGGGCTCGGCCTTCGTCGCCCGCTTCCTGGGC
>JBQGCF010000065.1:0-19454 GCA_052038315.1 Iamia sp.
CACCGACATCCTCGGGGCCGAGGACGCCTTCGGCGACATGGACTTCAAGATCGCCGGCACGGAGGAGTTCATCACCGCCCTCCAGCTCGACACCAAGATCGACGGCCTCCCCGCCGACGTCCTGGCCGCCGCGCTCGACCAGGCCCGTGACGCCCGGATGGAGATCCTCTCCGTCATGAACGCCACCATCCCCGCCCCGCGCTCCGACGTGGGCGAGACCGCCCCGAAGATGATCAGCTTCGAGATCCCGATCGACAAGATCGGCGAGGTCATCGGGCCGAAGGGCAAGGTCATCAACGCCATCCAGGCCGAGACCGGCGCCGACATCTCCGTCGACGACGACGGCCAGGTCGGCACGGTGTCGATCGGCTCGACCGACCGTGGTGCCGTGGCCGAGGCCGAGCGCCAGATCAAGCTGATCCTCGACCCGCCCACCGCCGAGGTCGGCGCCGTGTACATGGGCAAGGTCGTGAACATCACCAAGTTCGGTGCGTTCGTGAACATCCTCCCGGGCCGCGACGGCCTGGTCCACATCTCCAAGCTCGGTGGCGGCAAGCGCATCGACCGGGTCGAGGACGTCGTCAGCCTGGGCGACGAGATCGAGGTCCGGGTCGACGACGTCGACCCCAACGGCAAGGTCAGCCTGACCCCGGCCGACCAGCCGCCGGAGGAGCGCAAGCCCCGCGAGGACCGCGGCGACCGTGGCGATCGCGGCGACCGTGGCGGTCGCGACCGGGGCGATCGGGGCGGCCGCAGCAGCGGTGGCTCCGAGGCCTCGTCCGACGCCGAGGTCGTGTCCTTCGAGGACGCCTTCGACGCCGAGGTCGCCGCCGAGTTCGGCGACCTGGGACCGGCCGGTGACGATCGCCCCCGCAGCGGTGGCGAGCGGGGTGCCGAGGGCGGCCGCGACGGCGGTCGCCGCCGTCGGCGCCGCTGAGCGACACCTCTGACCTGGCGGTCACCACCCTGCCCTCCGGGCGCAGGGTGGTGACCGACCGCGTCCCGGGCGCGGCCACGGTCAACGTCCTCGCCCTCGTGGGCGTGGGCGGCCGGGCCGAGGCGGCGCCCCAGGCCGGGGTGTCCCACTTCCTGGAGCACCTGCTGTGCAAGGGGAGCGAGGCCCGGCCGTCCGACGAGGTGGCCGAGGAGGTCGACGCCCGCGGCGGTGACCTCGACGCCTTCACCGACCGGGAGCGGACTGCGGTCCAGCTCCGGGTCCCGGCCGCCGACGTCGGCTTCGCCGTCGACCTGGTCGGCGACCTGCTGCTCCACCCGGCGATCCGGCCCGACGAGGTCGAGGTCGAGCGCCGGGTGATCCTGGAGGAGCTGGCCCAGGCCCTCGACGATCCCGAGGACCGGGCCCACACCCTCACCAACGGCCTGCTCTACGGCGACCACCCGCTGGCCCGGGAGATCATCGGCGATCGCAAGACCCTGCGGGCCCTCGACCCCGACACCATCGGGACCTTCCACCGGGCCGAGTACCACCCGGGGGCCATGGTCGTGGCCGCCGCCGGCGCCGTCGACCACGACGCGGTGGTCGAGATGGTCGCCCGCTGGGACGAGGCCGATCCGGCCCACCCCGCCTCGACCCTCGCCCCCCGCCACCGGCCCACGCCACAGCGCCGGGCCACCGAGGTCGTCCGCCAGGGCGGCGAGCAGGTGAGCATGGTGCTGTCCTGGCCGCTCGGGCCGGTCGACCAGCCGACCCGCCTGCCCCTGGCCGTGCTGGCCCACATCCTGGGCGGGGGCCCGGCCAGCCGGCTGTTCCGCACGGTGCGGGACGAGCGGGGGCTGGCCTACGCCGTCGACGCCTCGCTGGCCCTGTACTCCGACGTCGGGCACCTGACCGCCTTCGCCGCCTGCTCGCCCGAGGCGGTCGCCCCGGTGCGGGGCACGATCGCCGCCGAGGTCGAGCGGCTGGCCACCGACGGGCCGACGGCCCGGGAGGTCGAGGTGGCGATCGGCTACGTCGCCGGCTCGTCGACCCTCGCCCTGGAGGACGCCGGCACCCGCTCGTGGTGGGCCGCCATCGGTGAGCTGGAGCGGGGCGGCGCCCGGCCGGCGCCCGAGTGGATCGACGCCTACCGCCGGGTCACCCTCGACCAGGTCCGCGACGTCGCCCGTCGCCTGGCCGGCGACCCGACGGTGGTCGCCGTCGGTCCCGTGCCCCGGAGGGCCAAGCTCTAGCTACTCGTCGAAGTGGAGGTAGGCGAGGGGCTTGCCGAAGCTGGGGTCGATGGCCGAGCCGTCGGCCTTCACGATCCAGGCGCTGAGGTAGCAGGCGCCGGGACCGTCGGGGCCCGGGGCGCAGTCGGCCTCCTCGATCGTCGGCGGCAGCGTGTAGGTGCCGGAGAAGGTGCCGTCGGCCTTGACCGTGACGTACACCGACGCCCCGACCTTCTCGGTCCACCAGTCGTTGCGCTGCTCGAACTGGAACACCCGGGCGATCCGGACCTTCCGCCCGGTGGCGCCCTTGACCGAGCCCCGGACGGTGATCCGGTCCCCGCCGACGAAGTCCTGCGTCGGGGTGGCGGTGAACTGCACCTGGCGGCCCTTCAGCGTGTAGCCGACCGAGGTGGGGGACAGGCCGATGGGGCCGTTGGGGTTCTCGCTGCCGATCGGCTCGCGGCCGACCGCCGCGTAGAGCCGGCAGGCGTCGGGTGCCCGGCAGGCCACCGGGCGGGGGTGCTCCCAGCCCGAGGCGTAGTGCTCGGACCCGGCGGTGCCGGCGGCCCGCCACCGGACCGTCGCCGTGCCGTTGCGGTCGGTGGTGACCGTCTGGCCCGGCAGCGGGAGGCAGTCCTCCCGGGCGCAGGCGAACAGCTCCACCGCCTGGCCGGACTCCGCCCCGGTGATCCGGATCGTGATCGGGTCACCGGGCTCGAGGCCCGTCGTCCTGCTCGTGGCCGTGATCGTCAGCCCCGACCCCGCCGGGGGATCGCAGGCCACCAGGCCCGCCGTCATCGCCACCACCAGGGCCACCAGGACCCCGAACCGTCGTACCGCCATGTCCGAACCCTCCCAGGTCTGCCCGCCACCCCAGGGTGGCCTTGACCTCACCTCGGGTGCAAGTGGTCGGGTGGGGCCATGACCGCGACCGTCGTGCCCAACCACCACGCCGACCACCCCGGCTTCGCCGGGCCGAGCGGAGCGCTCTACGCCCTGCTGTTCGCCCTCGGCGGCCGGCGCAAGGCCCGGGCGGTGGCCGGGTGGGCCGACGTCGGTCCCGGTGACCACGTCGTCGACGTCGGTTGCGGGTCGGGCCCGGCGGTCCGGGCCGCGCTGGGCCGGGGCGCCACCGCCGACGGGGTCGATCCGTCCACGGCGATGCTGGCCGTGGCCCGGCGCCTGACCCGCCCCGGGCGCCCCGTCGCCTGGCGGGTCGGCGCTGCCGAGGCCCTGCCGGTCGCCGACGGCACCGCCACGGTCGTGTGGTCGGTGGCGACGGTCCACCACTGGCGGGACGTGGCCGCCGGGCTGGCCGAGGCCCGCCGGGTGCTCGGCCCGGGCGGCCGGCTGCTCGCCGTCGAGCGCCGCATCGCCCGGGGCGCCGAGGGGCTAGCGAGCCACGGCTGGACCGATGCCCAGGCCGAGGTCTTCGCCACCGCCGCCCGGGAGGCGGGCTTCGCCGACGTCGCCGTCGAGGCCCACCCGCTCGGGCGGGGGACCCAGCTGGTCGTCAGGGCGGCGGTCGGAGGCCGATCGGTGCGCCCGACGCGGTGACGGTGGCCATCGTGCGGGCCTGGCTCGCCTCCAGCTCGGCCCGCAGGGCGGGGTCGAGGTCGGGCCGGAGGAGGGTCGCCGCGGTGGGCAGGACCTGGTGGGTGGCCAGGTCGACCCAGGTGGGCACGGCCTCGATCGTCCGCACCGCCAGCCGGCCACCGGGCGGCCCGGCCACGGTCACCACGACGGTCAGGCCGTCCCGCTTCACATCGGCGTCCTGGTTGCTGAGCTGGTTGCCGAGCCCGAAGACGACCCACCGGCCGCCGACCTGCTCGATGGGCTGGACGACGTGGGCGTGGTGCCCGACGACGAGGTCGACGTCGGGGATGGCCGTCACCGCGGCGGCCGTGTCCCGCTGGAAGGCGTCGGGGTCGTGGCGGTACTCGGTGCCCCAGTGGAGGCTCACCACCACGAGGTGGGCCCCGGCGGCCCGGGCCGCGGCGGCGTCCCGGGCGATCACCGCCGGGTCGATGCGGTCGACGACCCACGGCGCGTCGGCCGGCGGCTCGTAGCCGTTGAACCCGTAGGCGTACGACAGGTGGGCGACGACCACGCCGTCGAGCGTGTAGAGCCGGGGTGCGACGTCCTCCTCGGGGCTGCGGGCGGTGCCGACGTGGCCCAGGCCGAGGGCGTCGAAGGTGCCGAGGGTGGCGTCGATGGCCGGGCGCCCGCCGTCGAGGCTGTGGTTCGACGCCGTCGAGCAGCCGTCGTAGCCGGACCCGGCGATGGCGGTGGCCAGCTCCCGCGGGGCGTGGAAGGCCGGGTAGCCGGTGACCTCCTGGCCATCGCCGACCAGCGGCACCTCGAGGTGGCAGAGGGCCAGGTCGACGCCGTCGAGCACCGATGCCAGCGGCGCCAGCATCGGGCCGAAGTCGTAGGCCGTGCCCGTCGCCGCGCCGTACCGCTGGGCCGTCGCCACCAGCGGCATGTGGGTCAGCAGGTCGCCGCCGAAGGCCAGCGTCCGCACCACCTCGGGAGGTGCGGTGGTCGTGGTCGAGGTGCTGGTGGTCGTGGTCGACGTCGAGGTCGTGGTGCTGGTCGACGTCGTGGCGGTCGTGCTCGACGGGGCGGCGCTGCCGGCCGCTCCACCCCCGCACGCGCCGAGGAGCAGCGCCGTGGCCACGAGGGCCCCTGCTGCTCGCCGTCCTCCCGTGCCCTGACAGTAGGCGTCAGGCGTTGCGCTCGGCGGTGATGGTGCGGGTGGCCGGCTTAGAGCACAGACATCCGCCGTAGTTCGTCGGCGAGCGAAGTCTTGAACGCGATGTAGGAAGGAACTCGTTCGAGGACGTCGATCGGCAATAGTTCGCCGAGTTGCGTGAAGTGAGGTCGTGCCCCGGGGCCGCGACGACGGGAGGGGTTCCGGCCCAGTTCCGCTGAGCGATCCAAAGCAGCCTTCGGGTCGGCGATTGCCTCTACTTGCACGGGTTGTGGCGGGACGCCCAGTGCGGCGTCATCCGCACGAACCCGAAAGACTCGTCTGAGCGTCTCGCCGTCGCAAAGGGCCCAAGCCTCGGTCTCACGGACGGGCACAAGGGGCACAATGTTTTCCGCAACGGTGCGAAGCGGATCTACATGGCGACGAACAGCTTCATCGGGGTCTCCGTTGCCGTCCACGTGAGCGACGACGATCTCGACTTGTTGCGAGATCCGCCCTATTTCCTCAAGAACTGCTTCTCTGCGATTCTGCTGCCGCGGGGCCAGGGAGAAGGGATCGGCAATCTCTACTTCTGTCTTGGCTTCCTGACAAGCGCTCTCCACAGTTCGTCGCAGAAGGGGCAACAGCAAGTCCGGATCTGATCGGCCTTCAGGGCTCAAGGCGATGCTTAGATAGCGCCGTGCCACATCGAATCCTCACTAGGCTGCGCTGCCTCAAGATAGGTTTCTGCTTCAAGGATCGTTGCGACGGAAGACCGGTCCTCTTCTACCAATGTGTGACGAACCGGACGAACCCGAGTTCGGCGTGAGTGCTTAGTGTCTCCGGGGCTTACGACCGTGGTTTGATCCGCAAGAAAGACCTCGCCTTCACGCAAGGAGCCCAGCACAACCGGTGAGTGGCTGTTAACCAGAAGTTGTGGCAGGGGATCTTGCTGCGTCAGATCCGATGAGAAATCTGTTGCAAAACTGCGTATGTGATCGAGAAGCGTGCGCAGCCGGGCCGGGTGGATCCCATTTTCCGGCTCCTCGAAGCAAATCAACCCACCGAGTCTCGGGTCGTTCATCAGTGTCAAGAGTGCAAGGAGTCGGAGGGTGCCGTCGGACACTACGCGTGCTGAGAATCCATCGTCGTGGCGAGCGAGCACCCGAAGTTCCCACTCCCGTGTGCTTGAGTTCTCGGAAACCTCTATACCGGTGATTTCGGGAATCATCGTTGCGAGGTCAGCCTCGATGTCGGCCAAGACCCCGTGCGGATGTACAGCGTCCCCGGTCTCGCCTTGGAGGCGTGCGAGTACTGTGGGCAAGTTGGACCCGTCGGGTTCCAGATCCTCGGCAGCACTTGTCGGGCTGGGACGGCGAAGGGCGAAGGGGTCCAGTTGTAGAAATCGCCACGAGCGTACTTCTTCCCGGAGCGCAAAGAGGTGCTTGAACTGACTGGCGGTGAGAATGCTCGACAGCACCGTCGCCTCAGCCTCGTGGGCTGGTCGCTCCTGTTTCGCCCCTGCACTACCGTCTTGACCGAGGAGAAAGGTCGGGTGATCGCCGCTCCGAGTCTCCAGCAATGAGCCCCGTCGGTTGTATCGAAAGAAGGCTCGTCGACTAGCCGTCGATGGCGACCTGGCCTTGAGCCAGGTGTCGTCCTTCGGCATGATCAGATTCAGTGATTCATGTGCAACGTAGGGTCTTAGGATCTCTCGATCGGCTCCATTGCTTGCGGTGCTGCCGGAACGGAGTTCGATTGTCAGCTCGTATCGCAGTCGCGTATGGATTAGTTCCAATTCAACACCCCATGGATCCCGCACGCGAGGATGGAGGAGTACTTCGACAGCAAATCTCATCCGGCGGGAAGGTGAGCCATCGACCTCCATGCGGAACTGCTCTGTGAGGTCACCCCGCCCCTCGGTGAGGGCGCGCCTGAGATCCATTTCTGAAAGACGCGACAGAAGCTGCAACGCGTCGAACAGGTTTGACTTGCCCGACGCATTCGGTCCGAGAATCACGGCGAACGCTGGCACATCTAACGCGAAGTCTGAGAACGTCTTGAACCCATCGATCTCAACTCGCGTCAGCACGTCTTCAGTGTGCCTCAAAGTGGAGCACAGCGCGCTGCTCGGTTGCACGGAGTCGTTGCGTCAGGCGTTGCGCTCGGCGGTGATGGTGCGGGTGGCCTCGGTGGTGGCCCGGAAGAGGGCGACGGCGTCGTCGACCAGCTGCTCGATGGTGACGTCGAGGTGGCCGTCGAGCCAGGCCACGATCGTCTCGGTCAGCCCGCCGACGAGCATCGACGCGGCCACCAGCCCGATCGTCTCGCCGGGCGGCGGCGGGCCGTGGCGCTCCCGGCCCAGCTCGGTGAGGGTGGCGCCGACCTGGTGCAGCGTCTCGACCCGGCGCCGGGCCAGGGCCTCGTTGCCGAGGGCCTCGGTGTAGAGGACGCGGGCCCGCCGGGGGTCCTCGGCCACGAAGCGGACCACCGTCTCGATGCCGGCCCGGGTGAAGGCCGACTCGTCGTCGCCGGCCGCCTCGAGCCGGCTGGCGAGGAGCGCCCCCAGCTCGGCCACCTGCTGCTCGTAGACGGCGAGGAGCAGGGCGTCGCGGTCGGCGAAGCTCTCGTAGAAGTAGCGGGGGTTGAGACGGGTGGCGGCGCACACCGCCCGCACCGTCGTCCCGGCATCGCCCTCGGTGCCGAGCAGCTCGAAGGCGGCGGCGACCAGCAGCCGGCGCCGCTCGGCGCGCCGCTCGTCGGCGGGCACGCCCACCCAGCGGTGGGATCCGGCGGTGGCGGCGGACGTCATCGGGGGCCACGCTAGGGGATGCTGGCAACGGGCGTTGCCATGGGCTACGGTTCCCGCACATCTGGCAACGCCCGTTGCCAGAACCATCTGGAGGGTGCGGGTGCACGCGCTGGTCGTCGGAGGGGGCATCGGGGGGCTGGCCACGGCGCTGGCCCTGGGTCGCCAGGGGCACCGGGTCACCGTCGTCGACCGCGATCCGATGGCGCCGCACGACGACGTCGACGCCGCCTTCGCCGCCGACCGCCGGGGCGCTCCGCAGACCCGCCACACCCACGGCTTCCTGGCCCGCCTGGTGCTCGAGCTCAGGGCCCGCTTCCCCGACGTCCACGAGGAGCTGGTGGCCGCTGGCGCCGTGCCCCTGCCGCTGACCCGGGCCTTCGCCGACGAGCGCCCCGGCGACGAGGACCTGGCCGTGCTGACCATGCGCCGCTCCACCGTCGAGTGGGTGCTGCGCCGCCGGGCCGCCGAGTCCGACGTCGAGCTGCGCAGCGGCGTGGGCGTCACCGGCCTGCGGGCCAAGCCGGATGTGGCGGGCGGCCCGCCGACGATCGTGGGCGTCGAGCTCGACGGAGGAGGCGAGCTCGGCGCCGACCTCGTCGTGCTGTCCACCGGCCGCCGGGGCCCGGTGCCGGCCTGGCTGGCCGCCGCCGGCGTCGACCTCCACGAGGAGGTCCACGAGAGCGGCCTGGTCTACCTGTCCCGCTGGTACAGCCGGCCGGGCGGCTTCGCCGTCGACGGCGAGGCCAAGGCCGGTGGCGACCACGGCTTCCTCAAGTACCTCGCCATCCCCGGCGACGGCGACATCGCCTCGATCACCCTCGCCCTGCGCACCGGCGACTCCGAGATGCGGGCGCTGCTCTCCGACGACGACCGCTTCGACGCCGCCGCCGGGATGTACGAGGGCGCCCGGGCCCTGTTCGACCAGGGCGACGTCGAGCCGGTCACCGGCGTGCTCCCGATGGGCGGGCTGATCAACCGGCGCCGGCGCTACCTCGACGCCGACGGCGCCCCCGTCGCCCTCGGCCTCCACGCCGTGGGCGACGCCCACACCTGCACCAACCCCCTCTACGGCCGGGGCTGCTCGCTGGCGGTGGTCCAGGCCGGGCTGCTCGCCGATGCCGTCGAGGCCCACCCGGGCGCCACTGCCGAGGACGCCCTGGCCCGGGCGGTGGCCTACGAGGCGGGCTGCCAGCGGGAGGTCGAGCCCTGGTTCGAGATCTCGGTGCAGGCCGACGCCATGGGGGCCGACCCCAACGGGCGGGCGATCCAGGACTCGGGCACCGACGCCGTCGCCGACTCGGCCGCCCACGACGCCAACAAGGCCATCGCCCGGATCTTCGCCGCCGGCGCCCAGGACCCGATCGTGGGCCGCGGCCTCATGCGGCTGATGAACCTGCTGGCCACCCCGTCGGAGCTGATGGCCGACCCCGAGTTCCTCACCCGGGCCATGACGATCCTGGGCGACCCCGAGACCTACCCCGTCCCCCCGGCCCCCGCCGGGCCCACCCGCCGCGAGCTGCTCGCCGCCCTCTCCTAGACGCCGGAGCACACCATGCACGACCTGGTCATCCGCAACGGACGCATCGCCGACGGGAGGGGCGGGCCGAGCTACGTGGCCGACGTCGCCGTCGACGGCGAGCACATCGCCGCCGTCGGCACCGATGTCGGCTCCGGCCACCGCGAGATCGACGCCGACGGGCGCCTGGTTACGCCGGGGTGGGTCGACATCCACACCCACTACGACGGCCAGGTCACGTGGGACCCGGAGGTGTCGCCGTCGGGCTGGCACGGCGTCACGACGGTGGTGATGGGCAACTGCGGGGTCGGCTTCGCCCCGGTGCGGCCCGACCAGCGGGACTGGGTCATCCAGCTGATGGAGGGGGTCGAGGACATCCCCGGCGCGGCCCTGACCGAGGGCATGACGTGGACCTGGGAGAGCTTCCCCGAGTACCTCGACGAGGTCGAGAGCATGCCGCGGGTGCTCGACGTGGCCGCCCTCGTGCCCCACGGCGCCCTGCGGGCCTACGTGCTGGGCGAGGGCCGGGGCAACGACGTGGCCACCGAGGACGAGATCGCCACCATGCGAGACCTGGCTCGCGAGGCCCTGGTCGCCGGGGCCGTCGGCGTCTCGACCACCCGCACGCTGCTCCACCGGGCCAAGGACGGCGAGCTGGCCGCCGGCACCACCGCCGCCGCCCGGGAGCTGATCGGGATCGGCGACGCCCTGGCCGGCGTGGGCCACCGGGTCTTCTCGGTGGCCAGCGACATGATCGACCTCGACGGCGAGATCGCCTGGATGGCCGAGATCTCGCGCCGGTCCCGCGTCCCGGTGACCTTCCAGACCCTGCAGACCGACCTGGCCCCGGAGATGTGGCGGGACTGGATCGACCGGGGCCTGGCCGCCAACCGCACCGGCGCCTGGCTGGTGCCCCAGGTGGCGGGCAAGCCGGCATCGATCCTCGTCGGCTTCGAGTCGAGCTTCCACCCCTTCACCAGGCACGCCGCGTACCAGCCGCTGCGCGACCTCCCGCTCGACGAGCGCCTGGCCGCCCTGCGCATGCCGTCGGTCCGGGAGGCGATCCTGGCCGAGGAGCGGACCTTCACCGGCTCCGAGGGCTTCCTCTACGGCAACATGCACAAGCTGTTCCCGCTGGGCGACCCGCCGCAGTACGAGCCCTCGCCCGAGGAGAGCGTCGGCGCCATCGCCGAGCGCCACGGCGTGTCGCCCCTCGAGGTGGCCTACGATCTGATGCTCCAGCGCGACGGCAAGGAGCTCCTGTACCTGCCGATCCTCGGCTACGCCGACGGCGGGCTGTGGGCGATCGACGAGATGCTGCGCCACCCCGGCACCGTGCTGGGCCTGGGCGACGGCGGGGCCCACTGCGGCGTGCTGTGCGACGCCAGCCTCCCGACCTTCATGCTCACCCACTGGGCCCGCGACCGGGACCGGGGCCCCGTCATGCCGGTCGAGCAGATCGTGCAGCACCAGACCAGCCGCACCGCGGCCCTGTACGGGTTCGCCGACCGGGGCGTGATCGCCCCCGGCCTCCTCGCCGACCTCAACGTCATCGACTTCGAGGGGCTGGCCCTCGACGCCCCCGAGATGGCCTACGACCTGCCGGCCGGCGGCAAGCGGCTCATCCAGCGGGCCCGGGGCTACGGCGCCACGGTGAAGTCCGGGGTCGTGGTGCGGGAGGACGACGAGCCCACCGGCGAGCGCCCCGGTGGACTCATCCGGGCCGGTGCCGGCTCGGCCGATCGTGTCGCGGCGGGCGTGGCGTGTTGGGGGCCACGCCTGCCGCGCCCGTCACGACGGTGACCCGCCCCGACGGGGTCGAGCTGTCGGTGACCGAGGCCGGGCCGGCCGACGGCCCCCTCGTGGTCCTGGCCCACGGCTTCCCGGAGCTGGCCTGGTCGTGGCGCCACCAGGTCCCGGCCCTGGCCGAGGCCGGTTACCACGTCCTGGCCCCCGACCAGCGGGGCTACGGCCGCTCCTCGCAGCCGGAGCCGGTCGAGGCCTACGACATCGAGCACCTGACCGACGACCTCGTCGCCCTGATCGACCACGCCGGTCGGGACACGGCGGCGATCGTCGGCCACGACTGGGGCTCGATGGTCGTCTGGGGCACGGCCCAGCGCCATGCCGACCGGGTCGCCGGCGTCGTGGGCATGAGCGTCCCCTTCGTCCCCCGCGGCGACCACCCGCCGACCTCGGCGATGCGCCACCTCCTCGGGGACGCCTTCTTCTACATGCTCTACTTCCAGGAGCCGGGCGTGGCCGACGCCGACCTGGCCGCCGACCCGGAGCGCACGATGCGGGGGATGCTCCTGGGCATGTCGCCCGAGGCTCGCGAGAGCCTCGACCCGACGGCGATGTTCGCCAACGACGGCCGGGGCTTCGTCGACCGGCTGCCCCAGGTCGAGGGGGTGCCGGACTGGATCACCGAGGAGGAGGTCCAGCACTACGTCGAGGAGTTCCGGCGCACCGGCTTCACCGGCGGGATCAACTGGTACCGCAACCTCGACCGCAACTGGGAGCTGATGGCGCCCCACGCGGGGGAGGAGGTGCAGCCGCCGGCCCGCTTCGTCGGCGGCGCCCTCGACCCGGTGCTGATGATGACGCCCCCGGCGGTCCAGGACGGGTGGCTGGCTGACGACCGCGGCACGGTGATCGTCCCCGACGCCGGCCACTGGGTCCAGCAGGAGAAGCCCGCCGAGGTCAACGAGACCCTCCTCGAGTTCCTCGGCGGCCTCGACCCGTTCTAGGCCGGCCGGCGAGGGCGGGTCAGACGTCCTCGACGCACCACCGCTCGGCCTGGTCGCCCTCGACGATGATCGACACGGCCGCGTCCCGGCTCCCCTCGGGACAGGCGTCGGAGGAGAAGCCCTCGTCGTCCATGACGACGGGACCGACCTCCTCGACGAGGCGCACCACGTCGCCGCCGCCGCTGTCGCAGTCGACGACCTCGATCTCCGGCTGGATCCCCGAGATCCCGGCCTCGAGGTCGATGTCCTCGGCGTCGGGGAGGTTCGCCAGCGGGTCGGTGATGCACACCCCCTCCTCCAGGTCCGCCCCGCTGCTGCTGCACCCGGCGCCCAGCAGCAGCACGCAGCCCACGACCACGGCCGCGATCGTCCGTCCCGAAACCCTCTGCCCCCGCATGGCCGCGGATGGTAGCGCTGGGGGCATGGACGAGGGGAACCTGCGGGGGCCGGTCGACGGGCTGGTCGGGGGCCGGGACGTGGTCGTGCTGGCCCACGCCGTGCGCGGGCTGGGGCCGCTGGTCGACGCGGTGCGGGAGCACGGCGCCGGGCGGGTGCTGGTGCTGGCCGGGAGCGAGGGGACCGGTGACCGCCCGGAGGGGATCGACGCGCTGGTGGTCGACACCCCGGTGCGGACGATGACCGAGGAGGTGCTGGCCCTCGAGTCGCTGGTCGAGCGGATGGGGCCCGAGCACCACGCCGTGCTCGACGCCTGGGACCCCGACCGCACCGCCCTCGTCCTCGGCAACCCGCTGACCACCGGGGCGGCGATCGGCGGTCGGCCCGTCGCGGGCCACCGCCGGGTGGCGTGGGCCGACCTGGAGGACAAGGGCACGGTCGACGAGCTGCTGGCCGCGGCCGGCGTGGCCGCCCCGCCCCACGAGGTCGTCACCCCCGAGGGCGCGGGCGCCGCGGCTGCCCGGCTCGACCGGGGCGACGGCGTCGTGCTGGCCGCCGGGGGCCGCAACGGCGGGGCCGACGGCGTGCGCTGGGTGCTGCCCGGCGAGGCCGACGCCGTGGCCACCGCCCTGGTCGGCCTCTTCGAGGGCGCACGGGGCCCGGGGCTGGGCCGGGTCCGGGTGGCGCCCTTCGTCGAGGGCGTCCCGTGCAGCATCGGGGCCTTCGTCACCGCCGACGGGGTGGCCGTGCTCCGCCCGGTCGAGAACGTCACCCTGCGCCGGGGCCGCCGGCTCGTGTACTCGGGGCTGGCCACCCTGTACGACCCGCCGGCGGCGGTCCGGGCCGGGATGGAGGACGCCGCCCGCCGGGTGGGGGAGGAGCTGCGCCGCCGGGTCGGCTACCGGGGCGGCTTCGCCATCGACGGCATCTGCTCGGGAGGGGGCTGGGTCGCGACGGAGGTCAACACCCGGCTCTCGGGCGGCTTCGCCACCCACCCGGGCACCGGCGTCCCGGCCCTGCCCCTGCTCCAGGCGGTGCTGGTCGAGGGGTCGGCCGACGACGTCCTCACCGCGGCCGCCGTCGAGGCCGCCTACCGGCCGCCGATGGAGGCGGTCCGCAGCGTCCGGGTCGCCCGGGTGCTCCCCGAGGTCCCGGCGGGCGGCCCGGCGAGCGTCGAGGTCGTGGTCGAGGGGCGCACCGCCCGCCTCGCCGAGGGGCACGAGACGGCCCACGGCCGGCTGATGGTCGGCGCCGCGGCCACCGGCGGCGTCGTCCTGGCCCGGCTGACCGACGCCGACCGCCCCCTCGACCGCGGCGCTCCGGCCGCCCCGCTCGCCGCCGCCCTCCTCGACCTGGCCGACGAGCTCTGGGGGACCGGGACTGCTGGTCTCCAGCCCCCAGCCCGGTAGCGTCGGTCCGATGTTCGCACCGCTGCCGGACAAGCCCGACCACCCCTCCATCGAGCAGCAGATCCTGGACCTCTGGGAGGCCCAGGGCACCTTCGACCAGGTGCGGGCCAAGAACGCCGACGGCCCCCGGTTCAGCTTCATCGACGGCCCGGTCACGGCCAACAAGACCCTCGCGGTCCACACCGCGTGGGGGCGCACGCTCAAGGACGTCTTCCAGCGCTACAAGGCCCTGCAGGGCTTCCACCAGCGCTACCAGAACGGCTTCGACTGCCAGGGCCTGTGGATCGAGGTCGGCGTCGAGCAGGAGCTGGGCCTCAACTCCAAGCGGGAGATCGAGGAGTACGGGCTGGCCGAGTTCGCCCGCCGCTGCCGCGAGAAGGTGGCCACCAGCGCCGAGGCGCTGACCGAGGGCTCGATCCGGCTCGGCCAGTGGATGGACTGGGAGAACAGCTACTTCACGTTCTCCGACACCAACATCTCCTACATCTGGCGCTTCCTCCAGGAGGTCCAGGCCCAGGGCCGGCTGTACCGGGGCCACCGGGCCACCGAGTGGTGCCCCCGCTGCGGCACCTCGATCAGCGCCCACGAGCTGGTCGGCAGCTACAGCGACATGGTCGACCCGTCGCTGTTCGTCCGCTTCCCGCTGCTCGACCGGCCCGGCGAGGCCGTCGTCGTCTGGACCACGACGCCCTGGACGCTCCCGGCCAACGTGGCCGCCGCCGTCCACCCCGAGCAGCGCTACGGGCTGAGGGACGGGGAGTGGCGGGCCGTCGAGCGCTGGGGCGGCGACGAGGACCAGCGGTTCGACGAGGTCGTCACCGGCGCCGACATGGTCGGCTGGCGCTACGAGGGCCCGTTCGACGAGCTGCGGGCCGAGAAGGCCGTCGAGCACCGGGTGATCGCCTGGGACGAGGTCTCGATGGACGACGGCACCGGCATCGTCCACATCGCCCCGGGCTGCGGTCGCGAGGACTTCGGCCTGGGCCAGGAGCTCGGTCTCCCGATCATCACCCCGGTCGACGAGTCGGGCCTGTTCTACGGCGACTTCGGCTGGTTGGCCGGCAAGGCGGCCAAGGCGGCGGCCGAGGAGATCACCGCCGACCTGCAGGAGCGGGGCCGGCTGGTCGAGGCGGGCACGATCACCCACCGCTATCCCGAGTGCTGGCGCTGCCACACGCCGCTGATCTTCCGCATCTCCGACGACTGGTTCATCCGGGTCGACGACGAGCTGCGCCAGGCCCTCCGCGACGCCAACGCCACCGTCGAGTGGACGCCGGCCTACATGGGCAAGCGGATGGACGACTGGCTGTTCAACATGGGCGACTGGAACATCTCCCGCCGCCGCTACTACGGCCTGCCGTTGCCCTTCTACCCCTGCTCCTGCGGGCACATCACGGTGATTGGCTCCAAGGAGGAGCTCAGCCGACGGGCCGTCGACAGCCTCGACGGGCTCGAGGAGCTGCGCCGGCCTTGGATCGACGACGTCCGCATCCGCTGCGCCGAGTGCGGCGACGTGGTCAGCCGGGTCACCGAGGTGGGCGACGTCTGGCTCGACGCCGGCATCGTCCCCTTCTCCACGCTCGGCTGGCAGCACGAGACCTACGAGCCCAAGGGCTACGCCACCGGTGCGGCCAAGGGCCTCACCACGGCCGACCTCCCCGACGACGCCTACTGGCAGGACTGGTTCCCGGCCGACTGGGTGTCGGAGATGCGCGAGCAGATCCGGCTGTGGTTCTACAGCCAGCTGTTCATGTCGGTCGTGCTGACCGGCCGGGCGCCGTACAAGAAGGTCCTCGGCTACGAGAAGATGCTCGACGAGACCGGCCGGGAGATGCACGGCTCGTGGGGCAACACCATCGACGCCCCCGACGCCTTCGCCCAGATGGGCGCCGACGTGATGCGCTGGCAGTACTGCTCGCAGCCGCCCAGCCAGAACCTGCTGTTCGGCTTCGGCCCGGCCGGCGACATCAAGCGCAAGCTGCTGACGCTCTGGAACAGCGCGTCCTTCCTCGTCCAGTACGCGGTCATCGCCGGTGTGGCGCCGAGCGCGGCCGACCTCGACGGCCTCACCGGCGACGAGGACGGGCTGACCGACCTCGACCGCTGGGCCGTGGCCCGCACCCGGCAGCTCGTCGCCGAGGCCACCCAGGGCTACGAGGACTTCCTCACCGTCAACGTGATCCGGGCCTTCGAGGCCTACGTCGACGACCTCTCGAACTGGTACATCCGCCGCTCGCGGCGCCGCTTCTGGGACGGCGACCCGGCGGCGATCCGGGTGCTGTGGTCGAGCCTGGCCACCGCCCTGCGCACCGTCGCCCCCGTGATGCCCTTCCTCACCGAGCACCTCTGGCAGCTGCTCGTCGTCGACGCCGTCGAGGACGGCGAGGTCCCGGCGTCGATCTTCCTGGCCGGCTGGCCCGCCGCCGCCACCCCCGACGAGGAGGTCCTGGCCGACGGGGCCGCCGTCCGGCGGGTGGTCGAGCTGGGCCGCCAGGCCCGTGCCAAGGTCGAGCTCGGGCTGCGCCAGCCCCTCCGCCGGCTGGTGGTCGAGGGCGAGCCCCGCGTCGCCGCCCACCTCGACGAGGTCGCCTCCGAGCTGCGGGTCAAGGTGGTCGAGGTCGGCACCGTCGAGGCCACCCAGCTCAAGGTCCGGCCCAACCTCAAGGTCCTCGGCCCCAAGCTGGGCGGCGACGTGGTCACCGTCCGCAAGGCACTGGAGGCCGGCGACTTCACCGAGCGGCCCGACGGCGGCTTCGACGTCGCCGGCCACACCCTCGGCGCCGACGAGGTGCTCGTCGAGCGGACCGAGAAGGAGGGCTGGGCCGTCTCCGCCACCGACGGCGTCACCGTCGCCCTCGACACCGAGCTCGACGACGAGCTGCGCACCGAGTCCCGGGTGTACAACCTGATCCACCACGTCAACGGCATGCGCAAGGACGCCGGCCTGGCCCTCACCGACCGCATCGTGCTCCGGCTGGCCTCGGCCGACGCCGACCTGCTGGGCCACGCCGACTGGATCGCCGGAGAGGTGTTGGCCACACGGGTGGAAGCGGGTAAGGCGGACGAGGTCGAGATCGAGAGGGCGTGATCGCATGGTGGTGGCAGACGGTGTGCGACGAGGGCAGCCCCGACTGACACCGCCGGGCCGGCCCGCCGGCACCGCCGCCCCACCACGGGCCGCCACCGGCCGGTGGGCCCGCTTCGTCGCCCCCGACGACCGCATGCCCCGGCGGGTCGAGCCGGGGTGGCTCCTCGCCCTGATGGTGGCCAACACGGTCGCCGCCGTCGGCCTGTTCGGCGACATCGCCCGCCACGTCTCGATCACCGCCGTGCTCGACGGCGACGACTTCCTGTCGGGCTGGCACCTGGTCCTGTACGGCGGCGTGGCCGGGGTCGGGCTGGTACTCGGCGCCTTCGCCCTGGCCCACGGCCCGCGGGCCCCGATCGTGCTGCTGGCGGCGGCGAGCGGCGGCATGGCCTCGCTCACCGCCGGCGGCATCGTCGACTCGATCTGGCACGAGGTCTACGGCATCGAGGCGGCCCTGGAGGCGCTGGTCAGCCCGCCCCACCTGATCATCTTCGCCGGGCTGGTGCTGCTGATGATCGCCCCGGTGCTGGCCGTGGCCGACGGTCCCTCCGCCCCGCTCGACACCGTGCGCTCGCTGGTCCTGGCCCTGTCGATCACCTCGCTGCTGCTCGTGATCTCGCTGTTCACCGGGTACAACTCGCCGCTGATCGGGGGCAGCGACTTCCAGGCCGGCGCCTACGTCGAGGCCCTGGTCGGCACCAGCTACTTCGACTACGACACCACCCGTGGCCTGGGCAGCACCCTCTGGTTCGGCGCCCTGGTCAGCGCGGTGGTGGTGGTCGTCCGGTCCCGCACCGCGCCCCGGGCCGGCACCTGGACGGTGGCCTTCGGCCTCCTCGGGCTGGCGCCGCTGGTGATGTCGGGCAACCCGGCCCTGGCCCTCACCGTCGCCCTGCTCGCCTTCGGCGTCCTCTCCGACCTCACCGCCACCCGCCGCCGGCCCCACCCGCTGGGCACCGGGCTCACCGTCGCCGGCATGTGGGCCGCCCTGTTCGCCGTCATCGGGCTCCAGGGCGACCTGCTCTGGCAGCACGAGCTGTGGTCCGGCGTGATCGCCACCGGCTTCCTGGTGGGCACGGTCGTCGGGGCCACCATCCGCTGGGTGACCAGCCCGCCCCGGGTCGGCCCCCGGGCCGACGTCGGCCTCTAGCCGTCACTGGCGACCTGACCTCCTCCCGGCACTAGCGTCCGCCCGCATGAGCCCGTTGCGCGTCGCCGTGTTCGGAGCCGCCGGCCGGATGGGGAGCACGGTCTGCGGCGCGGTGATCGACGACCCCGACCTCGAGCTGGTCGCGGCCATCGATCCCCACCACGCCGGGATCGACCTCCGCCAGGTCAGCCGGCTCGACACCGATCTGGTCATCGAGCCCGACGCCGCCCACATCGCCCACGCCGGGGCCGAGGTCGCCGTCGACTTCACCCTGATCGACGCCGCCCGCGAGAACATGGCCTGGTGCGCCGAGAACGGCGTCCACGCCGTCGTCGGCACCAGCGGGGTCACCGACGCCGACGTCGAGCGGGCCCGCGACCTGTTCACCCGCAGCAGCTGCGTGATCGCCCCCAACTTCGCCATCGGGGCGGTGCTGATGATGCACATGGCCGAGCTGGCCGCCCCCTGGTTCGAGACCGCCGACATCGTCGAGACCCACCACGACGGCAAGGTCGACGCCCCCTCGGGCACCGCGGTGGCCACCGCCGAGCGGATGGCGGCGGCGTCGGACCGCTGGGCCGCCGACCCGACCACCCACCACACCCTCCCCGGCGCCCGGGGCGCCGAGAGCGGCGGGGTGCACCTCCACTCGCTGCGGGTGCGGGGCACCGTCGCCCACCAGGAGGTCGTGCTGGGGACGACCGGGCAGACCCTCACGATCTGCCACGACAGCTACGACCGCAGCTCCTTCATGCCCGGCGTGGTGCTGGCCGTGAAGAAGGTCGCCGACCACCCCGGCGTCACCATCGGCCTCGACCGCCTCCTCGGGCTGGCCGACTAGACCTCGCCCTTCTCCTCCATCTCGCGGATCTCCTCGTCCATGTGGAGGAGCCCGTCGACCTCGCCGCCGCCGGCCTTCCGGTCGGCCCACAGCGAGATCAGCACCAGCACGACGCTGATGGCGAAGAACAGCAGCCGGTTCTCGGTGATCAGGTCGCGCAGCCAGTCGATGGGCTCGTCGAACACGTCGCCGAACACCCGCAGGATGGCCAGCCGGCCGAAGGTGCCGACCACGTTGAGGGCGAGGAAGATCGGCACCGACATGCCCGAGGCCCCGGCGAACAGGCAGATGTAGTTGTTGGGGGCGATGACGATCAGCGGGTACGAGGCCTTGCCGAACCACTTCTCGGCGCTGCGGGCCATCGGGCCGTAGGTGTTGCTGCGCTTCTCGATCCAGCGGATGCCGGCGTCGCCGTACCAGTGCCCGAGCAGGAAGAACAGCGGGTCCGACAGCAGCAGGCGGGCGGCGCCGATGCCGTAGAACGACCACCAGTCGAGGTAGTCGCTGGCCAGCACCAGGTTGCGGTTGCGGGCGTTGAGGGTGATGAACAGGGCCGGGGGGGGGGGGGGGACCCCCCCCCCCCCGCGGGAGCCGCCGGAGGGCCCGCCCCCCAACGGGAGGAAGACCCCCC
>JBQGCF010000066.1:0-6181 GCA_052038315.1 Iamia sp.
ACGGCCGCCACTCGAGCGGCGGCGCCGGCGGCGCCAACGACGACGGGACCGGTGCCGGTGGTGGCAACGGTGGCAACGGCTCGCAGGGGAGCGGCACCAACTCCGGCGGCGGGGGTGGCGGCGGTGGCTACCGCGGCGGCAACGGCGGCAACGGCTCGCAGGGGAGCGGCACCAACTCCGGCGGCGGCGGTGGCGGCGGTGGCTACCGCGGCGGCAGCGGGGGCACCGGCACGGCCGGCGGGCTCGCCCTGTGCGCCGGTAGCGGTGGTGGCGGCGGCGGCTCGTCGTGGGCACGCGACGGCCTGGTCGGCGCCTCGTTCACCCAGCCGGGCGGCGATGCCACGGTCACCGTCGTCTTCACCGTCGACGCCGCCCCGACGCCCGACATCACCCCGTTCGACACGACCGCCGACCTCGTCCGCCGGCAGTTCCAGGACTTCGCCGGCCGGCTCCCCACCGACACCGAGCTGGCGACGGCCGTGGACGAGATCGACGGCTTCGACCGGGCCGCCGAGGACGTCGTCCTCGACCACCTCTCCGAGGACCAGCACGCCGTCGACGCCCAGGTGATCCGGCTCTACCTCGCCTACTTCGGCCGCCCGCCGGAGACCGCCGGGCTCGAGTACTGGATCGACGCCATCGAGGCCGGCAAGTCGATCCACACCGCCTCGAACCAGTTCGCCTCGATGGCCGAGTTCCGCTCGCTCTACGGCACCCTCACCAACCGCGAGTTCGTGGTGCTGGTGTACGAGAACGTCCTCGGCCGCGAGGGCGAGCCGAAGGGCGTCGACTACTGGACCGCCGAGCTCGACTCGGGCCGCCGCAAGCGGGGCACGGTCATGACCCAGTTCTCCGAGGCCCCCGAGAACCGCACGGCCAAGACCGTCCACGTCGGCGTCGTCCGCATCTACCTGGCCATGCTCGGCGCCACGCCGAAGAAGGCGTACCTCAACGCTGCGGTCGCGCCGTTCCTGGCCGACCAGGCCTCGGTCGAGGCGACCCTGCGGTGGGTCGCCGACGACGTCCGCCACAGCAGCGCCTACGCCGCCCGCGTCGGCTGATCGGGCGCCCCGTCCACGGCGGCGCCGGGCAGGTCGGCGGGGAGCTGCGACCCCGTGCGCCCCGGCGCCGTACGATCGGCGTCCCGCCCTCGTAGCTCAATTGGATAGAGCATCGGACTTCTAATCCGACGGCTGCAGGTTCGAGCCCTGCCGGGGGCGCCAGCGGTCAGGCCGGACGGCCGAGGCCGTGCTCAGGCTGCGGTGGGCGGGACCGCCGGGCGGGGCGTGCCGAGCACGACGGAGGCCGCGAGGTCGTGCATGGTCCAGCCCTTCCGCTCGGCGGCGCGACGCAGCACGCCGGTGGCCCGCGCCCCGGTGAGCTCGTGACGCGTGACGAGGAGCTGGACGAACTGGTCGATGACCGATCTCTGGTCCACGGCGGTGGGTCCCTTCGCTGGACGGATGTCGCGGAAGGAGCCGATGTCTGGTCGCTACGCAGAAGCGCCGACGTCTGCCGATGACGTGGCCACCCTACGGCCGCCCCCGGTCCACGGCGTGAGATCCCCCAACGTTGGGGATCTCGGTGGGGTGGGCGGTGCGCCCGGGGTTGATCCGCGAGGCAGGATCGGGGGGTGATCGAGGAGATGCGCACGGTCGGGACGGACGACGGTGCGATGGGGGTGTTCGTGGTCCGGCCCGACACGACGCCCGACGGCGATGCGGCCCGACCGGGGATCGTGAGCTTCCACCACGGGCCGGGGCTCGACGAGGGGTCGAAGGAGGCGATGCGGCGGATCGCCTCGTGGGGCTTCGTGGTCGCCAGCCACGACCGCTACCACCGGGACGGCAAGTGGCTGCAGCTCGCCATGCGGTCGGAGGACGAGGCCGAGCGGAGGCGCTCGTTCGAGGTCTTCCTGGCCGCGACCGACGAGCGGGTGGCCGCCGACCTGGAGGCCGTGATCGGGCTGCTCGACGCCGATCCCGGTGTGGCGCAGGGGCCGATGGGTTGCATCGGGTACTGCATCGGCGCCCGCTCGGTGCTGCGGGCCCTCGGCGCCCACCCGGACCGCTTCGGCGCCGGCGTGGCCCTCCACCCGTCCCGCTGCACCACCGACGAACCCGACTCGCCGCACCTGCTCGTGCCCACCCTCCAGGCCGCGCTGTACGTCGGCTTCGGGGCCGACGACACCGCCCAGCCACCGGCCGACAACCAGGCCCTGATCGACCTCGTCGCCGCCCTGCCGGGCGGGGAGGTCGAGGTCCACGAGGGCGCGGTCCACGGCTTCGCCGTCCCGGGAGGGGCGTACCACGAGGCCGCCGCCGACCGCTCCTACAGCCGGGCCGAGGCCCTCTTCGCCGCCCTGGGCTGAGCGCCCCGGACACCACGCAGCGTGAGAACGGGTCGGACGACCCATGTCGGTCGCCGTCGCCCGTGCCGATCGAGGGGGCACGACGGAGACCCCCGGGAGGGACCATGTCCACGACCACGACGCGCCGGCGGAGCGCGGTCGGGGTGCTGGCCGCCAGCATCCTGATCACCATCATCGGGGCGGCCTGCGAGCCGCCCCCGCCGGTGCCCCCGCCCGAGACCCCACCGACCACCGTGCCGGCCGCGCCGGCGACGGCCAAGGCCACCTGCCCGGCCGGGGGCTCGATCACGGTGAGCGCGACGATCGTCGCCCAGGTCCGGGACCTGCTCGCCGCAGCCAAGGCCGACAAGGTGAACCTCTGCGGCAGCGGGTACCGGGACATGCAGCGGCAGATCGAGCTGCGGAAGCAGAACTGCGGCCCGACCCACTACGACATCTGGGAGAAGCCCTCCGGCCAGTGCACGCCGCCGACGGCGATCCCGGGCACGTCGATGCACGAGAAGGGCCTGGCCATCGACTTCGTGAGCTGCTCGACGAAGACGACCGCGTGCTTCAGGTGGCTGAGCGCCAACGCCGCCGAGTTCGGGCTGCGCAACCTGCCGTCGGAGCCCTGGCACTGGAGCACCAACGGCCGCTCGCGGGGCCACGACGAGCACGTCGACCACGACGTCTGACCACGACAAACGACGCCCAGTTGTAGGGGCGCGCACGGCCGGCAAGCGGGGGTCGGGGACGATCCCCCGGCCCATGGCGACCACCTCGACGAGCCCACCCGGTGCTGGGTAGGCCGGCCCTCTCGTGCACCCACCAACCGGCCTTCCGGCGTCTCGTCGAGCGGGCGATCGGGGCCCGGCGGATCGTCCTGCTGTGCGGGGCCGGCGTCACCGTCGACGCCGGGCTGCCCACCTGGCCCGAGCTGCTGGACCGCCTGGCCGCCGACCGGGTCGCCCGGGGTGACCCGCTGGCGCGGCTCGTCCCGCTCAACGAGCCCGACCCGGGCCGGGCCGCCGGCCTGCTCCTGCGCCGCCGGGAGGGCGTCCTCGTCCCCGACTACGCGGCGGTGGCCGCCGCCCTCTACGGCGGCGGGCGGCCCCCGCCCAGCACGTTCCTGGCCCAGCGGCTGATCGGCCTGGTGGCGGCCCGCGGCCACCGGGCGATCGCCGTGGCGACCACCAACTTCGACGACTCGCTGGAGCGGGCGGCCGCCGTCGCCGGCTACGTGCCCCGGCCCTGCACCCTCGACGACGCCGACGCCTGGTGGGCCGCCCTGGCCACGCCGGCCGACCCCGTCCTGCCCGTCCACCACCTGCACGGCTTCCTCGGCCGGGACCGGGTCCTCGGCCCGGTGGTGCTGGCCGAGGACCAGTTCCACCGCCAGGGCGAGCGGGTGCGCGCCGAGCTGGCCCGCATGGCCCGGGAGGCCGACCTGGTGGTGGCCATCGGCACCGGGCTGGCCGATCCGGACCTGGTCGGCGCCCTGGCCGCGCTCCGGGGCACGCCCTCCGCCCCCGTCGTGGCCGTCACCGTGCCCGGGCCGGTGGCCGGGGCGACCGGGGTGGTCGAGGCCGAGCGCTACACGGCCGAGCGGGCGGCCTACCTCCACGACGTGCTGGGGGTCGACGTGGTGACGGTGGCCGGCCCGGCCCAGGTCGGCCAGCTGGTCGTCGAGCTGGAGCTGGCCCTCTCGGAGCCCCAGCGCTACCTGGCGCCGGGGCCCGGCATCCGCCACGGCCACCGGCTGGCCCGGGCCCTGGCCACCGCCCACGCCGCGGTCGGGTGGCCGGTCGACGGCTCCGAGCCGACCGGTCCCGCCCTGCAGGCCGGGAGCGATGCCCTCCAGGGCGTGCTCGACGCGGTCCGGCCGGCGCTCGACGCGGTGGTCCTGGACTGCGGGCACGACGAGCTGCTGGCCGGCGAGGCGACGACCGACCTGACCGCCCACGTCGCCGGCGAGCACCTCGCCCTCGCCCTCTGGATGCCGGCGCTGGCCCGGCCCGGTGCGAGCCACGCACCGCAGCGCCCCCGCCTGCACCTGGTCGCCTCCTCGGCGGTCGTGCCCCGCACCGCCAGGGGCCGGCCATCGCTGGCCGTCGATGCCGCGGCCACCAGCCCCGCGGCCATGGCCGCCCACCGGGGCCAGCCCGTGATCGGGCCCGGGCCGCCCGTCCCGGTGCCGGGTGGCCCGGTGCGCACCGAGATCGCCATCCCCCTCGACGTCCTGCCGGCGGGGGAGGAGGCCACGGTCGCCCTCGGCGTGGTCGTCGTCGGCAGCGACCGGGCCCGGGACGGCGCGCCGCGCGCCGGGATCGCCCTCCTGTCACCCGGGGAGGCGGCCGCCTGGTGCCGGATCGTGCTCGACGCGGTGGCCGGGCTGCTCGCCGGACCGACCGGCCCGTAGGCCGGCCCGGCGCCGGGCCACCCGCCCCGGGCCGGCCGAGGGCACCACGCTGGGGAGGATCGTCACGTCGGATGGCACCTGTCCGCTCCACACCTGGTCGTTGTATCGTCCGCCCACGACCTTATCACTGGTCTGTGGTGTCGGCTCGGGGGGTTCGGTGGGATGCCGGTCGTGCCCCGACGCCGACCCGACGACGAGGTCATCGCCCTCGCGTTCGGCCGGCGGGTCCGGGAGATCCGGCTCCAGCAGGAGCTCACCCAGGAGCGGTTGGCCGAGAAGGCCGGGCTCCACCCCACCTTCGTGTCCAACCTCGAGCGGGGCTACCGGGTCCCGACGCTGGTGACGGTGATGCGGGTCGCCGCCGCCCTGGAGATCCGCCTGGGCGACCTCCTCGACGGGATGGACCCCGGCGGCTGGAAGCCCTGAGCGTCAGTCGCTCGTCGCCACCGCCTCGGCCAGCTCGTCCTTGGTCATCGACGACCGGCCGCTGACGTCAGCGTCCTTGGCCTGCCGCTCCAGCTCGGCGCGGGACGGCCCGCCCGACGCGGCCGAGCCCTCGACCCGGGACTCCAGATCCTCCGGGTCCATGGCGGCCAGGCGGTCGGCGGCCTTGGCCCGCAGCTGCGGGAACTGCTCGGACTCCTCCTCCTCGACGTGGTGGCCGATGCCGGCCTCGAGGATGTCGATGGCGGCCTCGAAGGCGCCCTCCTCCAGCCGCTTCTCGGCCTCGGCCAGCCCGGACCGGGCCAGCTCGTGCTCGTCGGTGGCGTCGGCCGTCTCGTCCTCGCCGAGGACGTCGGTCATCACCGGGTAGACGAACGTCTCCTCCACGGCCATGTGCACCTCGAGGGCGTGGCGGAGCTCGGCGAAGAGGTCGTTGCGCTCCTGGCCCTCCTCGCTCTCCT
Organism: Iamia sp.; assembly: GCA_052038315.1. Lineage (GTDB taxonomy): Bacteria > Actinomycetota > Acidimicrobiia > Acidimicrobiales > Iamiaceae > Iamia. The sequence continues at coordinate 5,675 of JBQGCF010000066.1, forward strand.
TGAGCTTCGCCAGCAGGTCCTCGACCTTGCGGTGCTCCTCGATCAGGTGGTCCAGCACATCGGCCATGGCGATCTCCTTCGTGGTCAGGAGGGGAAGAGGTGGCGCCGCCGGGCCTTCCCCGCCGCCGCCGGTCCATGCGCGGTTCCCCCGTCCGGCGGCGGGCAGGGCGGCGGCCGTGCCCCGGACGATCGACACCGCCGGCCTCGTCGCCCTGCTCGACGAGGACGACCCGCAGCTGCTGGAGGTCCTGCCCGCCAGCGCCTACGAGGCCGAGCACCTCCCCGGTGCGATCAACGTGGCCCTGCCCTCGCTCACCCGGGAGGCGGCGGCCGCCGCCCTCGACCCGGACCGGCCGGTGGTCGTCTACTGCTACGACACCGAGTGCGACCTGAGCGCCCGGGGCGCGGCCCTGCTCGAGGCCTACGGCTTCGACCCCGTGTACGACCACCGGGGCTCGAAGACCGAGTGGCTCGGCCTGGGCCACCCGGTCGAGGGGACGACGCCGG
>JBQGCF010000067.1:0-7923 GCA_052038315.1 Iamia sp.
GCCAACACGGCCATCGCCGGCGCCTTCGCCGCCGTGAGCACGATGTTCTATTGCATGTTCGTCCGGGGCAAGAAGCCCGATCCCGGGATGATGGCCAACGGCATGCTCGCCGGCCTGGTGGCGATCACCGCCCCCTGCGCCGTCACCACGCCGGTCTGGTCGATGGTCATCGGCCTCATCGCCGGTGTGCTGGTCGTCGAGGCCGTCCTCTTCATCGAGAAGAAGGGCGTCGACGACTCGGTCGGCGCCGTCGCCGTCCACGGCGTGTGCGGCTCCTTCGGCGTGCTGTGCGTCGGCATCTTCTCCAACGGCAGCTACGGCGCCGGCTGGAACGGCTCCGACGTCGAGGGCGTCAAGGGCATCCTCTACGGCGACGCCGGCCAGCTCGGGGCCCAGGCCCTGGCCCTGCTCGTGATCTGGACCGTGATCTTCGGGATCGCCTTCGCCTTCTTCAAGATCCAGTCGGCCCTCACCGGTGGCCTGCGGCCGCCGGCGGAGTGGGAGATCGACGGCCTCGACATGCCGGAGATGGGCGCCTACGCCTACCCGGAGTTCATGGAGGTCGAGCCCCCGCTCCACGGCTCGTCGGGCGGCTCCTCGACCACCGACAAGACGGACTCCCCCGTCTGACACCGACCTCGTCGGAACACGAGGAGGCCCCGCTCCCCCGGGAGCGGGGCCTCTCCGCGTCCTAGAGCTCGTCGACCTCGGCGAGGTCGTCGTGGACGGCGGCGTCGCTGTCCCAGTCGCCGTGGCGGTGGGCGGCCCGGCCGACGAGGTGGGCGGACACCGGCGCGGTGAGGAACTGCAGGGCGATCGTCAGCAGGAGCAGGGCGTTGGCGGCCCAGCCGCTGATGCAGAACATGGCCCCGACGCAGACGAGCAGCAGGCCCAGGGTCGACGGCTTGGTGGCGACGTGCATGCGGGTGAAGAGGTCCCCGAAGCGGACCTGGCCCACGCCGGCGATGGCGGCGAAGGCGGCACCGCCGACGATCAGGACACCGCCGACGAGGTCGGTCACATCGGTCATCGGCGACCCTCCACGAAGCGGGCGAAGGCCGAGGTGCCGAGGAACGCCACGAGGGCGACGACGACCCCGACGGTGAGGTACGTGTCCCGGTCGGTGTAGGCCCCCCACGCCACGAAGCCGGTCACGAGGATCGTCAGCAGGCCGTCGAGGGCGACGATCCGGTCGGCCAGCGAGGGACCCCGCAGCAGCCGGGTCAGGAAGCCGGCGCCCCCGAGGGCCAGGAGGGCGATGCCGACGCCGATCACGCGGCGACCCCTCCGGCGATGCGGGCCACCTCGTCGGCGGTCCCGAAGGCGCGCACGACCCGGCGCTCGAGGTCGGCGACCTCGTCGACCACGGCGTCGACGTCGGCGAAGGAGAGGACGTGGACGTAGAGCACGGCGGGCCGGCCCCGGGCATCGACGGTGAGGGTGCCCGGCGTCAGGGTGATCGCGTTGGCGACGATCGTGGCCAGGCGGCCGGACCGGGTGCGGAGCGGGACGGCCACGACCGCGGTGCGGATCTGCGAGCGGGACGAGGGCAGGAGGACCTCGCGGGCCACGGCCACGTTGGTGACGACCAGCGCCCACAGGAACCAGACGAGGAACGAGGCGGCCGCCACCGGGCGCACGACGATCGGGTCGTCGTTGGTGTCGGGAGGCGGGAACACGACCACGATCGCCCCGGCGACCAGGACCCCGCCGAGCACGTTGGCCAGGTTGACCTCGCCCCACAGCAGGACCCACATCACGACCAGCCAGGTGGCGATCACGAGCCGGCCGAGGAGCGGTGTGCGCCTCATCGCAGGACCGCGTCGACGTAGGCGGTCGGGTGGAGCAGGTCGGTGGCCGCCCGCTGGCACAGCTCCAGGAGCGGTCCGGCGAAGAGTGCCAGCGCCAGCGAGCCGACGACCAGGGCGGCGGTGGCGCCCAGCATCGGCACGGTCCCGCCGTGGCGCTCGGTGGTGCCGTCGGTCGGCGTGGCCACGACCTCGACCTCACCCCAGAACACGCCGCCCCAGATCTTGGTCATCGAGTACAGGGTGAGGACGCTGACCGCGACGGCCACCGCGACCACCGCCCACTCGCGCCCGTCGACCCCGGCCTGGACCACGGAGAGCTTGGCCACGAAGCCGGAGAACGGCGGCACCCCGGCCAGGCTGAGGGCGGGCAGGAGGAACAGCCAGCCGAGGAGCGGGAACCGCCGGGCCAGCCCGCCCACCTCGGCCAGCCGGGACGAACCGGCGCCGTGGTCGACCAGGCCGGCGCCGAGCAGCAGCGTGCTCTTGAGCACGATCTGGTTGAGCACGTAGAGGATCGCGGCCCCGATGCCGGCCGCGGTGTACAGCCCCAGGCCGAGGATCATGTACCCGATCTGGCTGACGATGTGGAAGCTCAGGATCCGCTTCACGTCGTTCTGGGCGATGGCGCCGAGCACCCCCACGACCATGGTGAGGCCGGCGACCCAGAGGATGAACCCGGTGGGCCGGTCCTGGGGGGCGACGAGGAGGGTCTGGGTGCGGATGATGCAGTACACGCCGACCTTGGTCAGCAGCCCGGCGAACACCGCGGTGACGGCCGTGGGCGCGGCCGGGTAGCTGTCGGGGAGCCAGAAGAAGAGCGGGAAGACGGCGGCCTTGATCCCGAACACGACGAACAGCAGCAGGGCGAAGGCGAGGCGCACGCCGTGGGGCAGGTCGCCGATGCGCCCGGCCAGCTGGGCCATGTTCACCGTGCCGGTGGCGGCGTAGAGGAAGCCGACCATGGCCACGAACAGGGTGGACGCGATCAGGTTGATGACGACGTAGGTCATGCCCGTGCGGATCTGGTCGCGCCGCCCGCCGATGGTGATGAGGACGTAGCTGGCCGTCAGCATCATCTCGAAGGCCACGAACATGTTGAACAGGTCGCCGGTGAGGAACGACAGGCCGATGCCGGCCGCCAGCACCAGGTAGACGGGGTGGAAGGCCGGTTGCTCCTGCTCGGTGCCGGGCTGGCCGGTGGCGAACACCAGCACGGCGAGCAGCACCGGCGAGGCCACCACCATCATCAGCCCCGAGAAGCGGTCGGCGACGAGGGCGATCCCGACCGGTGCCTCCCACGCCCCCATGAAGGCGGCACCGGGGCCGTCCCGGTCGGCCAGCACGAGGATCGCCACCGAGATGGCCGTGGTCGCGCTCAGGGTCACGATGCCGATGAGCCGCTGGAGCCAGCGCCGGCGGGCGGCGGCCATCGACAGCCCGGCGGCGAGCAACGGGAGCACGACCGGGAGGGGGAGGAGCACGCGCATCAGGCGCCGCCCTCCTCGAGGTCGCCGTCGTCCCCGCCCGCCCCCAGGACCACCTGGTCGGCGACCTCCTCGTCGACGTCGCCCTGGTCCGAGGCGATGCGCCGGTCCTCGATGTCGTCCTCGACCAGGTCGTCGCCGGTCAGCTGCCAGCTGCGGTAGGCGAGGGCGAGCAGGAAGGCCGAGATGCCGAAGGCGATCACGATGGCGGTGAGGGCGAGCGCCTGCGGCATCGGGTCGGCCACCCGCTCGCCGTCGGTGGCGCCGACGAAGGGGGCCACCCCCCGCTCGTCGCCGCTCAGCATCAGCAGGAGGTTGGCGCCGTGGCCGATCAGGCCCAGCCCGATGATGATCCGGCTCAGCCGGCGCTGGAGCAGCAGCCACGTCCCCAGCGAGAACAGCAGCGCGGTCGCCACCGCGAGGACGAGGCTCATCCGTCGGCCTCGTCGCCGCGGAGGGCCCAGGGGGCGCCGAACAGGGGGAGGCGCTCGCCGAAGGCGACGAGGAGGAGCAGGACCATGCCCACCACCACCTGGGCCACGCCCATGTCGAAGAAGAGGGCCGTGTTGAGGTGCAGGGCGCCGAGCGGGCCGAGGTCGGCGTCGAGCTTGGCGTGCTCCATCAGCTGGCGCCCGAAGAGCAGCGGGACGAGGCACGTCGTGGTGGCGGTGGCCAGGCCGGTGCCGAGGAGGGTCCACGGGCGCACCGGCAGGGTGGCCCGCACCTCGTCGATCCCCCCGGCCACGTAGTGGAGCGAGAGCCCGGCCCCGATCACCAGCCCGCCCACGAACCCGCCGCCGGGCCGGTTGTGCCCGGTGAAGAGGAGGAACAGCCCGAGCAGGAGCGACGAGTGGAAGACGAGCCGCACGACCACGTCGAGGATGAGCGACCGCCGCATCATCGGCCCTCACCCCGCTCGTCCCGGCGGAGCGGGGCGAAGGACCGCTCGGACCGGCTCTCCCGGCGCGACAGCCGGGCGAGGGCGTAGACGCCCATGGCGGCCACGGCCAGCACGGTGATCTCGCCCATGGTGTCGAAGCCGCGGATGTCGACCAGGACGACGTTGACCACGTTGCGGCCCCCGCCCTCGTCGAGGGCCCGGTCGACGAACTCGGTCGAGATGGTCGGGTCGACCCGGACGTCGCCGGTGATGACGATGAAGGCGAAGACGACGACGCCGACGAGGGCCGAGACGAGCAGCCGCAGCGTCCGGCCCGTCGGCGTCGGCCGCTCGGCGAACCAGCCCGGCAGGTGGCGGAGCACGAGCACGAAGACGACGGCGCCGATCGTGTCGACGCACACCTGCGTCAGGGCCAGGTCGGGGGCGCCCTGGAGGACGAACACCAGGGCCATGCCGAAGCCGACGGCCCCCAGGCACAGCACGGCGGCCATCCGGTTGCGCACGACCACGGCCCCGATCCCGCCGGCGACGAGCAGGGCGGCGGCGATCCAGTCGCCCGGCCCGGAGACGAGCGGGGGCAGGTCGGGGGTCGGCGCCCACAGCAGCGCCCACCCGGGCACGGCCACCGCAGTGGTCAGGATCACGCCGACGTACCAGGGCAGGGAGCCCGACTGGAGCAGGCCGGTGGTGCGATCGGCGACGCGGTTGAGCCCCCGGATGGCGCCCAGGTAGGCGGCGTCGCCGTAGCCCCCGTGGGGCAGCCGGGCCTGGAGGCGGGCCACGACGGCCCCGCCGGCGGCCAGGCCGGCGCCGGCGGCGAGGGTGACGGCCGACAGGGCCAGGGCGGTGGTGAGGCCGTGCCAGAGGGAGAGGTGCTCGGGCTCCAGCCGGTGGTCGAGGGCGTGGGCCGCCTCCTCCACCAGCGTCCCGGCCAGGGCGGGCACCAGGCCGAGGGCGAGGGTGACGACGGCGAGCACGGCGGCCGGGGCCCACGCCGCCGGGGCCGGCGCGGCGGGCGGGGCCACCGCCGTCGCGGGGTCCTCGGCGGTGCCCTCGGTGACGACGCCGGGGCGGAAGGCCCCGAGCAGCAGGCGGGCGGTGTAGGCGACCGTCAGCACCGAGCCGGCGACCAGGCCGGCCAGCACCCGCCCGCTCCCGGCCAGGTCGCCGTCGGCCCAGGCGGTGTAGGCGGACTCCTTGGCCACGAAGCCGAAGAGGAGCGGGACGCCGGCCATCGACGCCCCCGACACCACGGCCACCAGCCGCGGCCCCGTCCACCCCGGGCCGTAGCGGCCGAGCAGCCGGATGTCGCGGGTGTGGGCCTGGTGGTCGATCACCCCGACGACCAGGAAGAGGGCCGCCTTGAACAGGGCGTGGCCGAGGAGCACGGCCACCCCGGCCGCCGTCGACTCGGGGGTGCCCGCCCCGAAGAGGGTGACCATGAAGCCGAGCTGGCTGACGGTGCCGTAGGCGAGGATCCGCTTCAGGTCGTGCTGGCGCAGCGCCCGCCACCCGCCGGTGAGCATGGTGGCCAGCCCGACGGCGAGCACGAGCGGCCGCCAGATGCCGTGCTCGGCGAAGGCGGGGGCGAGCCGGGCGACCAGGTAGACGCCGGCCTTGACCATGGTGGCGGAGTGCAGGAAGGCGCTGACCGGGGTCGGCGCCACCATGGCCCCCGGCAGCCACGCCGAGAACGGCCACTGGGCCGACTTGGTGAACACCCCGAGCAGCACGAGCACCAGCCCGACGTCGACGGCGGTGCCGCTCGGCGGGTGCTCGACCAGGGCGGCCAGGTCGTAGGTGCCGGCGGCCTGCCCGATCAGCACGAAGCCGGCGAGCATGGCCAGCCCCCCGGCCCCGGTGGTGAGCATGGCCTGGAGGGCGGCGGCCCGGGCCCGGGCATCGGCGTCCTGCCACCCGATGATCAGGTACGACGAGACCGACGTCAGCTCCCAGGCCACGTAGAGCACCAGGAGGTTGGAGGCGGTGACCACGCCGAGCATGGCCGCGGTGAAGACGAGCAGCAGCCCGGCCAGCCGGTGGAGGCCCTCCTGCTCGGCACCGAAGTAGCGGGTGGCGTAGAGCTGGACGAGCACGCCGATGCCGGCGACCAGCAGCACGAACAGCAGCGAGAAGGCGTCGACGCGGAGGTCGAGCGACAGGCCCAGCTCGGGCACCCAGCCGGTGCGCTCGACGACCGCCCGGCCGTCGAGGATCCCGGCAGCGCGGGCCACCGCCCAGCCCAGGGCGCCTAGCGTGACCACGGCGGCGACGGCGAAGGCGCGACGGCCGAGGGCCCGGCCCCCGGCGAGCAGGGCCAGGCCGACGGCCAGGTGCACCAGCAGGACTGCGCTCAGGGGAACCTCCTCGGCCCGTTCTCGGTGCCGATCTCGTCCCTCGGCGCGGCGGCGGGGGCGACCGTATGCACCCGATGTGACGGGTGTGTTTCCTCCCCGAGACCGGTCGTGATCAGCGGGGGAGCAGGCAGGAGCACAGGCGCTCTCGGGGTCGGCGAACAGGAGCCGACCAGACTTCCCGGCGCACCGGGGGACGACCGTAGCGGAACGCTGACGGTCAGGTTGCGGTCAGAGACCTGACCCGAACGCGCCACACGAGCGGCACGAACGTGCAACACGCCGTCCGTACCTTGCCGCCCCATGACGACACTCCCGTTCCTCCGCCGCCGTCGGCGCGGCGAGCGGCTCCCGCTCTCGGCGCTCACGACGCGCCCCGTGCAGAAGCGCTTCGCCCTGCTCCTCGGGGCCAAGCTGACCGGTCTCGCCGCCGTGCTCGGGCTGATGCAGCTGGCGACCTACCTCCTGGGGTCGCCGGCCGGGGCCCAGGACAGCGCCGGTCCGGTGGCCGACAACCTCATCAGCCCCCTCAACACGATGTGGGTGCTGGTGGCAGCCTTCCTGGTATTCTTCATGCAGGCCGGGTTCATGGCCCTGGAGGCCGGCTTCGCCCGCTCGCGGGAGTCGGTCAACATCATGATGGAGTGCATCTTCGACACCTGCCTGTGCGGGCTCCTGTACTTCGCGGTCGGGTTCGCCTTCCAGTTCGGTGGCGGGAACGGCCTGATCGGCCACGAGTACTTCTTCCTCTCGGGGGCGCCGGCCACCTACGACTACAGCGGGCTGTTCGACACCCGGGTCGCCTTCCTGGCCTTCTTCCTCTTCCAGTTCGCCTTCGCCGACACCGCCTCGACGATCACCTCGGGCGCCATGGTCGGCCGCACCAGCTTCAAGGGCGACATCCTCTACAGCGCGGCGGTGAGCGGCCTGATCTACCCGATCTTCGCCCACTGGGTCTGGGGTCCCGGCGGCTGGCTGGCCAACACGATGGGCTGGTTCAACGGCATCGTCCCCGACGGCATCGTCTTCCGTGACTTCGCCGGCTCGACGGTGGTCCACACCGTCGGCGCCACCGTCGCCCTGTTCGGCGCCCTGGCCCTCGGGCCCCGCATCGGCCGCACCTTCAAGCGGGACGGCGGTGGCCCCACCGCCCCCCACGACATGAACATCGCCGCCATCGGCGCCGTGATCCTGTGGTTCGGCTGGTACGGCTTCAACCCGGGCTCGACCCTCTCGGGCATGGACTTCGAGGGCATCGGCCGGGTGGCCGCCAACACCACGCTCGCCGCCTGCGCCGGCGGCCTGGTCGCCGTCTTCTTCGTCTACCCCCGGGGCAAGACGTGGGACGTGGGCATGGCCATCAACGGCTTCCT
>JBQGCF010000068.1:0-25300 GCA_052038315.1 Iamia sp.
GGGGGCCCGCCCCCCCCCCCCCTCCGCCCCCCCCCCCCCCCGGTTCTGGCCCCCCCCGGGGGGGCCGCGCCCCACGGCCAGCCCGCCGATCAGCAGGGGCGTGGCCGACACGAGCGTCTCGGCCAGGCCCCGGTCGGTGCCCAGGCTCCCGTCGAACAGGGCCCGGTAGGCCTCGAGCGGGTTGCCGCCGTCGATGCCGATCACCGGGGCGGCGGCGACCATGGCGGCCAGCACGGTGCCGACGAAGAGCAGGATCGAGGTGAGCGGGCGGCGGTCCGCCAGCAGGGCCCTCATGCCGCCGCCCCCGTCATCCAACCCCCGAGCACGGCGGCGTCGGCCGCACCGCCGAGGGCCTCGCCGGCCACCCTCCCGTCGCGCAGGACGACGATGCGGTCGGCCACGGCGGTGATCTCGGCCAGGTCGAGGCTGACGAGCAGCACGGCGCAGCCGGCGTCGCGCAGGGCGACCAGCTCCTCGTGGACGAATGCGGTGGCGCCCACGTCGAGGCCGCGGGTCGGCTGGGCGGCGATGATCAGCCGGGGCCGGCGGGCGACCTCCCGCCCGACCACCAGCTTCTGCTGGTTGCCACCCGAGAGCTGGCGCACGGTCGCCCCCAGCCCGGGCGTGCGCACCCGGTAGCGGTCGACCACCCCGTCGGCCAGCTTCTCCATGGCGGTGCGGGAGAGCCGGAAGCGGCCGGGCGCCACCGGCGCGGTGGTGTGGTGGCCGAGGGCACAGTTCTCGGCCAGGGTCAGGTCGAGGGCCACCGCCGCGGCGTGGCGGTCCTCGGCGATGTGGGCCAGCCCGGCCTCCAACCGGCGGGCGACCGGCCAGCGGGTCACGTCCGCGTCGCCGAGCGTGATGCGACCCGAGCGGCAGCGGCGCACGCCCAGCACCAGCTCGACCAGCTCGGTCTGGCCGTTGCCCTCGACCCCGGCGATGCCGACGATCTCGCCGGCCCCGACCACCAGGTCGAGGGGCCCGAGAGCACGGCCGTCGGAGGCACCGGCCAGGCGGAGCACGTCGGCGCCGGTGCCCCCCGTGCGGTCGGGGGCCGGGGGCAGCGGGCGGCCGACCATGGCCACCGCCAGCTCCTCCTCCAGCCGGGCCCGGTCCGGGCCCGGCTCCCGCTCGTGGGCCGACAGCGTGCGGGAGGCGACCACGGCGCCGTCGCGCAGCACCGTGACCTCGTCGCAGAGGGCCACGATCTCGGCGAGCTTGTGGCCGATGAAGACGATGGTGCAGCCCTCGGCACGGAGCCGGTCCAGCACGCCGGCCAGCTCGGCCACCTCGGGCGGGGCCAGGGCCGCCGTCGGCTCGTCGAGGATCAGGACCCGGGCCCCGCGGTGCAGGGCCTTCAGGATCTCGACCCGCTGGCGGGCGCCGACGGCCAGGTCGCCGACCCGGCGGCCCACGTCGAGCCGGAACCCGTAGCGGTCCGACAGCTCCTGGACCTGGCGCTCGGCCCGGGCCCGGTCGACCAGCACCCTCCCCCGGCGCCGGGGCTCGTGCCCCAGCACCAGGTTCTCGGCCACCGTGAAGTCGGGGACCAGGCTGAAGTGCTGCTGGACCATGCCGAGGCCGGCGGCCAGGGCGTCGGCCGGTGAACGTAACCGACGCTCCTGGCCGTCGACCTCGATGGTGCCGGAGTCCGGGTGCACCAACCCGAACAGCACCTTCATCAGGGTCGACTTGCCCGCCCCGTTCTCGCCCAGCAGGCCGTGCACGGTGCCGGCCCGCAGGGTGAGGTCGATCCCGTCGTTGGCCACCACGCCCGGGTAGGCCTTGGTGATGGCCCGCAGCCGCACCGTGGGGGCGGCGGCGGGGACGGGGGTGGGGGGACGGGTGCTCACGACCTACTCCGAGGGGACCTCGAGAGCGCCCGAGGCGATCTCGTCGCGGGCGGCGTCCACCGCGTCCTGGACCTCCTGGGGCAGGTCCCCGAAGGTGTCCTCGCAGACCCCGACGGCGTCCTCGGCCAGGCCCTCGGTGATCGCCCCGCCCTCGAAGGAGCCGTCGTCCACGGCGGCGGCGGTGCGCTCGACCACGCCGGCCACGTCCTTGGTGGCCGAGGTCAGGAAGTTGTCGGGGGCCAGGTCCTGCTTGCAGGTGTCGGTGCCGACGACCCAGAAGCCCTCGCCCCGGCTCTCGGCCTCCTCGAAGACGCCCAGGCCGCCGAGCCCGGCGACCTCGAACACCAGGTCGGCGCCGCCGTCGTAGAACCCGGCGGCCAGCTCCTTGGCCTTCTGCGAGTCGTCGAAGGCGCCGACGTAGGACACCTGGACGGTGATGCCCGGATCCACCGACGCCACGCCGGCCTCGAAGCCCTTCAGGAAGCGGACGACCGGCGGGATCTCCTGGCCGCCGACGAAGCCGATCGTGTCGGCCTCGGTGGTCGAGGCGGCGATGATGCCGGCGAGGTAGGCGGCCTCGTGCTCCTTGAACGTCACGCTGGCGACGTTGGGGAGGGGCTCGCCGTCGGCGTCGGCGGCCACCGCGTCGATCAGCAGGAACGAGGAGTCCTCGTGGGCCTGGGCCACCTCGGCGATGGCGTCGGTGATCAGGAAGCCGACGCCCACGGTCAGCGACGAGCCGTCGGCCACGGCCTGCTCGAGGTTCGGGACGTACTGGGCCTGCTCGCTCGACTCGATGACGACGGCCTCGCCGCCCAGGTCGGCGGCGGCCGCCTCCAGCCCGGCGTAGGCCAGGTCGTTGAAGCCCTTGTCGCCCAGCCCGGCCTGGTCGGTGACCATGGTCCAGCTGGTGCTCTCGCCGCCGCCGCTGCTGCTGCCGGCGCCGGCGGGCTCGTCGCCGCCGTCGTCGGAGCCGCAGGCGGCGAGGAGCAGCGCGCCGGCGATGAGGAGGGCGGCGGCAGGGCGCGCGCCGCCAAGGCGGTGTCGGGACATGGATCTCTCCGGTGGTGTCGTCGGACCCGGTGCGGGTCCTAGGGGATCAGGGGTGGGGGATCTGCGGCGGATGCGGGCCCAGGTCGCGTCGGGGGCGACGGTGGTCTCGGCGGCCAGCTCGGCGAGCACCCGCCGGTACTCGAGCGTCATGCGATCGGACTTGGTGTGCAGCTCGGTCGTCGTCTCGATCGGGAAGTTGGGGTTGACCCCCTCGAGCAGCACCCGGTCCTCCTCCTGCACGGTGCGGTCGACCGCGGCGATGGCGTCCCAGACCTCGGGGCTGGGGTCGTCGCTGCGGGCGATGAACTGGCAGAAGAGGGTGGTGCGGTCGTCGACCGGCGTCGCCGTCTTGAACAGGACGTGGCGCAGGCCGTTCTCGTGGTACTCGAGCACGCCCCGGAACACGAGGGGGTTGACCAGCTCGGCGTGGGTCGTCCGCTCGGTGAGGTCGCTCTGGATCCCGGTGTTGCGCTTCTGGGCCTCGTTGACCGCCACCACGTAGCTGGTCGAGAAGAGGATCCGCAGCCCGTCCCGCTCGACCGTGAAGGGCGAGAGCCGGGGGTTGGCCGCCGAGCCGACCGAGTTGCGGTGGACCCAGGCCACGTGGCTGACGTCGAGGGCGTTGTCGATGATCCGGGGCGCGGAGGCCTTCCAGGTCGCCATCATCTCGTGGATCAGGGCGTATCCGCTGTCCGGGTCGGCCTCGGGCAGGTGCGGGATGTCCTCCCGGGGCATGCCGACGCACACCCACACCAGGCCGTAGCGCTCCTCGACGAGGATCGAGTCGACGTGGGCCCGGGGCGGGACCGGCAGGTCAGGGTCGGCGGCCGGGATCTCGACGCACTGGCCGGTGCCGTCGAAGCGCCACCCGTGGTACGGGCAGACCAGGCAGCCGTCGGTGACCCAGCCCTGCGAGAGGCGGGCCGACCGGTGCGGGCACTCGTCGACGCCGGCGTGGACCGGGCCGCCGGGCTCGGGCCTCCAGGCCACGTAGTCCTCGCCGAAGATGCGGAACGGCCGGGGCGCGTCCGTCACCTCGTGGTCGTAGGCGATCGGGTACCAGTACTCCCGGAGGGCCGGGACCTCGCTCACCAGCACCGCAGCCCCCCTGTGTCTCGCAGAACCATATGCGTGCATACGGTAAGTGCGCATTGGATCTTCGGCAATGCCGCGCGGCCATGGTTCACGGAGCCGAAACAGAGGAGCAAAGGACGTGCGAGCATGGCGTGCCATGAGCGACGTCGACCCCCTCCCGGTGAAGCTCGGACCGGTGTCGAACGGCGAGTTCGTCCCCGTCCCCCACACACCGGCGGTCGCCGAGGCCATCCGCCGCACCCACCTGCTGGCCGACGAGAACGCCCGGCGGCTCGGCATCTCCCGGCGCCGCTTCCTCACCGGGGCGACCGGCGCGGCGGCCACCTTCTTCATGCTCGCCGCCTGCTCCAAGGAGGAGGCCAAGAGCAAGGGCCGGACGCCGGGCGGCACCTACGACGTCTCCGAGGAGGCCACCGTCGACACCGACGCCGCCCTCGAGGAGCTGGGCGGCGGCGAGTTCATCTTCGACGTGCAGTCGCACTACGTGAACCAGGACCTGGCCCAGCCCGGCGGCGAGTGGACCTCGGCCTTCCCCCACGCCGCCTGCCCCGAAGGGGCGGCCGACGGCGACCCCCGCACCTGCTTCACCGTCGACGCCTACTTCCGGGAGATGTTCGTCCGGTCGGACACGACCATGGCGATCCTCTCCGCCCTCCCGGCCCAGGCCCTCGACGGGCTGCAGTCGGCCGACATGGTCTACGCCATCGACGTGGCCACCCGGCTCGGGTGCGACGGCCGGGTGCTGATGCACGGCGGCGCCTACCCCCACCACGGCGAGCTGGAGGCCAACCTCCTGGCCATGACCGACGTCCGGGACCGCTACGACATCGCGGCCTGGAAGATCTACACGATGACCCCGGTCGACCAGCACTTCTACTTCGACGACCACGACCCCGATCGGCCCCAGATCGGGCAGCGCTTCATCGACCACGTCCGGGAGATCGGGCCGCCGATCATCTGCACCCACAAGGGCATCAGCTCGATCGTCGGCACCACGCCCGAGCTGGCCGACCCGAGCGACATCGGCCCGGCCGCGGCCCGCAACCCCGACATCTCCTTCGTCGTGTACCACTCGGGCTTCGAGCCCGGGCAGGGCGGGGTCGGCGCCTACGACCCGGCCGACCCCGACCCGCAGGGCGTCGACCGGCTGATCCGCACGCTCTCGGAGAACGGCGTGGAGCCCTCGTCGAACGTCTACGCCGAGCTGGGCGGCACGTGGTGGTTCCTGATGCGGGACCCCGACGCCGCCGCCCACGTCCTCGGCAAGCTGCTGAAGCACGTCGGCCCCGACCGGGTGGTGTGGGGCACCGACTCGATCTGGTTCGGCACCCCCCAGGACCAGATCCAGGCCCTGCGGACGTTCCAGATCTCGCCCGAGCTGCAGGAGCGCCACGGCTACCCGGAGCTGACCGACGAGCTCAAGGCCGACATCTTCGGGCTGACCTCGGCCCGGCTCTACGGCATCGAACCGCCCGACAGCGCCTGCGACGTCAGCGCGGCCCAGATCGAGGAGATCCGGGCCAACCTCCCCCCGGCCCACACCTACGGCCCCACCACCACCGCCGAGGCCCTCGCCCTCATCCGCGCCCACCAGGAGGGCTACCTCCTCGGACTCGGATGGTGCCTGGCACCATCCGAGTCGATCGTGGCAACGGGCGTAGCCAGGTGCTAGGCCTGCGACGTGGGTCACAGCACCATCGCCATCGCCGACACGCCCGACCTCCTCACCGCCGAGTGGCTGACCGCCGCCCTGGCCGAGCCGCTGGCCGGGGGGCGCATCACCGCCGTCGACGCCGCCCCGGTCGGCACCGGCCAGATGTGCGACAGCCTCCGGCTGGGCCTCACCGTCGAGGGGGCACCCGACGACATGCCGCTGAGCGTCGTGGCCAAGCTCCCCGCCGCCGACCCCACCAGCCGGGCGACGGCCCTCAACCTCCGCAGCTACGAGAAGGAGGTCCGCTTCTACCAGCAGCTGGCCCCGTCGCTGCCGATCGCCACGCCGCGGGTCTTCCACGCCGACATCGACCCGGAGACCGCCTCCTTCGTCCTGCTGATGGAGGACATGGCCCCGGCCCGGGCCGGTGACCAGCTGGCCGGGTGCACGGTGGCCGTGGCCGAGTCGGCCGTCGACGAGCTGGTCGGGCTGCACGCCCCCCGCTGGGCCGACGCCTCGCTGGCCGAGCTGGAGTGGCTCTACGGCGACCCGGAGGCCGGCCGGGCCTTCCTGGCCATGATGCTCCCGATGTTCTGGTCCGGGTTCAAGGACCGCTACGCGGCGGTGATGGACCCCCACGTCGGGCCGGTGGGCGAGGAGCTGTTCAGCAGCCTGGAGGCGTACCTCACGCCGACGGGCGTGCCCCTCACCATCACCCACGGCGACTACCGGCTCGACAACCTGCTGCTCGATCCCGACGACGGCCACGTGCGGGGCGTGGTCGACTGGCAGACGGTCGCCGTCGGGCCCGCCCTCAACGACGTGGCCTACGTGATGGGCGCCGGGCTGCTGCCCGACGACCGCCGGCCGGTCGAGGAGGCGCTGGTGCGCCGCTACCACGACGGGCTGCGGGCCGCCGGCATCGACGACCTCGACTGGGACGTCTGCTGGCAGGAGCACCGCCGGGGCACCTTCGCCGGGCTGGTGATGGCCGTGGCCGCCTCGATGCTCGTCGAGCAGACCGACCGGGGCGACCGGATGTTCATGGCCATGGCCTCCCGCCACGCCCAGCACGCCCTCGACCTCGACGCCGTCGACCTCCTGCGCTAGCCAACCGGCATGAAGGCACTGACCTACGAGGGTCCGCAGCAGGTCGCCGTCTCCGAGGTGGCCGACGCCGCCCTGCCCGGGGACGACGGCGCCGTCGTGCGGGTCACCGCGGCCGGCATCTGCGGCTCGGACCTCCACATCTACGACGGCCACGGCTTCTCGCCCACCACCGGCTACTCGCTCGGCCACGAGGCGGTCGGCATCGTCGAGGAGCTGGGATCGGCGGTCAACGGCGTGGCCGTCGGCGACCGGGTGCTGGTGACGTCATCGGTGGCGTGCGGCCGCTGCCAGCCCTGCGCCCACGGCCACATCCTCCAGTGCGAGACGGGCGGTTCGGGCTGCTGGGGGCTGGGCCACGCCCACCCCGGCACCCAGGCCGAGGCCCTCGCCGTCCCGGCGGCCGACCGCAACCTGGTGCGGCTGCCGGAGTCGCTCACCGACGCCGCCGGCATCGTGCTGACCGACAACCTCCCGACCGCCTGGTACGGCGCCCGCCGGGGCCGGGTCGGTCCGGGCGACACCGTCGCCGTCGTCGGCCTCGGACCGGTCGGGCTGATGTCGGTCGCCTCCGCCTTCGCCATGGGCGCGGCCCGGGTGCTGGGCATCGACCTGGTGCCGTCCCGCCGCGCCGCGGCCGCCGCCCTCGGCGCCGAGCCGAGCGAGGCCGACGGCGTGCGGGCCGCGGGCGCCGAGGCCCCCGCCGGCAAGGGCGTCGACGTGGCGCTCGAGGCGGTCGGCGCCGACGCCACCATCACGCTGGCCATGGACCTGGCCGGGCGGGAGGGGCGGGTGTCGATCGTCGGCGTCAACCAGTCGATGGACTTCTCGATGCGGATGGTCCTGGCCCAGCTCAAGTGCCTGGAGATCCACATCGGGCTGTGCAGCGTCCAGCACGAGCTGCCGGCGATCCTGCGGCTGGCCACCTCGGGCCGGATCGACCCCTCCGTCGTCGTCACCCACACCATGGCCCTCGACGAGGGGCCCGACGCCTACGCCCTCTTCGCCTCCCGCGCCGACGGCGTGGGCAAGGTGATGCTCGTACCCTGATGGCGTGAAGCGAACGCCCTTCGGCGAGTGGCCCTGCTCGGTGGCCCGGACGGTCGACGTCGTGGGCGACTGGTGGACGCCCCTCGTCCTCCGCGAGGCGTACCTCGGCGTGCGCCGCTTCGACGACTTCCAGCGCCGCCTCGGCATCGGGCGCAACATCCTCACCCAGCGCCTGAACCGGCTGGTCGACGAGGAGATCCTCCTGCGCCGGCCGTACCAGGAGCGGCCGCTGCGCCACGAGTACGTGCTGACCGACAAGGGCCGCGACCTGTTCACGGTCATCGCCGCCATGAAGACGTGGGGCGACCGCTGGCTGGCCGGCGACGAGGGCCCGCCGCTGCAGTACCACCACACCACCTGCGACCACGACATGGACGCCGCGGTGGTGTGCTCGCACTGCGGCGAGCCGCTCCACGTCCGCGAGGTGACCGCTCGCCCGGGGCCCGGCTGGCCGGCCGGCGAGGCCCCGGCCGATGAGGTTCGTCGCGGGGCGCGGTCCACCCCGGCATGACCAAGCTGATCGCCGGCATCACCACCTCGCTCGACGGCTACGTGGCCGACGCCGACGGCGACGCCCACGCCCTCTACTCCGACTTCGAGACCCTGATGGCGTCGGAGGTGATGCAGGAGCAGCTGGAGGAGACCGGCGCGGTGCTGATGGGCCGGCGCATGTTCGACGCCGCCGGCGACCCGGACAGCTACGCCGACGACTACGAGTTCCAGGTCCCCATCGTCGTTGTCACCCACCGGCCCTTCGAGCGGGAGCCGGCCCGCAACGAGCAGCTCTCCGTCGAGGCCGCCACCGACGGCCTGGAGGCGGCGGTCGAGCGGGCCAAGGAGCTGGCCGGCGACCGGCACGTCACCGCCATCACCGGGCCGGACCTGATGGGCCAGCTGCTCACCGCCGGGCTGGTCGACGAGCTCCGGATCGACGTCATGCCGGTGATCCTCGGCGGCGGCCTCCGCTTCCTCGACGGCTTCGACCGCCACGTCGACCTCACCCTGCTCGCCACCGCCGTCACCGGCCCCCGCACCAGCCTCCACCTGGCCGTCCGGCGCTAGGCCCCGTCCTGGGCGTCGGTGAACCAGCCCCGGGCGGAGGCATCGTCGAGGAGGGCCTGCACGAGGGGACCGAGACCGGGAGCCCACTCGACCAACGGCTCGTGGCGCTCCTGGGCCATCGCCCGAGTGCGGCCCTGCTCCTGCCACAGCCGACCGCCCGACGCATGGTTCACGATGAGGGGCGCCAGCCGATCGATCGCATGGGCCAGACGCGCCTCGGGCGTCACGACCGCCTCGAACTCGTCCCACCACGCCCGGAACGTCGCCGCCTGGTCGGCGGGCAGCAGGGCGAACAACCGGTCGGCGGCGGCCGCCTCCCGCTCCGCCTTGGTCGCCCGGCCCGCCGTGTCCCACGGCGGCGTGTCGCCGGCGTCGATCTCGACCAGGTCGTGCACCAGGCAGAGGGCGAGGACGTGGCCGACGTCGACAGGCTCCTCGCTCCGCTCGGCCAGGACCAGCGCCATCAAGGCGATGTGCCAGGAGTGCTCGGCCGTGTTCTCCCGCCGGGACCCGTCCACCAGCGGGTTGGCGCGGAGGACGCTCTTGAGCTTGTCCGCCTCGACCAGGAAGCCCAGCTGGGCCCGGGTCCGGGCGTCGAGGGCGTTGGTCATGCGTGCTCGACCGCCCAGCGGTGGAGGCAGACCTCGCCGGCGCGCATGGCGTCCCGGCCCTCCTCGTCGCCGTCGATGTCGGCCGACCAGGCCCGGCAGCCGTCGAGGGTCACCGGACCCCAGAGGCGGACGGGCGTGCCCGGCCGGGCGCCGTCGTCGGTCCGGGGGCGGAGGAGGCGGGCCAGCCGGGACGCCAGCTCGGCCCGGCCGGCGGGATCGTCGTGGTGGGCGAGGCGGACCTCGACCTCCCCGGTCGGTGTCACGGTCGCGCTCCAGCGGTCGACCTCGATCCGGCCGTCGACGCCGCCGAGGCCGATCTCGGCGTAGGCCTCGGCGACGGGGCGGAACCCGATGTGCCGGCGCAGCGCGTCGACCTGGCGGGCGCCGGTGTGGGTGACGTCCGCGGCCACCCCGACGACGCCCCGCCCGGCGGCGGCGCGAAACAGCGCCAGCCAGCCGCGGGCGTCGTGGTCGTCGAGGTCGCCGTGGCCGTCGCCCTGCGGGTGCCAGGCCATGACCACCTCGGCCACGCGTGGCTCGAGCCGGTCGGGCCGCAGGGCGAGCACGGCGCGCAGGCCGTGGCCGGGCCACTGCCGGACGGCGACGACGATCGACGAGGGGTCGTCGCGCAGGTGCGACCGGCCGCCGTGGGCCATCACGACCTCCGGCTCGGCGCACAACCGGTCCCACGCCTCGTCGCCGGCCACCACCTCGACCGTGCCCTCGTCGCCCTCGGCCACCTCGGGCTCGGTGCGGTGGGCCGCCAGCAGCGGCCGGTAGAGGACGTCGACGCCCATGGCCAGCCCGGCCAGCTCGCCGGGCCCGACGCAGCCGAGGGCCGACGGTCGCCACAGCTCCTCGTCCAGCCGCCAGGGTCCCTCCACGCCGGCCATCCTCCCACGGGCCCGCCGGTCCTGCGGCTCGGTACTGTCCGGCGATGGCCGCTGCCGACCACCCCAACGTCGTCGCCGTCGGTGCCGCCCTGGCGGCGCGGGACGCCCCCTTCGCCGTGCGGGTCCTGCCCGATGCGGTGAGCACCGCCCAGGCCGCGGCCGACGCCCTCGGGGTCGCGGTCGGCCCGATCGCCAACAGCCTGGTCTTCTCGGCCGACGGCGAGCCGCTGCTGGTGCTGACCTCGGGCGCCCACCGGGTCGACACGGCCAAGGTGGCGGCCGCCATCGGCGTGGGGAAGGTCGAGCGGGCCGACCCCGCCTTCGTCCGGGCCGCCACCGGCCAGGCGATCGGCGGCGTGGCGCCGGTCGGCCACCCCGCGCCCGTCCGCACGCTCGTCGACACCGCCCTGGAGGCCCACGACGTGGTCTGGGCCGCCGGCGGCATCCCCCACGCCGTCTACCCCACGACCTTCGCCGAGCTGGTCCGGGTCACCGACGGCCTCCCCACCGAGGTCGCCTGATGACGACGTTCGTGTTCTCGGTGACGATGTCGCTGGACGGGTTCATCGCCGGACCCGATGGCGACATGTCGTGGATGGTGCCGTACCTGGGGCCCGACCCGGCCATGGACGCCTTCATCGCCGAGGTCGGGGCCGTGCTGGTGGGCGGCGGGACCCTGCGGGGCCGCGACCCGTACGAGGGGACCGACGGCGAGGGCGAGGTCTTCGGCGGTGGCTGGGAGGGGCCGCAGCTGGGCGTCACGAGCCGGGCGGTCGAGGGGATCGACTCCACCGCCGACCTCGACGAGGCCATCGCCTGGGCCCGCGACGCCGCCGGCGACCGGGTCGTCAACGTCCTCGGCGCCACCCTCGCCCGGAGCCTGCTGGAGCGGGGCGTCCTCGACGAGGTGCTGGTCAGCGTCGCCCCCGTGCTGCTGGGCGGCGGCACCCGCTTGTTCGAGCGGCCCGGCGGCGACCCCGTCCGGCTGGAGCCGATTGCCGTGGCCCAGATCCCCCTCGCCACCTTCCTCCGCTACCGGGTGGTGGACTGAGCCGATGGCCATCGTCGACCTCAGCCACCCTGTCGGGCACGGGACCGTCACCTACCCGGGCCTCCCCGCCCCGGAGATCAGCGACCACCTGAGCCGGGCCGAGTCCCGCACCCGCTACGCCGAGGGCTACGAGTTCCAGATCGGGCGCATCGACATGGTGGCCAACACGGGCACCTACCTCGACACCCCGTTCCACCGCTTCGCCGACGGCCACGACCTCACCGGCCTCGACCTGGCCCGGGTGGCCGACGTCCCCGGCGTGGTCGTCGACGCCACCGCCGACCCGGCCGCCGGGCCCGACCTGCTCGACGGGGTCGACGTCGCCGGCCGGGCCGTGCTGTTCCGCACCGGCTGGGACGCGCACTGGGGCACCGACCGCTACGGCGAGGCCGGCCACCCCCACCTGGCCGTGGCCACCGCCGTGCGGCTGGTCGCCGAGGGCGCCGCCGTGGTCGGGATCGACTCGGTCAACATCGACGACACCCGCACCGGCGAGCGCCCGATCCACACCGCCCTGCTCGCCGCCGGCGTGCCCATCGTCGAGCACCTCACCGGTCTCGACGCCCTGGACGGGCCCTTCCGCTTCTTCGCCGTGCCCCCGGCGATCGAGGGCCTGGGGACGTTCATCGTCCGGGCCTTCGCCCTGACCTGAGCCCAACCACCGGCTAGCGGGGGAGCAGGCCGACCAGGCGCTCCAGGACGGCGAGGCGGTGGTCGGGGCCACCGTCGAGCTTGGCCAGCACGGTGGTGATGCCGACCGAGGCGTGCAGCTCCAGGCGGGCGGCGACCTCGGCGTCGGAGCCGATCAGGTTGGTCAGCCGGCCCAGGTCGAGCGGCACCGCGGCGGCCGCACCCTCGCGGTCCCCGGTCCGCCACAGCTCCTGCACCCGGGCCACCGCTGCGGCGTGGCCCAGCCGGCCGAAGGCGTCGTTGTAGAAGTTGCGGCCCCCCGAGCCCATCGCCCCGATGGTGAAGGCGTAGCCCTGGGCGTGGCGGGCCACCGCGGCCTCGGTCTCGGCCGCCGAGCCGGTCAGCTCGACCGCCACCGGCGCCACCAGGTCGAGGTCGGCGAGGGTGCGCCCGGCAGCGGCGGCCCCGGCGCGCAGCGGGTCGAGGACGACGTCGGCTGACTCGGGCACGAAGGCGTTGCCCAGCCACCCGTCGGCCACCTCGCCGGTGAGGCGCAGGTTGGCCGGGCCCATGGCGGCCACGTACACGGGCACGTGGGCCGGGGCAACCAGCGGGCGCAGGGCCCGGCCCTCACCGCCGGGCAGGGGCAGCGGGTAGATCTCACCCTCGTGGACCAGCCGCTCGCCCCGGCTGACGGTGCGGACGATCTCGATCGTCTCCCGGGTCGTCTGCACCGGAGTGCGGAAGCGGACGCCGTGCCAGCCCTCCATCACCTGCGGCCCCGACACGCCGACGCCGAGCGTGAAGCGGCCGCCCGACAGCGACTGGAGGCCGAGCGCGCTGGTGGCGAGCAGGGCCGGGCTGCGGGAGCCGAGCTGGACGACGAAGGTCCCGAGTCCGAGCGTCGTCGTGTGGGCGGCCAGGTGGGCCAGGCCGGTCAGGGCGTCGTAGCCCCAGACCTCGGGGACCCAGGCCGAGGCGACCCCGACCTCCTCCAGCCGGCGGGCGTGGTCCCCGGCACCGGGGGCGTGGGGGTCGAGCAGGACGCCGAGCCGCATGGCGGCCGACGGTAGGCCAGTCAGTTCCGTGATGCAACGGACTCGGCTACGGTGCGCGCCATGCGCTGGCGCGACAACCCCACCGTCGAGGTCACCGAGCGGATCGCCGTCGATCCCGACACCGCGTGGGCCGCGGTCACCGACATCGCCCTCCCCGTCCGCTTCTCGGCCGAGCTCCAGGACGCAGCGTGGCTCGACGGGGCCTCCGGGCCGGCCGTCGGCGCCCGCTTCGAGGGCCGCAACCGCAACGAGCACCTGGGCGAGTGGACGACCACGTGCACCGTCGTCGAGGTCGAGCCGCCCCGCCGCTGGACCTGGGAGGTCAGCGCCGGCGACGAGGCCTGGTCGACGTGGGGCTTCGAGGTCGACCCGGTGCGCGACGGCGTGGTCGTCCGCCAGTTCCTGCGGATGGGCCCGGGCCGCTCGGGGCTCAACATCGCCATCGACGCCATGCCCGACCGCGAGGCCCGCATCATCGAGGTCCGCCTGGCCGAGCACCGCGCCGCCATGGCCGCCAACCTCGCCGGCCTCAAGGCCGAGCTCGAGGGCTGAAGCCAGGTCGCAGGCCGTCAGGTCTGCGAACGTGCGTGGGCCGGGCTCCTTCCCGCCGAAGCTCGCTACGCTCGCCGGCTCGGGCTGGCGCCTCACCCCCGAGCCCTCGGGCTGCCGCCCGACGGGACCGGAACGTCGTCGCTGATGGGGAGCGCTGGGCAACCGCGCCGGACCTCTGGTCCGCCATGCTGTCGGCGTGACGTACACGATCGAGGGGGACTTCGGGGCCGACGGGGCGGTGTGCGTGCGGGGGGCGTTCACGGCGGACGAGGTCGCCCTGGCCACCGCCGCGGTCGAGGCCACCCTCGCCGACCTCTCCCCGACGGCCAAGCGGGCCAGCGGGGACGACGACGGCGCCTTCGTCGAGGACTTCTGCCGCTGGGGCGAGGTGGCCGCCATCGAGGAGCTGGCCCGGACCTCGGCCGCCGCCGCCATCGCCGCCGAGCTCACCGGCGCCACGACGGTCCGCCTCTTCCACGACCACGTGCTGGTCAAGGAGGCCGGCACCCGCCAGCGCACGCCGTGGCACCAGGACCTGCCGTACTACAACGTCGACGGCCGCCAGCTGGTGAGCATGTGGATGCCGGTCGACCCCGTGCCCCGGGCGTCGTCGCTCGAGCTGGTCGCCGGTTCGCACCTCGGTCCCTGGTACCTCCCCCGCACCTTCCTCGACCACGAGGCCCGCTGGTTCCCGGAGGGCTCGCTGGCCGAGCTCCCCGCCATCGACGAGGCGAGCGTCCTGGCCTGGGACCTCGAGCCCGGCGACGCCGTCTTCTTCCACATGCTCTCGCTGCACGGCGCCGCCGGCTTCCCCGGCCCGGGCCGCCGCCGGGTGCTGTCGCTGCGGTTCCTGGGCGACGACGCCGTCCACGCCCCCCGGCCCTGGGCCACCTCGCCCCCGTTCCCGGGCCTGGAGGACGAGCTGCCCGCCGGCGCCCCGATGGACCACCCGCTGTTCCCCGTGCTCTGGACCGAGGCGGCCTGACGTGGAGCGCACCCCCCTCGCCGAACGGGTCGCGACCGGCCGGGCCTTCACCGGGCAGCGCCGGGTCCGCTGGGGCGACGCCGACCGCTTCGGCCGGCTGCGCCTCGACGGCATCGCCCGCTACCTGCAGGACGTGGCCAACGACGACACCCGGGACGTCGGCCCCGGGCTGAACCAGGCGTGGGTCGTGCGCCGGACGGTGATCGACGTGGTCGTCCCGCCCCGGCCGGCCGAGGTGATCAGCCTCACGACCTTCTGCGGCGGGCTGGGCACGGCCTGGGCCGACCGCCGCACCACCATCGAGGGCGAGGGCGGCGGCCACGTCGAGACCAGCTCGCTGTGGGTCGCCCTCGAGCCCCGCACCAACCGCCCGGCCCGGCTCACCCCCGAGTTCGTGGCCCTGTACGCCGAGGCCGCCGCCGGCCGCACGGTCGGCGCTCGGCTCCGCCACCCGGCCCCGGCCGAGGGGGCCGCCACCCGGCCGTGGCCCCTCCGCAGCACCGATCACGACGGCATGCAGCACGTCAACAACGCCGCCACCTGGGCGCCGGTGGAGGACGAGCTCGACCGCCGCGGCCTGGTCCCGGTGCGGGCCGAGCTGGAGTACCCGGGGGCGATCGAGCCCGACGACGCCGTCGAGCTGCGCTCCACGGTGGTCGACGACGAGCTCCGCCTGTGGCTGGTCGTCGACGGGACCGTCCGGGCGTCGGCCCTGGTCCTGGTCACGGCGCGCTAGGTTCCCCTCTGTGGAAACACTCGTAGCCACGAATCGTGCCACCCGCCCCCGCGCCGAGGGCGCCCCGCTGGGCCCGGGCTCGGTCCTGTGGCGCCTGGCCGGCGACGGGCGGGGGCTGATGACCGGCACCGGGGCCGGCGTCCTCCAGCTCCTGCACCCGGGACTGGGCGCCGGCGTCACCGACCACTCGGCCTTCTTCACCGAGCCGTGGGCCCGCATCCTGCGCTCGATCCCGCAGATCTGGGGGACGATCTTCGCCCCCGACGGCGACGAGGGCGACCGTCGCGGCAGGGCGATCCGCGACCTCCACCCCGACATCAAGGGCACCGACCACGCCGGCCGCCGCTACCACGCCCTCGACCCCGACGTCTTCTGGTGGGCCCACGCCACCTTCACCTGGGAGTTCTTCCGGGCCGCGGAGCTCTTCTTCCCCCTCCCCCTCACCCGGGCCGAGAAGGAGCAGCTCTACGCCGAGACGGTCACCTGGTACCGCCGCTACGGCGTCAGCGACCGCCCCGTCCCGGTCGACCTGGCCGCCTTCGAGGCCCGCTTCGCCGAGATCTGCGCCCACGAGCTGGAGCTGACCCCGGCCGCCGACTGGGTCCTGCACCCGCCGTCGGGGGCGCCCAAGCCACCCGAGGCGCCGCTGCCCCTCCCCCTCCAGCCCGCCGCCCCGGTGCTGCGCTGGCTGCGGGGCGAGAACCTGCGGCTGGTCACGCTGGGCTCGCTGCCGGACGTCGTCCGCCGCCGCTTCTCGATCCCGTGGACCCACCGCGACCGGCTGGCCTTCGCCTCCACCGCCCTGGCCTTCCGCTCCGTCGGGGCCACCGTCGGCCCCCGCGCCTTCGAGGTCTTCTTCCCCCCGGGCACCGAGCGGGGCCGGTAGCCAACCGGCTCTGAGCCGCGACGACGACGGCGGTACCCTCGCCCGATGCTGACGATGCAAGCCGCCCTGCTGGGTCTCTCCGAGTTCTGGGCGGCGCGCGGATGTGCCGTCGTGCAGCCGTACAACACCGAGGTCGGGGCGGGGACGATGAACCCGGCCACGTTCCTCCGGGTGCTCGGGCCCGAGCCGTGGAACGTGGGCTACGTCGAGCCCAGCGTCCGGCCCGACGACAGCCGCTACGGCGACAACCCCAACCGGCTCCAGACCCACACGCAGTACCAGGTCATCCTCAAGCCCGAGCCCGGCAACCCACAGGAGCTCTACCTCGAGTCGCTGACCGCCATGGGCATCGACGTGGCCGCCCACGACATCCGCTTCGTCGAGGACAACTGGGAGTCGCCCGCCCTCGGCGCCTGGGGGCTGGGCTGGGAGGTCTGGCTCGACGGCCAGGAGATCACCCAGTTCACCTACTTCCAGCAGGCCGGCGGGCTCGTGCTCGACCCGCCCGCCACCGAGATCACCT
Source organism: Iamia sp. (assembly GCA_052038315.1). Lineage (GTDB taxonomy): Bacteria > Actinomycetota > Acidimicrobiia > Acidimicrobiales > Iamiaceae > Iamia. Next base: position 16,800 of record JBQGCF010000068.1, read on the forward strand.
ACGGCATGGAGCGCATCCTCATGGCGCTCCACGGGATCGACCACTTCAAGGACATCCCCTACGCCACCACCGCCGACGGCGCCGTCATCACCTACGGCGAGCTGTTCGCCCAGGGCGAGTACGAGTGGAGCACGTACTACCTCGACACCGCGGACGTCGAGCTCCTGCGCCGCCAGCTCGCCGACCTGGAGGCCGAGGCCGCCCGGCTGATCGAGCTCGGGCTGCCCATCCCGGCCCACTCGCAGATCCTCAAGTGCTCGCACACCTTCAACGTCCTCGACGCCCGCGGCGCCATGGGCACGACCGAGCGGGCCACCGCCTTCGCCTCGATGCGGCGCCTGGCCCACGACGTGGCCGAGCTGTGGCGGGACAAGCGGGAGGAGCTGGGCTTCCCGCTCGGCCGGGCCGACGCGCCCGACGACGGGGCGACCGTCGCCGACTTCGGGCCGGCCGGCACCGAGCCCCGCTCGTTCTTCCTGGAGCTGGGCGTCGAGGAGCTGCCCGCCGCCGACGTGGCCCGCACGGTGGCCGCGATCGGCCCGAGCGTCGCCGATGCGCTGGCCGACACCGACCTGGACGTCGGGTCCGTCCGCGCCGTGGGCACCCCCCGGCGGATCGTCGTCACCGTCGAGGACGTGGCCCCGGTCGAGCCGGAGAAGACCGTCGTCGTGCGGGGCCCCAAGGTGAAGGCGGCCTTCGACGCCGACGGGAACCCGACCAAGGCGGCCGAGGGCTTCGCCCGCTCGCGCGGCACCACCGTCGACGCCCTCACCCGGGTCACCGAGAAGGGCGAGGAGCACCTGGCCTTCGAGAGCGCCGGCGGCGGGCGCACCGCGGCCGAGGTCCTGGCCGAGGTCGTACCCGCGGTGCTGGGCAAGATCCGCTTCGGCAAGAACATGCGCTGGCGGCCGGGCTCGGACCTGGCCTTCAGCCGTCCGGTGCGGTGGCTGGTGGCCCTCCACGGCGACGACGTCGTTCCCACCGCCTGGGCCGGGCTGGCCGCCGGGCGCGACACCCGGCTGTTCCGTTCGACCGGCGAGCCGACCGCCACCTTCGCCTCGGCCGAGACGGCCATCGCCACCCTCGAGGCCGGCGGGATCGTCCCCGACCCGGCCGAGCGCCGCCAGCTGATCGTCGAGGGCGCCACCGCCCTGGCCGCCGAGGTGGACGGCACCATCGACGTCGACCGCTGGAGCGCGCTGGTCGACGAGGTCACCGACCTGGTCGAGGCGCCCACCCCCGTGCGGGGCTCGTTCGACCCCGTCCACCTCGACCTCCCGCCCGAGGTCCTCACCGCGGTGATGTCCAAGCACCAGCGCTACCTCCCGGTCACCGATGCCGACGGCGCCCTGCTGCCGCACTTCGTCACCGTGGCCAACGGCTCGTGCGACGCCGACGTCGTGCGCACCGGCAACGAGGCCGTCATCTCGGCCCGCTACGCCGACGCCACCTTCTTCGTCGCCCGCGACCGGGAGACCCCGCTGGCCGACCTGGCCGCCGGGCTCCGCACCATCACCTTCGACAGCCGGCTGGGGTCGGTGGGCGACCGGGTCGAGCGCATGGCGGCCATCGCCCTCGACCTGGCCGCCGACATCCGGGCCGACGAGGCGGTCGTCGCCGTGGTCGACGAGGCCGGCCCGCTGGCCAAGTTCGACCAGGCCTCGCAGATGGTCATGGAGATGACGTCGCTGGCCGGCACCATGGCCCGCTACTACGGCGCCGACGCCGGGCTGTCCCCCGCCGTGGTCACCGCCATCGCCGAGACCGAGCTGCCCCGCGCCGCCGGCGACGAGGTCCCGGGCACCGCCGCCGGGGCGCTGCTCTCGCTGGCCGACCGGCTCGACCTGATCACCGCCCTGTTCGCGGTGGGCGCCGAGCCCACCGGCAGCGCCGACCCCTACGGCCTGCGCCGCGCCGCCCGCGGCGTGGTGCTGGTGGCCATGGCCGGCATCGACCCGGCCCTCGACCGCTTCTCGCTCCGGGCCGGGCTGGAGCGGGCCGCCTCGCACCTGCCGGTCGACGTCCCCGAGGGGCTGGTCGACACGATCCTGCCCTTCGTCCGCCGCCGCTTCGAGCAGACCCTGCTCGACCAGGGCCACCGCCACGACCTCGTCCAGGCCGCCCTGCTCCACGCCGACCGACCCGCCCACGTGCGGGCCGCCCTCACCGACCTCGCCGCGGCGGTCGGCACCGAGCGGTTCACCCTGGTCGCCGACGCCCTGAAGCGGGCCGACCGCCTGGTGGGCGACACCGACCGGTCCGCCCTGCCCCCGGTCGACGCCGAGCGCTTCGAGGACCCGACCGAGGGCGCCCTGCTGGCCGAGCTGGAGCGGGTCGAGGCGGCCGACGCGGCCGGCTCGGTCGCCGGCTTCCTCGCCGCCGCCGAGCCCCTCGCCACCGCGCTCAACGCCTGTCTGGACACGGTGATGGTCAGGGCCGAGGACGAAGCCGTCCGGGCCAACCGCCTCGCCCTCCTCGCCCGCGTCGCCGCCACCGGCGAGACCGTCGTCGACTGGTCCAAGGTCGAGGACTGAGCATGGCCGAGACCCACCACCACATCTCATACGTCGAGATCCCCGCGCCCGACCTCGACGCCGCCAAGGCCTTCTACGCCGCCGCCTTCGGGTGGTCGTTCAACGACTACGGCGGCCAGTACGCCGGCATCGTCGGCCCTGGTGGGGAGGGAGAGGTCGGCGGGCTGAGCCCGGCCGGGACCCCGGCCCGGGGCGACCTGCTCGTCCTGCTGTTCTCCCAGGACCTCGACGCCACGCAGGCCGCCGTCGAGGCCGCGGGCGGCACCGTCGTCAACGGTCCGTACGAGTACCCGGGCGGTCGTCGCTTCCACTTCACCGACCCGGCCGGCAACGAGCTGGGCGTCTACGCCCACGGCTGAGCGCCTCAGCGGCTGATCGCCACCAGGTGGCCGGCCGCCGACTCCAGGCGGAACGGCCCCCGGCCCAGCCCGTCGGCGGCGAGCCGCACCCGGTCGCCGTGGAGCACGCGCCGGCGGCCGTCCATGTCGACCAGGACCGTGCCGTCGGCCTCCAGGGCCACCAGCTCGTCGTCGACCCGCAGCAGCGCCGGCCCCGGTCCCGGGCCCCACGACAGGGCGGTCCGGCCGGCGGCCATCGCGGCCATGATCGCCTCGGGCGACCGGTCCTCGGCCGCCACCCAGGTCGTGGGCGTGCCCGGCTCGTAGCCATGGCCGGCGTGGTGGTAGTCGCTGCCCCCGAGGAGCACGGGCCGGCCGGCCCAGCGGTCGAGCAGGCCCCACATCGCCGTCGAGCCGAGGTCGCGGAACCAGCCGATGTGCCACAGCTCCAGCGCCGGGGGGTCGCGGTCGAGCGGGTGCTGCCAGGAGCAGTCGCCCTCCAGCGGGTGGTTGATGCTGAGGAGCCCGCCCCGCGCCTCGACCTCCTGCACCCAGGTGTCGGCGGGCCGCCGGAAGTCGATCCAGCCGATGGGACCGAAGGCGTTGGCGTGGCCCCGCGCCGTCGTCACCTCCTGGCCGGGCAGCAGGGTCAGGTCGTAGGCGGCGCCCACGCCGGGCAGGTGCGGGTGGTGCGAGACGGTGTTGTGGTCGGTGACGGCCAGGACGTCGAGCCCGTTGGCCGCAGCCCGGGCCGCCAGCTGGGCGATGGTGGCCTCGCCGTCGGAGTGGGTGGTGTGGGAGTGGAAGTCGCCGGCGAACCAGGTGAGCCCGTCCGGCGCCGGGAGCCCCCGCTCGCTCCCCCGTGGCGCGGCGACGGGCGGCGGGTCGGGCGCCTCGGGGTCGAGGTCGCCGACCGCCGGCGTGCTGATCGTGACCTCGACCTCGACGCCCGCGGCCGGCACGGCGTGGAGCCCGAGCACCACCGCCCAGCGCCCGGCCGGCATCTCCCCCGGCTCGTAGCCCGGCGTGGCCCGGTCCCGCCGGATCACGAACCGCGACCGGGCCCCACCCGACCAGCCCCGCCAGCGCTCGGGGTCGAGGCAGCCGAGGTCGACCACCGCGGCGTCGGTGTCGTAGCGCAGGGTCACCTCGACCGAGTCGGCCCCGCCCAGCTCGAAGGGCACCTCGGGGTAGCGGTCGGCGGCCTGGTCCTCGAGGTCGAACCGCAGCCGGTGGGTCGTCGTGGTCACGACAGCTCGATCAGCCCGGCGGGGGTGGGGACGAAGCCGCAGGCGTCCTCGTAGAAGGCCCGCAGCTCCTCGTCGAAGTCGACGTGCAGCCACTCCAGCCCGCCCCGCGCCCGGCACGCCCGCACCGCCTCGGCCACCAGCCCGGCCCCGATCCCACGATGCCGGGCCGACGCCGCCACCATCGTGTCGAGCACGAAGGCGTGGACCCCGCCGTCCCACGGGACGTTGACCCAGCCGACCAGCGCCTCGCCGTCCCGGGCGGTCACCCAGCCGAGGCTCCACCGCTCGACCTGGCCGACCCAGTCGTCGTCGAGCAGCCGGTGGTCGAAGGCCTCGGCGTGCAGCGGGTTCACCTCCTCGTTGGTGAACCGCCCCCGCCACTCGTACGTGATCGCCATGGGCGGACGGTAATCCTCGGCCGGCGGTCGCCGACGGAGCCGTAGCGTCGCCGGCCGTGGACGTCGAGGAGCTGTCGCCGCGGGTCGACACCGCCATCGCCGAGAGCCGCTTCGCGGGCGTCGTCCGGGTCGACATGGGCGGCGAGACCGTCCTGGAGCGGGCCGTCGGCTGGGCCCACCGGGCCGAGCGGGTACCGATGACCGTCGCCACCCGCCTGGCCACCGCCAGCGGCACCAAGGGCCTGACCGCCCTCACCGTGCTGGCCCTCGACGCCGACGGGACCCTCCCCCTCGCCACCCCGGCCCGCGCCCTGCTCGGGGCCGACCTCCCGCTCGTCGACGACCGGGTCACCGTCGAGCACCTCCTCGCCCACCGCTCGGGCATCGGCGACCACGTCGACGAGGAGGGCGACATCGACGCCTACGTCCTCGACGTCCCGGTTCACACCCTCGCCGACACCGAGGCCTACCTCCCGGTGCTCGACGGGCGCCCGCCGACCTTCGCCCCCGACGAGCGCTTCGCCTACTGCAACGCCGGCTACGTCGTCCTCGCCCTGCTGGCCGAGCGGGCCACCGGCACGCCGTTCACCGACCTGGTCGTCGAGCGGGTGTGCCGGCCGCTGGGCCTCGGCGACACCGCCTTCCTCCGCTCCGACGACCTCCCCGCCGGCACCGCCCTGGGCTACCTCGACGCCGAGGGCGACCGCACCAACATCCTCCACCTCCCCGTCCGGGGCACCGGCGACGGAGGTGCGCACACGACCGTGGCCGACGTCCACCGCCTGTGGACCGGCATCGACCCCGCCGTGGCGGCGCGGGCCTGGGCGCCCCGCAGCGACGTCCCCGAGGAGGGGGCCCGCTACGGCCTCGGCTTCTGGCTCCACCCCACCGGCACGGCGGTGGCGCTGGAGGGCTACGACGCCGGGGTCTCGTTCCGCTCGGTCCACGACCCGGCCACCGCCACGACCCACACCGTGATCGCGAGCTGGTCCGACGGCGCCTGGCCCCTCGCCCGCCTCCTCCGCCGCGAGCTCAACGGTTGGTGACCGCGCTCCGGTCCGGCCGGCCTGGCGGCAGCCCTCGACGCTTTCGACGTCAGCGCCAGCCTGAGCCGGCGAGCTCGCGACCTTCGGCGGGAAGGGGCCCGGCCGGTCCCCGACCACCCGCCCGTCAGCGCCCTCGACCTGGCTTCAGCCGCTGGGCCCGGCCCTCGAGGTGGCGCTGCTCGACGCGGCTGGTGGCCCGGCGGACAGCCTCGCGGTAGGCGGCGTGGGCGGCGTCGAGGTCGCCGGCCCGCTCGAGCAGGAAGGCCCGGGCCGCGTGGAGCCGGTGGTGGCCGGCGAGGCGCTCGTCGTCGGCCAGGGTGTCGAGCACGGCCAGCCCGGCCGACGGGCCGTGGACCTCGGCCACCGCCACCGCCCGGTTGAGGGTCGCCATCGGGTTGGGGGCGACCCGGTCCATCAGGTCGTAGAGGGCCAGGACCTGGGCCCAGTCGGTCTCGGCGGCCGACGGCGCCTCGTCGTGGACGGCGGCCACGGCGGCCTGTAGCTGGTACGGCCCGAGGGCCGGCGTGGCGGCCAGGGTGGCCTCGACCAGGGCCACGCCCTCGGCGATCAGGGCCCGGTCCCAGAGGCCGCGGTCCTGCTCGTCGAGCGGCACCAGGTCGCCGTCGCGCACCCGGGCCGCCCGGCGGGCGTCGGTCAGCAGCATCAGCGCCAGCAGCCCGGCCACCTCGGCGTCGGCCGGCCGGATGCGGTGCACCTCCCGCGCCAGGCGCACCGCCTCGGCGGTGAGGTCGCGGCGCTGGAGGGCGTCGCCGGAGGTCGCCGCGTAGCCCTCGTTGAAGACGAGGTACAGGACGTGGAGGACCGCCGTCATCCGCTCGGCCAGCTCGGGCTCGGCGGGCAGGGCGAAGGTGGCGCCGGCCTTCTTGATCGTCGCCTTGGCCCGGCTGATGCGCTGGGCCATGGTCGCCTCGGGGACGAAGAAGGCCCGGGCGATCTCGGCCGTCGTCAGCCCGCCGACCGCCCGCAGGGTGAGCGCCACCTGCGACGGCCACGACAGCGACGGGTGGCAGCACAGGACCAGCAGGGTGAGGGCGTCGTCGTCGGCCGCCACCGGGTCGTCGCCGGGGGCCGGGGCGACCTGGCGGTCCATCGGCACCAGCGCCGCCTCCCGCTCCTCGCGCGCCTCCCGCGCCGTGGCGCTGCGCAGGGAGTCGGTTAGCCGGCGCGACGCCACCCGGATCAGCCACGCCTTGGGGTCGTCGGGCCGCCCCTCGCCCGGCCACTGCCGGGCCGCCGCCAGCAGCGCCTCCTGGACGGCGTCCTCGGCCAGGTCGAAGTGGCCGTACCGGCGGACCAGCGCACCGAGGACGACCGGGGCCAGCCCGGCCACGTCCTCGGTGCGCCGCCCGGGGTCGCTCACGGCTCGGTCGGCGCCTCGTGGAGGATCGGCCGCACCTCGATCTGGCGGAACTCGGCCGACGGCATCTCGGCGGCGATCTGCAGCGCCCGCTCCTCGCTGTCCACGTCGATGACGTAGAAGCTGCCGATGTACTCCTTGGCCTCGATGTAGGGCCCGTCGGTCACCGTCCGCGACCCGCCCTCGGTCGTCACCTGCTTGGCCTGCACCTGGTCGCCGACGCCGTAGGCGCCGATCATCTCGCCCGACGCCATCAGCTCGGCGTTGTGGGCGTCGGTGCGACGGATGATGTCGGAGAAGTCGTGCTCCTGCTGGAACGAGGTCCAGATCTCGTCGTTGCCGTAGATGATCAGCATGTACTTCACGGTGGTCTCCTGGTCCCGGCGCCCCGGTGGGCGCCGCTCGGGGGTGACGTCGGAGCGGTCCCGCCGTCCTCGACACGCGCCGCGACATCTTCTCGCGGCCGGGGACCTCGCTACCGCAGGAGGGACAGGAGCACGCCCATCTGGGCGGCGCTGAGCGTGACCATCCACATGACGATCCGGATGGTGGCGGCGTGGATCTCGGCCCGGACGAAGTCCTTGGTCGCGACCTGGTCGGCCTCGACGGCGGTCAGCTGGGTGAGCATCTCTCCCACGGCCTCCTCGTCGGCGATCACGGTGGACAGCCGGCGGTACAGGACGGCGCGGCTTCGTTCGGTCAGAGGCATGACAACCCTTTGTGACGATGTCTGTCAAGTGGGGAAGTCGGCGCCACGCCTACCCAGGGTCGCCGGGGTCGAACCCTCCGATCAGCCCTCCCGGAGCCGGGTCTTGGCGGCCCGCTTGGCCTGGGTGAGGTCCACCCGCTGGGGGTGCTCCTTGTAGAAGGGGTCGATCGGGAAGCAGCCCGAGACCAGCCCGTTGCGGGGGGCGGTGGTGCAGTCGCTGAAGGTGCGGCACACCAGGTTCCGCTGCACCGGGTGGCCGGCGAGGACGTCGGCGGCCAGCTCGGGGTAGCTGAGGATCATCCGGCCCAGGCCCACCATGGTCGCCCCGCCCCCGGCCACCACGGCCTGGGCCACCTCGGGCAGCCAGTCCTGGAGGTAGGAGTAGCCCGAGCCGACGACGACGAGCCCGGGGTGGGCCGCGGTCAGCTCGGCGGTGACGGCCAGCTGCCGGGCCACGCCGACCAGCGGGTCCTCGGGGGGCTGGTAGCCGTCCGACGGCGGGAAGAAGGCCGGTCGCTGGACGTGCGGGTTGTAGTACGGGCTGCCGGCGGTGGTGCTGACCAGGCCGATGCCCAGCTCCTCCAGCAGGGCGAGGAAGGCGTGGGTCTCGGTCAGGTCGATGCCCAGGCCGGTGCCGTCGCCGCCGAAGGCGTGGGCGTAGGGCCCGGCGCCGGCCGGGACGCCGGTGCCGTCGGGGCCCGGCGCGTAGGGGCGCACGTCGAAGGCCGACAGCCGCACCGCGATGCCCAGCCCCGGCGCCCGCTCGCGGATGCCGGCCACGACCGAGCGGAGGAAGTGGGTGCGCCCCGCGAAGGAGCCGCCGTAACGGCCGGGCCGGTCGACCGCGC
>JBQGCF010000069.1:0-42059 GCA_052038315.1 Iamia sp.
TTCACCGTCGACATCAAGGTCGGGACGATGACCGTCGACTCGAAGACGAGGACGATCGAGCCCAAGGACCTGCTCATCGTCTCGGTGGGCGACTCGGTCGCGTCGGGCGAGGGCAACCCCGACGTGCTCGACATCAGCGACTGGGCCAAGCCCAGGTGGCAGAACGAGCAGTGCCACCGCACCGGTCTCGCCGGCCCGGCCCAGGCCGCCCTCCGCATGGAGCAGCGGGACCCGCACACGTCGGTCACGTTCGTCCACCTGGCCTGCTCCGGTGCCTCCATCACCGAGGGCCTGCTGGGCGCCTACGACGGCCAGGACCCGAGCAAGGGGACCCGTCTCGCCCCGCAGCTCGACCAGGTGCGCGACCTCGTGGGCGACCGGCCCATCGACGCCATGACCGTCTCGATCGGCGCCAACGACGCCAAGTTCTCCGACGTCGTCAAGGCCTGCCTGCTCCAGTCCGACTGCTCGAAGGACGGCCCCGGCGACACCGGCAAGGTCCTGTTCGAGCGCGAGCGGGGCAACATCGAGCGCAACTACGTCCTGCTCGACGCCCGCCTCGACCGCATGGCCCGCCAGCAGGCCGGCGACGCCCGCCTCCGCGGCCCCGTCTTCTTCACCCAGTACTTCGACGTCACCAAGGCCGACTCGGGCGCGTACTGCACGGGCCAGACGCCCGGTGAGATCGCCGACCGGGTCGACACGCCCTACGGCAACACCAACGGCCTCAGCGCGGTCGAGATGGAGTGGGCCGACAAGAACGTGCAGGACGGCCTGAACACGCACGTGGAGAACGGGATCGTCGCCGGCAACGCCACCAACACGAGCACCGGCGCCCGGATGGTCTTCGTCGAGGGCATCAAGCCGATCTTCGAGGAGAACGGCTACTGCGCCGACGACCGCTACGTCCGCACGCTGGCCGAGTCGTTCCTCTACCAGCGGAACAAGGACGGCGCCTTCCACCCCAACGTCGAGGGCCACCTCTACGGCTACGCCAAGCGCATCGAGGAGACGGTCGCCCCGGCCCGCGGCATCGGCGGCACGGCCCTCCCCTTCGAGAACCCCGAGGCGGCCGCCCTGGGCGACGCCCTCACCTCGTGGATGGGCTACCTCGACCGCACCGGCGGCCTCGACGCCGCCCTCGGCGCCCTCCCCTTCGGCGCCCGCGACAAGGTCCAGGCCTGGCTGCGCGACAACCTCTTCGGCGAGTGGGTCCCAGCGGTGGCCGACCGCATCGAGCAGGCCCGGGGCTCGATCACCGAGCTGGCCGAGCTGATCGACGACCCCGACGGCGACGGCGACCCGGGGGCCGACGCCTTCGGAGTGGGCAACCTCGACATCGACGTCACCGGTGACATCCAGCCCCGCTCGCCGGCGAAGCGCTACCGGATCACCTTCGGCATCGAGGGCTCCTTCACACCCGATCCCGACCTGGCCCTCGCCGCCGGCGACCTCGGCGTGATCGACGGCGACACCGACAGCGACGCCGGCTTCTCGCAGCAGGTCACCCTGCTGGTCGACCTGACCAAGCCGGCCGGCGCCCGGCTGACCATCCCCGAGGACGGCTACACCGGCTCCTTCGAGCTCGGGATCGACGCCGACTTCGGCGGCACCGACGGCGCCGCCAACGGCCCCGACAAGCCCGCCCTGGCGTTCGACGCCGGTGGCCTCGGGCTGCGGGCGACCGGCCCGGTGCAGGCGAACATCGGCGTCGAGGTCCACGCCCAGGATCCCGACGGCGACGGCACGATCGACGCCACCGAGATCGGGAACCCGGCCGACTGGATCGAGGTCGACTGCACCGAGGGCACCGCCCACGTCGACCTGACCGCCCGCACGACCCTGGCCGGCTTCACCGGCAAGCTGGGCCGGATCACCCTCGACGACACCGACCTGTGCGACGGCGTCGACCCACCGACGGTCGACCTGTCCCAGCTCGGCGAGCTGGACGAGATCGACCTGGTCGAGCTGGTCAACGGCGTGGCCCAGCTGGCCCAGGCCCTCCAGGGCATCCAGGACCGGGCCGACCTCGACATCCCCTTCGTGCGGGAGTCGCTGGCCGGCATCGTCAAGGCCAACGAGAAGCTCCAGGCCTTCTTCGTCGACAACGGCATGACCGACGCCGAGGACCCGCTGGCCCGGATCACGTACAACCCGAAGGACAAGAGGTTCCAGAACCTCGACACGCTGGACGAGCTGCTGCCGAAGCTGGCCCAGGCCCTGGGGATGCCCGAGCCGCCCGAGGTGGTCGACGGCGCCCTGATGTTCGACCTGTCCCGGGTGATCGACCCGGCGCCGATCACCGGTGGTGGCACCCTCGACCTCAGCGACCAGCTGGAGCGCACCGGCCTGACCGACGTGGTCGGCACGACCCGGGCGACGATCGATCCCTCGCTCACCCTGAACCTGGGCTTCGGCGTCGACCTGCGGGAGGACCCGGAGATCGACTTCGGCGACCGCTTCTTCTTCCGGCTGGCCCCGGCCGGCACCCCGGAGCTGTCCGGTGACGCCAAGGTCACCGTCGACGCCTCGCTCCGGGCCAAGCTCGGCATCCTCGGCATCGAGCTGGCCGACACCACCAGCGGGGCGTTCACGCTCGTCGACCGCAAGGTCGCCGGCACCCCGATGCTGAGCGTCGACCTCGAGGACCCGGGCAAGCTGAAGGACGCCGACGGCCGCCTGACCCTGACCGAGCTGTCGGACCCGAACAACGTCACGACCAACCTCACGGCCACGGTCAGCGCCAAGGTCCCGCCCTTCTCGCTGGCGGCGAACGCCAAGCTGGCCGGCACGTCCATCGCCAGCGGCCGGGTCGACGTGTCGTGGCCCGACGTGGCCACGCCGGCCGGGCTGAGCATCACCGTCGACGGCAGCTTCACCAACAGCCTGCTGCCGTTCGCCTTCGACCCCGACGACCCCCGCGCCGCCATCACCGGCTTCCTGACCGCCGCCCACACCGGCGTGGTCAACCTGCGCGAGGCCCTGGAGGTCGACGAGGACGCGGTCAGGGCCCTGCCCCTCGTCGGTGACGACATCACCGAGCTCGACCCGCTCCTGGCCCGCATCCAGGGCGGGCTCGAGGACCTGATCGAGCTCGACAGCATCCTGACGCTGGAGCGGGCCGAGCAGGAGGTGGAGGAGCTCGTCGGCGACGCCCTCGACGTGGACGGCGCCGCCCGCCCCGGCATCCTCACCGTCAGCATCGTCCCGAAGAACGGGAGCAAGCCGGCCGCCCTCCAGGCCCGGCTGGACGTGGGCATCTGCACCGAGAGCCGCCGGACCCTGCCGGGCTGCACCGGCGTGGGCGACCAGCTGCACCTGCCGCTGAACCTCCGGGTCGGCACCGGGGCGGAGAGCCCCGTCGCGGTGGCCGGCACCAGCGAGGGCGACGTGACCGTCGACTACGACGCCCGCCTGTCGCTCGGCATCGGCATCGAGCTGCCCAACGTCACCCTGGGCACCCCCGGCAACGGCCCGACCCTCCCGGCCGACCGGCTGCCGAAGCTCTACGTCCTCGACACCTCCTCGTTCGAGCTGGGCGTGGGCGCCACCTACACCGGCGTCTTCGGCGGCGTGCTCGGCCCGGTCGCCGTCGAGATCGGCAAGCCCGCGCCCGACCAGGCCCAGGCGAACCTGGCCGCCCGCTACGTCCTGCGCAGCCGCACGGCCAACCCCGGCACCCCGGTCCGCAAGTACCTGTCGGACCTGGCCGGCTGGGTCAGGACGATCGACCCGCAGCCCAACGTCGACGACGGGATCCACGACCGGGTGAAGCCGGCCGCCTGCGCCCCTGCGGCCGACGCCTGCGCCACCCTGCCCGTCACCGTGAACGAGGTCTTCCTCGGGAACATCACGTTCCGGGCCCCCGACCTGCTCGCCCCCGGTGGGTGGACGTTCGACACCGGCACGGTGCTCGAGCGGCTGAGCGCCGCCGACTTCCAGTTCGCCATCATCGTCAACGGCCTCTCGGCCTTCACCGAGCGGCTGGAGACGAGCATCCGCTCGCTGCCCGCCGGGCGGAACGTGCCCCTGCTGGGCACCGACCCGACGGCCACCGCCGACATCCTCGAGGCCTTCCGCGAGGACTTCGTCGACCCCGCCGGCGACCTGGCCCGGGACCTGGCCCACGCCGGCACCGCCGGCAACGTGGAGGCGCAGATCCAGGGCTTCCTGTTCGAGGCCATCGGGCCCGACGGGGCCGACCTGCTGCAGGACATGGGCAGCGACGGCATCACCGAGGACGACATCGTCGTGACGTTGAGGTGCGGCACGGCGACGAACCAGTCGACCTGCAGCCCCGGCGCCGGCATCAGCACCCTGCAGGACATGCGGGTCCACGTCCGCCTCGGCCACCGCCTGGACGCGACGACCGAGCCGCTCGACTCCGGCTTCCCCGGCCTCCGCCTGGAGAGCGAGGAGGGCTTCAGCGCCAGCCTCGGATTCTCGATGGACCTGGCCTTCGGCGTCGACCGCAAGATCGGCTTCTACATCCCGACCAGCGCCACCAACGGCCCCGAGCTCCGGGTCGAGGCCACCGCCTCGCTGCCGGCCCGCATCGAGGGCGAGCTGGCGCTCATCCCGGTGACGCTCGACGACCTCAACGCCGGGCGCCCCGACGTCCAGGCCTTCGTCGGCCTCGACTTCACGTCGGCCGGCTCCGACGGCAAGGTCTCGATCGGCGAGCTCGACGCCATCGACGTCGACCCGGTGCTCTCGGCCTGCGCCAACGTCCAGCTGGGCCTGGCCACCGGCGGCGACTCCCGCTTCCCCCGCTTCAAGGCCGACCTGGGCCTGACCGGTGGCTACCGGTGCACGGCCGGCGGCGTCACCGGCGCCCCGGCCAACGACGGCGGCATCGCCATCACCTTCGACGACGTGCGGGTCAACGCCGGCTCGTTCATCGGCGACCTGGTCCGCCCGGTCGCCCGCCAGCTGACCGACTTCGTCGGCCCGGTGCGCCCCGCCCTCGACGCCCTGCACGAGGAGATCCCCGGCATCGCCCAGGCCGCCCGTCGCGCCGGCCTCCCCGCCCCCACCTGGTGGACCCTGATGGAGACGGTCGACCGGCTCAACGGCGGCGGTGACGACCTGGCCATGCTGCGCCGGGTCGACTTCCTGGTGCAGACCGCGGGCGCCCTCGCCGAGGTCGACCTCGAGGGCACCAGGGACATCCCGATCGGCAGCTTCGGCATCGACGACCGGACGGCGATGGACCCGGCCCGGGCCAAGGACTTCCAGGCCCTGCTGGAGGGCGAGGTCGTCGACATCGCCGGTGGCGTCATCGACCACCTCCACGACGCCGGCGTGCCGCTCGAGATCGTCGACCGGCTCGAGCCCGAGCCCAAGTACCACTCGCTCGACTTCCCGGCCTTCGAGGACCCGAAGCGCCTGTTCGGCATGCTGATCGGCCAGGACATCCCGCTGGTCCGCTTCGAGGCCGGCGGCAGCTTCGTCCACGTCCCGATCGGCCCGTACACCTTCCCGGTCGGCCCGGCCACGCTGTACCTCGGCGGCGGGCTCGACGTCCGCGGCCACTTCGCCGCCGGCTACGACACCTTCGGCATCCGCCAGGTGTACTCGTTCCTGACCGACGACAACCCCGACAACGACTCGGTCGGCGCCCTGGCCCACGGCCTCCTCGGCGGCCTCTACCTGGACGACTACGACGCCCAGGGCAAGGACGTCCCCGAGCTGGCCGTCCGGGCCGAGATCACGGCCGGCGCCGGCGTCGGCTTCCCCGGCCTCGGCGTGTTCGCCGAGGGCGGCGTGACCGCCCGGGCCGAGGTCGACCTCAACACCGACAGCAGCGGCAAGCTGCGCATCCCCGATGCGATCGCCCAGCTGAGGATCAACCCCAACCCGGTCTGCTTCTTCCGGGCCTCGGCCAAGATCGAGGCGTTCGTCCGGGTCGTGGTCCAGAACCCGATCGAGGACGTCGCCTACCCGATCGCCGACGCCACGATCCTCGACCAGCCCGACCTGACCGAGTGGTGCCGGACCAAGCCGCCGGCCGGGCCGGAGAAGATCACCGGCGTCCAGTACACCGACGGCACCCTCGACCTGGCCATGTCGGGCTCGGCCGCCGCCGACACGATCCGCGTGGTCCAGACCGGCGCCGGCGAGTTCGACGTCTTCGCCCGGGGCGTCCAGGAGCACTGGTCCGGCGTGACCCGGATCTTCGTCGACGGCCAGAACGGCAACGACACGATCACCGTCGAGGGCCGGACGCCCCGACCGGGACCGGCCGTGCCCGTCCACGCCTGCGGCGGTGGTGGCAAGGACCGGGTGAGCGCCAGCTCCGGCCCGGCCACGCTCCACGGCGACGTCGGCCCGAAGCTGGTCGTGAAGCACCGGGGCGCCGACAAGGAGCTGACCTGCACGAGCGGGTCGTCCGGCAACGACACCGTCACGGGTGGCCCCGACACCGACGACATCTCCGGGGGGAGCGGCGACGACGCCCTCAGCGGCGGTGACAGCCGCGACGAGATCAAGGGTCAGGCCGGGAGGGACACGATCCAGCCCGGTGGCGGCAACGACGAGGTCGTCGGCGGCGACGACCGCGACTCGGTCAGCTACGCCGACCGCACGGCCGACATGACGATCACCCTCGGCCCCGGTGGCCGGGGCGGCGCCACCGGCACCACCGAGGCCGACACCTTCGCCGGCATCGAGTTCGCCATCGGCGGCTCCGGCGACGACGTCCTCGGCGGCACCGGCGGGAAGCTGTTCCTCGACGGCGGCCCCGGCGACGACCGGATCACCGGTGACGTCGACGCCGACCTCCTCATCGGTGGCGAGGGCGCCGACCGCATCGTCGGCGGACCCGGTGGCGACGAGCTGCTCGGCACCGGCGGCGACGACGTCCTGATCGGCCAGGCCGGCGCCGACACCTACCGCGGCGGCGACGGCCGGGACACGGCCGACTACTCGGCCGAGACGACCCCGGTCGCCGTCACCGTCGGCGGCCAGCGCGACGACGGCCCCGTCTCCGACGTTGTCAAGGACGACGTGGTCGACGTCGAGGTGGTGATCGGGGGCCGCGGGAACGACCGCCTGTCCACCGGGGGCCGGGCGCTCGAGCTGCTCGGCGGGGCCGGCGAGGACGTCCTCAACGGCCCCGGCACCCTCCGGGGCGAGGCCGGCGACGACGACCTGCGCGGCGCCTCGACCCGGGACGAGCTGTACGGCGGTCCCGACGACGACGACCTGCGGGGCTCGGGCGGCAACGACGTCCTCGACGGCGGCACCGGCACCGACCTCCTCGACGGGGGCACCGGTGCCGACGACCTGAAGGGCGGCGACGGCGAGGACTCGGCCGACTGGTCGAACCGCACCAACCCCGTCTACCTCGACATCAACCCGCTGGCGAACAGCGGCGAGGGCAACCTGGGCAACTACACCGGCGCCGACTGCGACGGCCGCCGCTGCGACCGCATCCAGCTCGACGTCGAGCGCATCGTGGGCGGCGAGGGGGCCGACGAGCTCCACGGCCACACCACCGCCAACACCCTCGTGGGCAACGGCGGCGGCGACGAGCTGTGGGGCGGCGGCGGCGTCGACCGGTTCGAGACCGGCGCCGCCGGCACCGGCATCAACCACGTCTGGGACGAGGACGGCGCCTCCGGCGTCGGCGACGGCCAGCAGGGCGACGTCGTCATCGGCGGCCCCGGCGAGGACCACGCCAGCTCCGGCGGGGGCAACGACAGCTACGACCTGGGCGGCGGCCACGACGAGGTCCAGCACTCCGAGACCGCCGACCTGACCATCCGCACCGGCGACGGCCCGGACTCGGTCAGCGTCGAGGGCGGCGACCACACCATCGACCTGGGCGCCGGCAACGACGCCTACCAGGCCTCCAACGTCAGCACGCCCGGCCCGTACCGCCTCACCGGCGATGCCGGCCCCGGCGACGACGTGGTGACCACCGGCGGGAACATGGCCGCCACCGTGACCCTGGGCGAGGGCGACGACGCCTTCAACGGCTCGAGCAGCGCCACCCAGGGCGACGACGTGAAGGGCGGCGCCGGCGACGACGACCACGACATGGGCAGCGGCGACGACGTCGCCTACGACGTCGAGGGCCGGAACACCTTCGAGGGCAACGCCGGCGACGACACGATCACCGCCGGCCCCTTCCTCGACGTGACCATCTCCGGCGGCGCCGGCAACGACACCATCGTCGACCAGGGCAGCGACGGGCGGGCCGCCAACGGCGCCACCGGCGTCGTCCAGTACATCTCCGGCGAGGACGGCGACGACACGATCACCCAGCTCGGCGCCACCGTGGCCAAGGACTCGATCGGCGGCGGCGCCGGCGACGACACGATCATCGCCGGCGACGGCCCGCAGGGCATCGGGGGCGACGGGGGCGAGGACTCGCTCACCGGTGGGGGCGGCGACGACACCATCAACGGCGGTGACGGCGACGACACCGTGCTCGGCGGGGACGGCGACGACGTCCTCACCGACATCGCCGGCACCAACCTCTTCGACGGGGGCGCCGGCGCCGATGCCTTCACCGGCGGCTCGGGAGTCGACACCGTCACCTACGGGAACCGCACCGCCCCGGTCGTGGTCGACCAGGGCACCGACGCCCGCTCCGACGACGGCAACGCCACCGACCAGTCGGCGGCCGACGCCCGGAAGCGCGACCACGTCTACGGCACGATCGACGTGATCGTGGGCTCCCCCCACGCCGACACCATCACCCTCACCGAGGGCAGCGCGACGCGGCCCGGCGTGGTGCGGGGCGGCGACGGCAACGACACGCTGGTGACCACCTACACCGGGGGCGCCACCCTCGAGGGCGGCGACGGCCACGACACCCTGATCGGCACCACCGGCGCCGAGACCCTCGACGGCGGGCCGGGCGACGACCTGCTCGCCGGCGGGCCCGGGGCCGACGTGGAGCGGGGCCAGGCCGGCAACGACCGCTTCGACCAGCTGGCCACGGCCGACACCGGCGACAGGATCTCCGGCGGCCCGGGCACCGACGTCGCCGACTACTCGGCCCGGACCGGCACCGTCACGGTGACGCCCGGTGCGGGCGGTGCGAACGACGGCGCCCCCGGCGAGGCCGACGACGTCGACGCCACCGTCGAGCAGGGCCGCCTCCCCGGCACGGTCACGCCGACGCCGACGATCAGCCTCACGGCCAGCCCGACCACGGTCCCGGCCGCCGGCACCACCACGGCGACGGTCACCGTCGCCGGGGTCGGCTCCACCGGCACCCCGACCGGCACCGTCGACATCCTCGAGGGCACCGAGCGGCTCGCCAGCGGCGTCCTCCGGGCCGACGGCACGGTCGCCATCCCGGTCCGGATGGGCTCGGTCAACGCCAACCGCAGGCTGACCGCCGTCTACCGGGGCGACAGCCGCTACCGGTCGGTGACCTCGGCCGAGCGGAGCATCGTCGTCACCAAGGGCACGACGGTCCTGGACCTCGACGTGGTCGAGAGCCCGGTGGCCGCCGGCACCAAGGGGGCGGTGCGGTTCTCGATCAGCACCCAGGACAGCGCCTACCAGCCCGGTGGCCGGGTCACGATCAAGGCCGGTGACACCGTCGTGGCCAACCCCGAGACGGGGCGCCGCGGCGAGGTCGTCGAGCTGACCCAGGCCCTCCCGGTCGGCACCCACACCCTGGTCGCCACCTACGCCGGCGACGACCAGACCGGGGCGGCCACGCCGGCCTCGGCCACCCTCCTCGTCACCGCCGACGGCCGGGTCCCGGCCCCGACGGTGGCGGTGGCCACCACCCCGGCCGCCCCCGTGGCCGGCGCCAGCACCACCGTGAAGGTCGACGTCACCCACGCCACCGGCGTGGTCGGGGCCCGGCCCCCGGCCGGCACCGTCACGGTGACGGCCACCGGGCTCGCCCCCGAGCGGGCCGTCGTCCAGCTGGGCACGGCCACCCTCTCGGGTGGCTCGGCGACCGTCGCCGTGGCCCCGGGCCTGCCCGCCGGCCAGTGGCGCCTCGACGCGGCCTACGCCGGCTCGGCCACCACGCCCCCGGCCGCCGGCTCGAGGACGGTCACCGTCGCCGGCGCCGCCAGCCGGGTCACGGTGACGAGCAGCAAGGACCCGGCCCCGGCCGACGAGACCGTGACCCTGCAGGCCAACGTCGACCGCACCAGCGGATCCGGCGGCCTGGGCACCGGCACCGTCGTCTTCCTCGACGGCACGGTCGAGATCGGGCGGCGCCCGCTGGGCCCCGACGGCACGGCCAGCCTGAGCCGGTCGTTCACCGTCGGCGCCCACAGCATCACCGCCCGGTTCGAGGGCGGCGACCTGCTGGCCCCGGCCACCTCGCCCGTCCTCGTCCAGGACATCACCGGCAGCGGCACCCCGCTGGTCCCGACGACCACGACGCTCCAGCGGACCGGCGACACCGTCGCCGCCACCGTCGCCGTGGCCACCGGCCAACCCGCCGCCACCGGCCAGGTGATCTTCACCGTCGACGGCACCCCCCGACCGGCCACCCCCCTCACCAACGGCAAGGCCGACCTGCCCCTCACCGGGCTGGCCACCGGCACCCACACGGTCACCGCCGCCTACCAGGCCACCACCACCCACGCCGGGTCCACCTCGGCCCCCCTGACGGTGACCATCGCGGCACCGGTGCCCCCGGGCGCCCCCGGCACCCCGACGGTCGGGGCCGTCACCGGCACCAGCGTGAACCTGACGTGGACGGCGCCGGCCCAGACCGGGAGCAGCCCGATCACCGGCTACCGGGTGACGGTGAGGGCCGATGCGGCCGGCACGGTGGTGGCCACCATCGACGTGCCGGGCACCGGCGCCAGCATCACCGGGCTCACCGGCGGCCGGATCTACCGGTTCGGCGTGCAGGCGGTGAACGGCGCCGGCGCCGGGACGGCCTCGGCCCTCAGCGGCCACACCCTCCCGCCGTTCAAGACGCTGGACGCCTTCACCATCCAGCAGTTCCGGGACCTGGCCGGGCGGGCGCCCACCAGCACCGAGCTGGCCACCTGGCGCAACCAGCTGACGGCCGGCACCAGGACGCCCGTCGCCCTGGTCGAGTCGCTGCTGGGCAGCGCCCACGCCACGCCGTACGCCACGATCGCCCGGCTCTACTCCGCCTACTTCCTGCGCCTCCCCGACACGGGGGGCATCGACTACTGGGTGGGCGAGCTGCGCAAGGGCGTGAACGTCTACAAGATCTCCGACGGGTTCTCCCGCTCGAAGGAGTTCACGGACCGCTACGGCCGCCTCTCCAACGCCGCCTTCGTCCGGCTCGTCTACACCAACGTGCTGGGCCGCAACCCCAGCGCCAAGGAGGCGACGTACTGGACCGGCGAGCTGGACAAGGGCGTCACCCGAGGCCGGGTCATGGTCGGCTTCTCCGAGGCCAAGGAGCACAAGGACCGCCTGGCCGGCCTGACCGACCTGGTCACCCTCACCCGGCTGATGCTGGGCCGGGTGCCCACGCCCACCGAGCGCCAGGCCTGGGAGACCAAGCCCCGGGCCCAGGTGGTGGCCTGGATCCTGGCCCACAGCGCCTACGACGCCCGCATCCCCTGACCAAGACCGAACGTCAAGGGGGGCGCAAGGGGCCTTCAAGGGGTGGGGCGGATGCTGCTCGCCATGAGCAGCACCGCCACCACCCGGAGGGCCCGCGTCGCGGCCCTCGCCCTCGCCGCCACCATGGTCCTCACCCTCGCCGGTGGCGCCCTCCTCGGCACCGGCTCGACCGGCGCCCCGACCCCCGCCCAGCCGGCCCCCACCACCGAGGTCGTGACCGACCTGGACGACCTCACCGACGAGGAGCTCCTCGCCCTCCTGGCCGAGTACCAGGACCAGGCTCCGTCAACCGAGGCGCCGGCCCCGGCCCCCTGACGGCAAGATGGCCCGGTGGACGAGCTGCACACGGTGCTGGTGGGGGTCGGGCCCCGGCTGCGCGCCCTGCGCCAGGACCGGGGCTCCACCCTGGCCGAGGTGGCCGAGGCCACGGGGATCTCGACCAGCACCCTGTCCCGGCTGGAGTCGGGCCAGCGCAAGCCGACCCTCGAGCTGCTGCTCCCCCTCGCCCGCCAGTACCAGGTCGCCCTGGACGACCTGGTCGGGGCCCCGCCGGTGGCCGACCCCCGCGTCGAGCGGGACGCCTTCGAGCACGGCGGCCACACCTTCATCCCGCTGACCCGGCAGGGCGGCGACGGTGGGCTCCAGGCCTACAAGGTCACCTTCCCGGCCGGCCCCGACACCGAGGACCACCCCCTCCAGGTCCACGACGGCTACGAGTGGGCCTACGTCCTGGCCGGCCGGCTGCGGCTGCGGCTCGGCCCCCACGACGTGGTGCTGGGCGCCGGCGAGGCGGCCGAGTTCGACACCCGGGTCCCCCACTCGCTGAGCAACGCCGGCGACGAGCCCCTCGAGCTCCTCAGCCTCTTCGGCCCCCAGGGCGAGCGCCTGCACGTCCGCGGCCGCCCCACGTGACCCGGCGGCGGCAGCCGACCCGAGCGCCGGTGCGGGAGCCGTTCGGGGAGCCGCGGTACCCGGCCGAGCTGCCGATCACCGAGCGGCGCGACGAGCTGCTGGAGGCGATCCGCGACCACCAGGTGGTGATCGTGGCCGGCGAGACCGGGTCGGGGAAGAGCACCCAGCTGCCCAAGCTGTGCCTGGAGCTGGGCCGGGGCACCGCCGGCCTGATCGGCCACACCCAGCCCCGGCGGGTGGCGGCCCGGACGATCGCCGAGCGGGTGGCCGAGGAGCTGGGCAGCGAGCTGGGCGACGCCGTGGGCGACACGGTCCGCTTCACCGACCGGGTCGGCGACGGCACCTACGTGAAGGTGATGACGGACGGCATCCTGCTGGCCGAGCTCCAGCGGGACCGCCTGCTCCGCCGCTACGACACGCTGATCATCGACGAGGCCCACGAGCGCAGCCTCAACATCGACTTCCTGCTCGGCTACCTCCACCAGCTGCTCCCCCGCCGCCCCGACCTGAAGCTGGTCATCACCTCGGCCACCATCGACACCGAGCGCTTCTCGGCCCACTTCGGCGACGCCCCGATCATCGAGGTGTCGGGCCGGACCTACCCCGTCGAGGTCCGCTACCGGCCCTACGGCGAGGCGATCGAGGCCGAGGAGGGCGACGACGTCATCGACGATGACCGGGACCAGGTCGAGGCGGTGGGCGACGCCGTCGAGGAGCTGATGGCCGAGGGCCCGGGCGACGTCCTGGTGTTCCTGAGCGGTGAGCGGGAGATCCGGGACACCGCCGATGCCCTGGAGGACCGGGGGCTGCGCGGCGTCGACGTCCTCCCGCTCTACGCCCGGCTGTCGGCCGCCGAGCAGCACCGGGTGTTCGAGAGGCACACCGGCCGCCGGGTCGTCCTGGCCACCAACGTGGCCGAGACGTCGCTGACCGTCCCCGGCGTCCGCTACGTCGTCGACGCCGGCACCGCCCGCATCTCCCGGTACAGCCACCGGCTCAAGGTCCAGCGGCTCCCGATCGAGAAGGTCAGCCAGGCCTCGGCGAACCAGCGGGCCGGGCGCTGCGGGCGCGTCGCCCCCGGCATCTGCATCCGGCTCTACGCCGAGGACGACTTCGCGGCCCGGCCCGCGTTCACCGACCCCGAGATCCTCCGCACCAACCTGGCCTCGGTCATCCTCCAGATGACGAACCTCGGCCTCGGCGACGTCGCCGCCTTCCCGTTCCTCGACCCGCCGGACACCCGGTCGATCCGCGACGGCATCGCCCTGCTCGAGGAGCTCGGGGCGCTCGACGAGGGCGCCATCACCGCGGTGGGCAAGCAGCTCGTCCGGCTGCCGATCGACCCCCGCCTGGGCCGGATGGTGCTGGAGGCCCAGCGCCAGGGCTGCGTGCGCGAGGTCCTGATCATCGCTGCCGCCCTGTCGATCCAGGACGTGCGCGAGCGGCCCCTCGAGAAGCGGGCCCAGGCCGACCAGCTCCACGCCCGCTTCACGGTCCCCGGCTCCGACCTGCTGTCGCTGCTCGCCCTGTGGGACCACCTGGAGGACCGGCGCCGGGAGCTCACCGGCAACCGCTTCCGGCGGGAGGTCAAGGGCGAGTTCCTCAACTTCCTCCGCATCCGGGAGTGGCGGGACCTGCACCGCCAGGTCGAGCGGGCGGCCAAGCCGCTCGGCATCGTCGCCGGCGAGGAGGTGGCCACCCCCGACCAGGTCCACCGGGCCCTGCTCGCCGGGCTGCTGTCGCAGATCGGGATGCGCGACCGGGACACCCGCGAGCTGCGCGGCGCCCGGGGCGCCCGCTTCCAGATCGCCGCCGGCTCGGTCCTGGCCCGCAAGCCGCCGGCCTGGGTGATGGCCGCCGAGCTGGTCGAGACCAACCGGCTCTGGGCCCGGGGCGTGGCGGCCATCCGCCCCGAGTGGGTCGAGGAGCTGGCCGGACCGCTGCTGAAGTGGTCCTACGGCGACGTCCGCTGGGACGAGCGGGCCGGCCGGGCCGTCGTCACCGAGCGGGCCACCCTCTACGGCCTGCCGGTGATCCCGGGGCGCACGATCGGGCTGGCCCGGGTCGACCCCGAGGCCGCCCGCGAGCTGTTCGTCGACCACGCCCTCATCCGCCGGGAGTGGGAGAGCCGGCACCGCTTCCTGGCCGCCAACGAGGCCTTCCTCGACGAGGCCCGGGCCCTGGGCGACCGCCTCCGCCGGGACGACCTGTTCGACCACGACGACACCCTCCGCCGGTTCTACGACGCCCGGATCGGCGAGACGGTGGTGTCGGGCCGGCACTTCGACCGCTGGTGGAAGGAGACCCGCCGGACCGAGCCCGACCTGCTCACCCTCGGGCTCGACGACCTGCTCGGCGACGACCCCGGCCTCGACCCCTCGGGCTTCCCCGACACCTGGTCACAGGGCGATCTGACCCTCGACCTCACGTACAGGTACAGCCCCGGCGACGACCACGACGGCGTCACCGTCCACATCCCGCTCCCCCTCCTCGACCGGGTCGAGCCGTGGGACTTCGACTGGCACGTCCCCGGTCACCGACGGGCCCTGGTCGAGGCGCTGGCCGCCACCTTGCCCAAGGCCCACCGCCGGGACCTGGCTCCCTTCGCCGCCACCGTGGCCGAGGTGGCCGACGAGCTGGTCGCCGTCCAGCCCCGCTCGCTCGTCGAGGCCCTGGCCGAGGCGCTGGGCCGGAGGGCGGGGGCCCCGATCGCCCCCACCGAGCTCGACGTCCGCCAGGTGCCGGCCCACCTCCGGCTGACCTTCCAGGTCGACGACGGCGACGTCGCCCTGGCCTTCGGCAAGGACCTCGACGCCATCCGCGCCCTGGTCGGCGGTCGGGTGCGACGGGCCGTCGCCGACGCGGTGGCCGCCGTCCACCCCGACCTCGAGCGCTGGGAGGGCCGTGACCTGCCCCGCGTCGTCCGGGCCCCGATCGGCAACGGCAACGAGGTCCTCGGCTACCCGGCCCTGCGGGACCACGACGGCACCGTCGTCGTCACCGTGTTCTCCCGCCCCGAGGTGGCCGATCGGGTGATGGCCGCCGGCCTGCGCCGCCTCGTGCTGACGACGGTGCCCGTCGGGATCCGGGGCCTGGAGCGCGAGCTGGCCGACGACGTGCGCCGGGCCCTGATCGCCACCGACCTCGGCATCGGGCTCGGGGCCCTGCTCCGCGACGTGATCGAGGCCGCCGCCGGCGCCGTGGTCGACGCCCACGGCGGGATCACCTGGACCGCCGCCGGCCGGGCCGCCATCCTCGACGGGGCCCACGCCGAGCTGCGCACCGGCGCCTCCCGGGCCCTGCGCGACGCCGGCGCCACCGTGGTGGCGGCGGTCGAGGCCGAGCGCTGGCTGGCCCGCCTGGTCGCCCCCACCCTGGCCCCCTCGGTGGCCGACGCCCGGGCCCACCTCCGCCGGCTGGTGCGCCCCGGCTTCGCCGCCTCGGCCGGGACGGCCCGGCTGGGCGACGTCACCCGCTACGTCCGGGGCATCGTCGCCCGGCTCGAGAAGCTGGCCGAGGCCCCCGGGCGGGACGAGGCCCGGATGGCCGAGGTGGCCGTGGTCGAGGGCTCGTACCGCGACCTGCTGGCCGCCCTCCGCCCCGACCAGGTCACCCCCCGGGTCGTGGCCGCCGGGTGGCTCCTGGAGGAGCTCCGGGTCGGGCTCTTCGCCCAGCACCTCGGCACCCGGACCCGGGTGAGCACCACCCGGGTCCGGGCCGAGGTCGAGGCCCTCTGGGCCGGTGACCTGGACTGATGTCCCTCGACCTCAGGTCGAGGGTCAGTTCCGGACGGGGAAGATGCCCTGGGTGGCGATGATGAAGTTCACGCACAGGTAGGGCTGGATGTTGGGGTGGGGCTGGGTCCCGCCGGCGATGCCGGTGGTGAACGACGCCCCCTGCTCCGCCGTCGAGGGGCCGTAGATGGCGTTCTGGGTGGTGGCCATCACGCTGTTGATCGGGCTCTTGCCGGTGGCGTCCTCGCTGGTGGCGTTGACGAAGCCGGGGTGGACGTGGGCCGGCATCTGCTGGGTGTTCAGCGTGACCGTCTCGCTGCCGCCCACCTGGCCCAGGTCGTAGTACGAGAGCCCCGGGCCCTGGCCCGGGTGGATCGGCACCCGGCTCTGCATGTTGGGGAGGGCGAAGGTGGTCTGGCCGTTGCCCCCGTAGGTCACGCCGAGGATGGCGAAGAGCGCCGAGTTCTGGGCGATCGACAGCAGCTGGCCGTTGCAGAAGGCCCAGCCCCGCGGGGCGAAGGTGCCCCCGAACATGACGATCTGGCCGATGAACGGTTCTGACATGGTGGTGGTGCTCCTTGGGAGGGCTCAGTTGCGGGTCGGGAAGAGGCCGGTCGTGGCGATCATGAAGCTCACGACCTGGAACGGCTGCATGTTCTGGTGGGCCGACCCGCCGCCGACCGTGCCGACGGCGAGCGGGTCCATGGCGATGTCGGGGGTCGTCGCCGTCGAGTAGGTCTGGGACGCGGTGACGGCCAGGAAGTTGCCACCCGGCGCCTTGGTGTCGGCGTCGTCGTTGAAGGCCATGAGCGAGTGGGTGTGGGCCGGGATCTGGCTCGTGAGCAGCGTCACCGTCTCGGCCCCGCTCTTCTGGCCCATCGTCCGGGCGGTCAGACCCACGCCGGTGCCCTGGTGGACCGGCACGCGGCCCCGGAGGTCCGGCAGGCCGAAGGTGCTCACGCCGTCGCCCCCGAAGTTGACGCCGATGACGGCGTAGAGCGCCTGGTTCTGGTTGATCGGCATGAGCTGGCCGTTGCACAACGCCCATCCCGGGGGTGCGTAGCTGAAGCCGGTCATGCGGATCTCTCCGATGAACTGGTCGGACATTGGTCTCCCTCCCGCCGCCCGGTGGGCGGCCCGTGCCCGCTACCGCGGGCTGTTGACGATGATCTGGCTGGTCTGGTGCCGGTCGCTCCCGCCGACGGACGTCATGAGGAGCGTCGCCACCCCCCGGCCCGGGATGGTGACGGGGAAGACCCCGTCCTGGCGGGCCCCGCCGGCGAACCGCAGGACGACCGAGAAGCACCACGGGTCGCCCGGCGCCGCCCGGGGCAGGTCCTCGACGGCCCGGACCGTGGCCCGCACCCGTCCGCCGGGACCGTCGACGGTGACCCGCCGGCCGACGACGGCCTCCCAGTGGTCGCGGCGCAGGCCCGTCTCGGCCGCACCGCCGGACCCGCCGACGACACCAGCCGACGCCATGGAGCCCATCGGTCCGGCGAGGGCCAGCGCACCGGCCGCCGCTCCGCCGCCGACGAGCACCATCCGACGAGACCAGGTCGCATCCGCTGTCATGGCCGCTCCTCTCCGCTCCCCGGACCCCCTGGGGCGGGGGCCGTGTGACGCGCACCATACACGGCATCGACCGTCACGCCCACGGGCTGTGGCTAGTCCCCTCCACCGGCAGCAGCTGCCCACAGGGCGGCGTCGAGGTCGGGCCCGACCAGGCAGTCGACGACCAGGTGGATGCGCCACCCGTCGCCCGGGTTGGCGGCCCGGTGGCGGCGGCTGGCGTCGATGTACCAGCACTCGCCGGGTGCCACCGGGACGGCGACGCCCTCGACCACCAGCTCGGCCCGCTCGGCGGCCACCACGCCGACGTGCAGGCGGGCCTCTCCGTAGGCGTGCCCGAGGTCGGGGTCGCGGTGCTCGCGGATGTCGGCGCCGGGGCCGAGGCGCAGCAGGCGGGCCGACTGCAGCTCGGCCGGGATGGCCGCCAGGACGGCGGCCAGGGCGGGGCAGCGATCGACCAGGGCGGTGGGTGCGTACCCGGTCGCCGACGGGTCGGGGAACGACGCGAACGACCCCACCCCACCGACCGGGGCCCGCAGGGTCGCCGTGTCCCAGCCCCCGCGGTAGATCGTCGTGTTGTAGTGCGGCTGCCAGTCCTCGGGCCCGAGGGCGAGGGCGTCGCGGGCCAGGGCCGCGGCCGGGAAGGTCCACGGCAGCCGGACCGCAGCGGGCAGGGCGCCGTCGGTGCCGCTCACGAGCCCGCCTCCACCAGCCGCCGGCGCACCGGGTCGAGCCAGCGGGCGGCCACCGCGGCGAGGTCGGGCCCGGCCGGGGCCGGGGCGGTGTAGTCCAGCACCGGGTTCTTGGCGTCGCGCCGGCCGGCGGCGTCCATGGCCGCCCGACCGGCGGCGTCGACCGCCAGCCCGAAGTGCGGGGCGATCACGTCGGCCACCGCGGCCGGCAGGTCGGCGTGGTCGACGAAGAGCCCGTCGGGACCGGCGTGGGCCAGCGCCGCCTCGGCCAGGGCGGCGAGCACCCGCGCCGTGTGCTCGTCCGGGGCCAGGCCGGGCGGCAGCCCCGGGTCCCACGCCGGCCACGGCCCGGGCAGCAACCCCGGATGGACGTGGGGCCCGCGCACCCGCCGGTGCGAGGCCAGCACGGCGGCGCCGTCGCGGTGGAGGAACACCCAGGGCACCCCGGGCAGGGCGGCGCGCACGAGGGGCAGGTCGACCACGGCCCAGGCGTCGAGCTTGAGCACGCAGGCCCGGTGGGCCGGGTGGCGGGGCCGGGCCAGGGCGTCGACCACGCCCCGCACGTGCTCCGGCCCGGCCACGGTGCCGTCGCCCAGCGGGTGCCCGACCGCCGCCAGGCGGAGGGCGACGTCGAGGGCGGCCGGCTCGGACACCACCAGCACCTCGGGCAGGGCGTCCAGCACCTGGGCGGCGAGGGTCGAGCCGCACCGCGACAGGTGGAGCACCACGCCGGCGACCGGCAGCGCCGGGCCCCGGGCGGCGTCGACCGGCACCGCGGCCAGGGCGGTCCGGGCCCCGCACAGCAGCCCGAAGGGGCGGCGCAGCGCCCGCCTGATCGTCTCGTCGAGGAAGGGGTCGTCGAAGGCCAGCCCGCCGGTGTGGACCCACTCGACGACCGGCCCCTCGGGACCGGGCGAGATCCGCCACGGCGTCCAGTCGGCCACGTCGTCCCAGTCGTCCCGGACCGGGTCGGGGGTCAGATCCACCGGGTCAGCCACCGGTCCCGGGCGGCGGCCAGCTCGGCCCCGACCACGTCGACGTCGACGTCGATGCCCTCGAGGTGGGCCAGCACGACGACCCGCACGGCGAAGCGCACCGGGTCGGTCTCGGCCAGCAGCTGGGACCGCAGGCGGGGGTCGGCGATGGCCCGCAGACGGAACCGGTCGAGGGCGGCATCCACGGCGACGAGGGTACGGTGCCGCGTCGTGACGCACCGTGCCGACCACCTGGCCACGCCGCTCGGCCTGCTCTCCTGGCGCCCCCGCACCGACGAGGACCAGGGGCTCCTGCGGGCCCTCTTCGCGTCCTACCGGGCCGACGAGCTGGCCATGATCGGCGGTGACGCCGAGCAGCAGCAGGCCTTCGTCGACCTCCAGCTGCGGGCCCGCGACCACCACCGTGACGCCACCCGCCCGGGGGCCGAGCTGGCCATCGTGACCCTCGACGGGATCGCCGTCGGCCAGCTCGACGTGCACCGCACCGAGGATTCCGTCGAGGTGCTGGAGATCGCCCTCGTACCCGGGCTGCGGGGCCACGGGCTGGGCACCGCCCTGCTGGGCCGGGTCCTGGCCGAGGCCGACGACGCCGGCGTCCCGGTCCGCCTCCACGTCGAGCCGGGCAACCCGGCCCAGCGGCTGTACGAGCGGCTCGGCTTCGCCGTGGTCGCCATCGAGCCGATGCACCGGGCCATGGCCCGCCCGGTGGGCGGGGCCCCCGACGAGCCCGAGCCCGCACCCGTCGCGCCTGCGCCCGCGCCCGGGCCCGGGCCTGCGACCGGCGCACCCCCGCAGGCCTCCGACGTCGCCCCCGGTGCCCACCAGGCGCCGATCGAGCTGGTCGCCTTCCCCACCTACGACGACCTGGCCGCCCACGTGGGCGCCACCGTCGCCTGCCTCCCGGCCGGCCCGACGCTGACCCTGACGTCCGTCGAGGCCCGACCTCGCGGGGCGGTGCCCGGGGGACGGATGCCGTACGTCGCCCTCTTCACCGGTCCCGCCGACGCCCCCCTCCCCCAGGGCGTGCACCGCGTCGACCTGCCGGTGACCGGTCCCACCGACGCCTTCCTCGTCCCCGTGGGCCCGGCCGGTGACGGCACCGGGTACGAGCTCGTCGTCTCCTGACGTGATTCCACCCCTTCGGGTGGCGAATCGGCAGTCCGCGCTGCCGATGATGGACGGAGCGCACGATGCCCGCTACGTTTCGTGCGCCGATGTGGCGCCGCGTGCCGCGGCGCCGGGTACCGGGAGGAACCGCATGTCGCAAACGTCCGCTCAGCCTGATCTCGTGCGCCGCGGCACCCGTGTGCCCCGCGTCACAGCGGTGGTCCTGCTGTTCGCCCTCGCCGCCACGTTCGGCGTCACGCTGGGGGCGACGCCCGCCAGCGCCGACACCCAGACCGTGAGCAACCCCGCCCCGCTGGCCATCCCGGCCGGGGGCACGGCGGCGCCGGACCACAGCCCGGCCAGCCTGTACCCCTCGCCGGTCACCGTCAGCGGCCTGGCCGGCGCGGTCACCAAGGTCACGGTGAGCCTCTTCGGGCTGACCCACTCGATCGGCCGCGACGTCGAGGTCCTCCTCGTCGCCCCCACCGGGCAGACGGCGATCGTGATGTCGGACATCGGCAACAACGGCCCGTTCAACAACCTCAACCTGACCTTCGACGACGCCGCCGCGGCCAACGCCCCGAGCACGGCGCTGAGCAGCGGCACCTACAAGCCGACCAACCTCAGCAACGGCTTCACCGGCGACATCTGGCCGGCCCCGGCCCCCACCCCGCCCTACGGCACCAGCTTCGCCGCCTTCAACGGCATCAACCCCAACGGGGTCTGGAACCTCTACGTGGCCGACGACTCGAACGGCGACGCCGGCACCCTCGCCGGCGGCTGGAGCCTGTCGGTCGAGACCGGCGTGACCGCCTTCCCGGGCCAGATCCAGCTCGGCGCCACCGAGTTCCGCGGCACCGAGGGCGGCGGCGTCGCCGCCGTCACCGTCAACCGCGTCTCGGGCGACGACGGCGAGGTCAGCGCCACGTTCACCACCGGCACGGGCACCGCGACCGCCGGCGTCGACTACACGCCGGTCGTCACCACGGTGACCTTCGCCGACGGCGACACCAGCGAGACGGTGAACATCCCGATCGCCGACGATCCCAGCATCGAGGGCATCGACGAGCTGATCCCGATCTCGCTCAGCGCCCCCACCGGCGGGGCCACGCTCGGCTCCCCGACCTCGGGCCAGGTGCGCCTCCAGGACAACGACGCCCGGGCCAACGCCTTCCCGATCACCATCCCCGGCAGCGGCACCATCGGTGCCGCCAGCCCCTACCCGTCGAACATCGTCGTGGCCGGCGCCGGCGGCGTCGTCACCGACGTGAACGTCGACCTCAACGACGTGTCGCACAACAACCTGCGCGACGTCGACATGCTGCTGGTCGCCCCCAACGGCGCCACCACGCTGCTGCTCGGCGACGCCGGCAACGGCGCCCCGACGACCGACGCCGAGATCACCTTCGACGACGAGGGCGGCACCCCGATCACCA
This sequence comes from Iamia sp., assembly GCA_052038315.1. Classification (GTDB taxonomy): domain Bacteria; phylum Actinomycetota; class Acidimicrobiia; order Acidimicrobiales; family Iamiaceae; genus Iamia. The sequence goes on from JBQGCF010000069.1 coordinate 21,987, forward strand.
GCACCACGCCGATCACCACGGGCACCTACCAGCCCTCGCGCGTCGAGGACGACCTGCCCGACAACCTGCCGGCCCCGGCGCCGGCGGCACCGTGGGGCACCACCCTCTCCGCCCTCGACGGCAGCTCGCCCAACGGCACCTGGAGCCTCTACGTCGTCGACGACGCCGGCGGCGACACCGGCGACATCGGCGGCGGCTGGAGCCTGACCCTCGAGATGGCCACGGCCAGCGCCGGCGGCCCCTACACCGCCCCCGAGGGCTCGTCGGTCACCCTGTCGGGCTCGACCACGCCCGACGTGGCCGGCGCCACCTACGAGTGGGACGTCGACGGCGACGGCCAGTACGACGACGCCACCGGCCAGAACCCGACGGTCTCGGCGGCCACGCTCGCCTCGATCGGCCTGGGCGACGGCCCCGACTCCTCCAACGTCCGGGTCCGGGTCACCTCGGGCGCCGCCGTCATCGTCTCCAACGCCACCACGCTGACGATCACCAACGTGGCCCCGACGGCGACGTTCACCAACAACGGCCCGGTCGCCCTGGGCAGCTCGGCCGACGTCACCTTCAGCGGTCAGAGCGACCCGTCGACGGCGGACACCACCGCCGGCTTCCGGTACTCCTACGACTTCGACGACGACGGCGACTGGGAGGTCGGCGACGGCACCTACGCCGGCGGCAGCACCTCGGCCACGGCCACCGTCCCGGCGTCGACGCTCAACGCCGTCGGCACCTTCGAGGTCAACGGCCGGATCATCGACAAGGACGGTGGCTTCACCGACTACACGACGACCATCACGGTGACGGCCCCGCCGAACTCGCCGCCGGTGGCCGACGCCGGTCCGGACCAGGAGGTCAACCCGGGTGACACCGTCACCCTGAACGGCACCGGTTCCAGCGACCCCGACGAGGACGTCCTCACCTACAGCTGGGTCCAGGACTCGGGCCCGGCCGTCACCCTCACCGGGGCGAACACGGCCCAGCCCACCTTCACCGCCCCGAACGGTCCGGCCACCCTGGTGTTCCAGCTCACGGTGACCGACCCGGACAACGCCACCGACACCGACACCGTGACCATCGTGGTCAACGGCACGCCGACGGCGAACGCCGGGCCGGACCAGGAGGTCAACCTGGGCGACACGGTGACGCTCGACGGCACCGGCTCGACCGACCCCGACTCCGACACGCTGACCTACAGCTGGGAGCAGACGGGCGGCGGCACGGTCGTGACCCTGAGCGACCCCTCCAGCGCCCAGCCGACGTTCACGGCCCCCGAGGGCCCCGACGTCCTGGTGTTCACGCTGACGGTCACCGACCCCGGCGGCGAGACGTCGACCGACTCGGTGACGATCACGATCAACGGTCCGCCGACGGCCGACGCCGGCCCGGACCAGGACGCCGAGCTGGGCGACACCGTCACCCTGGACGGCACCGGCTCGACCGACCCCGACGGCGACATCCTGCTCTACAGCTGGATCCAGACCGCCGGCCCGGCGGTGACGCTGGTCGGCGCCAACACGGCCAACCCGACCTTCACCGCCCCCGCCGGTCCCGGCGTGCTGACCTTCCAGCTCACCGTCGACGACCAGAACGGCCGGACCGACACCGACGAGGTCAACGTCGGGCTCAACGACACGCCGATCGCCGATGCCGGCCCCGACCAGGTGGCCGACCTCGGTGACACGGTGACCCTCGACGGCACCGGCTCCAGCGACCCCGAGGGCGACCCCCTCCAGTACAGCTGGATCCAGACCGCCGGCCCGGCGGTGACGCTGACGGGCGCCAACACGGCCAACCCGACCTTCACCGCCCCCGACGGCCCGGGCACGATGACCTTCGAGCTCACCGTCACCGACGACGAGGGGCTGACCGACACCGACACGGTCGACGTCCGGCTCAACACCCGGCCCGTCGCCAACGCCGGCCCGGACCAGCTGGTGAACACCGGTGACCTGGTCACCCTGGACGCCACCGCCTCCTACGACCCCGACGGGGACGTGATCCGGTACCAGTGGGACCAGACCTACGGGCCGGCGGTCACGCTGTCGGACCGGTTCATCGCCACCCCGTCGTTCATCGCCCCGGCCGGCCCGGCCGAGCTGCGGTTCCGGGTGATCGTCCGTGACCCGTTCGGTCGCAACCGGACGAACTTCGTGACGATCAAGGTCAACGGTCCGCCCACGGCCAACGCCGGCCCGGATCGGGTCGTCGACGGCGGGTCCACCGTGACCCTCAGCGCCGCCGGCTCGTCCGACCCCGACGGCGACACGCTCAAGTACCAGTGGGACCAGACCTACGGCCCCGCCGTGGTGCTGAGCGGCCGGCTCACGGCCAACGCCACCTTCACCGCCCCGACCAGCCCGACCGAGCTGCGCTTCCGGCTCATCGTCCGGGACGGGAAGGGCCGCCACGACGTGGACTTCGTCCACATCACCATCATCGGTCCCCCGGTGGCCAACGCCGGCCCCGACCAGACGGTGACGTCGGGCGACCTGGTCGCCCTCAACGGCTCCGGCTCGTCGAGCCCGGTGAAGTACCAGTGGGACCAGACCTACGGCCCGCCCGTCACGCTGTCGAGCCGGACCACGGCGACCACGTACTTCGCCGCCCCGGTGGTGAGCAGCCCCCGGGTGCTCCGGTTCCGGCTGATCGTCCGTGACGGTCGGGGTGGCGTGCACACCGACTTGGTGCTGGTCAGGGTCCTCCCGGCAGACCCGACCTAGCGGGGTGGCGGGGTCCGGGCCGCCCTCCCCCGCGGGCGGCCTGGACCACCTCCACCACCTCCTCGGCGGTGCGGTCGTCGACGTCGACCACGTGGTCGGCCAGGGCCTCGTAGCGCCCGGCCCGCTCGTCGAGCAGCCGGGTGATCGCCGTCGGCGGGTCGTCGCCGAGCAGCGGCCGGTGCCGGGCATCGGTGCCGACCCGCTCGGCCAGCGTGGCCGCGGTGGCCCGGAGGTAGACGGTGGTGACGCCGGGAGCGTCGAGGTGGGCGGCCATGGCCGGGTCGACCGCCACCCCGCCCGGGGTGGCGAGGACGACGGGGTCCGGCGAGGTCAGGGCCTCGCCCACCGCGTCCCGCTCGAGCGGGCGGTAGGCGGCCTCGCCCCCGTCCTCCCACAGCTGGCGCGGGGTGCGGCCGGTGCGGGCCTCGATGACCTCGTCGGTGTCGACGAAGCGGGCCCCGAGCCGCTGGGCCAGCGCTCGTCCGGCGGTGGTCTTGCCCACCGCCATCATCCCGATCAGGGCCAGGTGGCCCGGGTGGTCGCGCACCCGGCCATCATGGCGCCAGGACGATCTTGATGGCGCCGTCCTCCTTCTTCTGGAAGGTCTCGTAGGCCTGCGGCGCCTCGGCGAGGGGGACCCGGTGCGTCGTGAGGTCGCGCTCGACGTTGAGCGGATCGGACTCGTCGAGCAGCAGCGGCATGATGTCGTCGATCCAGCGCTTCACGTTGGCCTGGCCCTGCCGGATGGTCAGCTGCTTGTCGAAGATCTGGAGCAGCGGCATCGGGCTCTGGGCCCCGCCGTAGACGCCGCTGATCGACAGGGTGCCGCCCCGGCGGACGACGTCGATGGCGGCGAGGAGGGCGGCGAGCCGGTCGGCCCCGGCCTTCTCCATCATGGGGGCGGCCACCGCATCGGGCAGCAGGCCGACGAGGGCGTGGGCCACCTTGCCCACCGGCGAGCCGTGGGCCTCCATGCCCACCGCGTCGATCACCGAGTCGGGGCCGCGGCCGTCGGTCCGGTCCCGCAGGAAGCCGGCCAGCTGGTCGCCGTGCTCGTCGAAGTCGACCGGCTCGATGCCGTTGCGCTCGGCCATGGCCAGCCGCTCGGGCACCAGGTCGATGCCGAAGACCCGGCTGGCCCCACGGTGGCGGGCGATGCGGGCGCTCATCTGGCCGATCGGCCCGAGACCGAAGACGGCGACGGTGCCGCCGGCCGGGACGTCGGCGTACTCGACCGCCTGCCAGGCGGTGGGCAGCACGTCGGAGAGGAAGAGGAAGCGCTCGTCCGGCGGGCCCTCGGGCACCTTGATCGGCCCGTAGTGGGCCTGGGGCACCCGCAGGTACTCGGCCTGGCCGCCCGGGACCTGGCCGTCGCGCTTGGTGTAGCCGAGGAGGGCGGCGCCGGTGCCGTGCTCGTGGACCTGGGTGGTCTCGCACTGCGACTGGAGGCCGCCGTCGCACATGAAGCAGCGCCCGCACGAGATGTTGAAGGGGATGACGACCCGGTCGCCGGGGGCGATGTGCGTGACCTCGTTGCCGACCTCCCGGACGATGCCCATGGGCTCGTGGCCGAGGATGTCCCCCTCGTCGATGAAGGGCCCGAACAGCTCGGAGAGGTGGAGGTCCGAGCCGCAGATGGCGGTCGAGGTGATCTCGATGATGGCGTCGGTGGGCGCCTCCAGCGTCGGGTCGGGGACCTCGTCGATCCGGACGTCGCGCTTGCCGTGCCAGGTGAGTGCCTTCATGCCGCGCCCCTCCCCCGCCCCGCGGCGGGAAACATCAGGTGCTCGGGCCGTCCTCGTGGAGCTCGCCCCGGACGAGGCGGCGGGCCACCTCGGCCAGCTTGAGCTGCATGCGCTGCGAGGCCTTGACCAGCAGACCGAAGGCGGCCTCCTCGTCCAGCCCCGATCGGGCCATGAGGAGCCCTTTGGCCTGGCCGATGACGTCCCGGCTCTCCAACGCCGCGGCCATGTCCTGGCGGTGGAGGGCGGCGACCAGCGCCGGCGTGGCGTGGGCGGCGAGGACCGAGGCGACGGCCTCGGCGTCGGAGTCGCCACCCTCGGGACCGAAGGCGCCGACGGTCTCGGCGAACAGGTTGAGGGCACCGACGGTGCGACGACCGTCGTGCAGGGGCAGGGCCAGCGAGCTGCGCACACCGGTGGCCTCGACGGCGTGGGGGCCGTAGGTCGGCCAGCGGTCGTCGTCGGCCAGGTCGGCGCTGGCCAGGATCTCGCCCCGTCGGATCGAGTCGAGGCACGGCCCCTCCTCGGCGCCGGTCTGGATGCCGTCGAGGGCGATGCCGATCCCGTCGTTGCTCGACGCGCTGACGAGGCTCGACCCCTGCATGCGGCTGATCGAGGCGTGGTCGCAGCCGGGGATCAGCTCGACCGAGGCGTCGACGATCACCTGCATGGTGTCCTCGACGGTCTCCTGGGCCATCAGCTGGCGGGCCAGCTCGGCGAAGCTCTGGAGCAGCTCGCGGTCGTCCATCCGGTGCGGACTACCCGCATCGGGGGAGCCAACCCGGTTCAGAGCGGCGGGAGCACCTGGGGCCGTCCGACCAGCGGCCGGAGCGGGTCGCCCACCTCCTGCAGGCGGTCGAGCACGGTGCGGACCGTCCAGCGGTCGGGTGTCAGGTCCGGGTCATCGAGCTCGTCCCAGGCGATGGGGACCGAGACCGGTGCGCCCGGGGCGGGCCGGGGGCTGAACGGGGCGACCAGCGTCTTGTTGACCGCGTTCTGGGTGTAGTCGAGCCGGGCCCGGCCCCCCCGGTCCCGCTTGGTCCAGGCCCAGCTGACCATCTCGGGGACGACCTTGCCCACGGCCCGGGACAGCCGCTCGACCCAGGCCCGGGTCTCGGCGAAGCCCGGCCCCGGGGCGATCGGGATCCAGATCTGGATGCCCCGCTTCCCGGTCACCTTGGCCCCGGCCTCCACCCCGAGCTCGTCGAGGGCGACCTTGTGCAGGCGGGCCAGGGTGATCACGTCCTCGAAGGTGCTCTCGGTGCCGGGGTCGAGGTCGATCAGGGCCCAGGTCGGGCAGGTGTGGGCCCGGGTCGGCGACGTCCACGGGTTGAGCTCGATCGCCCCGAAGTTGGCCAGCCACGCGAGCGTCGCCGGGTGGTCGGGCACCACGTAGACCTGGGTCTCGTCCCTCCCGGCGTCGGGGTAGCGCCAGCCGGTGACCCACTCGGGGGCGTGGTCGGGCCGCTCCTTGTGCCAGAAGCCCTTGGCCCCGACGCCGTCGGGGAAGCGGTTGCTGTTGACGGCCCGGTCGAACAGGTACGGCAGGGCGTGGGGGGCGACGCAGACCTGGTACCGGATCAGGTCCCGCTTGGTCACCGGCGCCCCGTCGCCCCGGCCCGGGAAGAGGGGCTTGTCGAGGTTGGTCAGCCGGAGGGTCCGGCCCTGGAGGGTCCACTCGCCCTTGGCCCCGAGGGCGTCGAGGGCGGCCAGCTCGTCGGCGGTGGGCGCCGGCCACGTCGGCACGGTGGGGGCCTCCGGGTCCCAGGTCGCGTCGGGCGCGGCCTTCACCTCGTCGTTGGTCCGGCCGGTCTTGACCGACGACGGGTGGTCCTCGGCGTCCCAGCCGGGCACGGCGTGGTCGTCGTGCTTGTGGAGCAGGAGCCAGTCCTGCTTGGTGCGGATGAAGACGAACCGGCCGGCCAGCCGCTCACCGACCAGGTCGACGTGGAGCTCGCCGGCCTCGACCGCGGCGAGGGGGTCGTCGCCCTTGGCCAGGCTCCACGTCCCCCAATCCCAGACGATGACGTCACCCCCGCCGTACTCGCCCTTCGGGATCGTCCCCTCGAAGTCGAAGTAGTCGAGCGGGTGGTCCTCGACGTGGACGGCCAGCCGGCGGACGTCCGGGTCGAGCGTCGGGCCCCGCGGCACCGCCCAGCTGACGAGGACCCCGCCCATCTCCAGGCGGACGTCGTAGTGCAGCCGGCTGGCCCGGTGGCGCTGGACCACGAACCGGCGCCCGTCCTCGGGCGGCGGCGTGCCGGGCGGCCGGTCGCCCGACGGCTCGGCCGTGACGCCGAAGTCTCGCTTGGCCCGGTACGTCGCCAACCGGTCGGCAGGGGGCTCGGCCACGCTCCCACACTCGCGCCACCCCGTTCTGTCAATCCTCGTCCCCCGTGGAGGGGGACCAGGACTGACAGAACGGGGTGGGTCAGGGGACGGTGGCGGTGGCGATGGCCTCGGTGACGTCCTCCAGCGAGCCCCGGCGAGCGAAGGCCTCCCGCTGACGCTCGGCGCCGGTGCCGTGCTCGAGGATCCAGGCCACGCCGGCGCCGACCCGCTCGGTGTCGCCCAGCGCGTCGAGGTGCGGACCCAGCCGGTCGAGCAGGTCCTCGACCACGGAGCGGGCCGGGCGCGAGGCCGGGGTGCGGGCGTCGAGCAGGTCGCCCTCCAGCCCGTAGCGGGCGGCCCGCCACAGGGCGGCGCGCAGCAGCTCGGGGCGAGCCGTCGGCACCGGCGCGCCGTCGCCCTCGGCGGCCGCCGCCTCGACCACCAGGGCACGGAAGAGCCCGGCGACGGTGACGCTCTCCTCGACCGTCTGGCAGACGTCGGCGATGCGCAGCTCGAGCGTCGGGTAGCGGGCCGACGGCCGCAGGTCCCAGTAGAGACGGGCCGGGGCGTCGATCGCCCCGACGGCGCGCATGGTGTCGACCAGGGCGTCGTACTCGGCCCGGGAGGCGAAGGGCTCGGGCAGGCCGGTGGTGGGCCAGCGGTGGAAGACCTCGGTGCGGTAGCTGGCGTAGCGGGTGTCGACCCCGCCCCAGAACGGCGAGTTGGCGCTCAGGGCGAGCAGCACCGGGATGTCGAGGCGGACCCGGTTCATCACCTGGATGGCCAGCTCCGGGTCGTCGACCCCCACGTGGACGTGGCAGCCGGACACGACCTGCTCGTCGGTGAGGTGGCCGTAGTCGTCGGCCAGCTTCTGGTACGCCGGCTTCGGCGACACCCCGCCGGCCTGCTCCCACGGCGACGAGGGGTGGGTGCCGGTGGCGAGCACCCGGGACCCGCACGCCCGGGCGGCGGCGTCGAGCCGGTGGCGGAGGCCGGTGAGCGAGGCGGCCAGGGCGTCGAGGTCGGCGCACACCGTCGAGCCCGTCTCGACCTGCGAGCGGCTGAGCTCGGGCTCGATCTGGCCGTCGGGCGTGCGCCGGGCGGCGTCGATGACCTCGGCGGCGCAGGCCGAGAGCTCGCCGGTGGCGTCGTCGACGACGAACAGCTCCTCCTCGACGCCGACGGTGGGGACAGGGGTCGTGGTCATGGCTGCACCGGGTTCTCGATGGCGCCGATCACGAGGCGGACGGCGTCGGGGTCGAGCCCCATCCCCATGTGGGGGCTGCCGACCTCGACGGTGGTCGTGGCCGGGTCCCGGTCCCGCGAGCGGAACGCCGGGACGATGCGGTCGCGGGGGCTGACGACGGCCACGATCGGCGCCCGGATCGGGCCCGGGCCGCGCCGCCCGAAGATCGGCGTCCCGAGCGTGACGACCAGCCGCACCGCCTCGGGGCCGCGGCGGGCCGCCTCCCGGGCGATGTAGCCACCGAGGCTCTGGCCGACGAGCACGATCGGGCGGCCGGCCTCCCGGGACAGCCGGCCGACCAGGTCGACGACGAGCGGGAGCAGCCGGTCGACGTCGCCGTCGTCGACCCCGAACCCCCACGGGTGGACGTCGTGGCCCCGCCGGGCCAGGACCCATCGGAGCGGGGCGGTGCTGAGGTCGCCCACGCCGCGCCCGGGCAGGACCAGCACCGTCTCCCCGACGCCGGGGCGGTGCCGCAGCAGCCCGGGGAGGGCGCCCAGCAGGCGCGGCACCTGGCCGACGGCCGCCAGCTCGCCGACGGCGCTCACCGGAACGGCAGGGCCACCGGCTGGTGGGCGGCGGCCAGCTCGGCATCGGTCGGCGGGCGGAGGACGACGGCCTCGGGCTCGTCCGGGGACCAGCGGATGACCCCGAGGTCGGCCATGGCCGCCAGCCAGCCGTCCATCGGCCACCACCCCCACCGGTCCCGGAAGCGCTGGGCGTTGGCGACCGTCGCGGCGGCCTGCTGGAGGGGCGGCTCCCAGGCGTCGTGGTGCTGGTGGAAGACCTCGGCCCCGGCGACGAGGGCGGCGGGCACCCCGGCGGCGCGGGCGCCGACGGCCAGGTCGGTGTCCTCGCCGGCGTAGCCGCGGTAGCCCTCGTCGAAGCCGCCGAGGGCGTGGAAGGTCGATCGTCGCAGGGCCATGTGCAGCCCCCAGACCAGCTCGTGATGGGCCCCCACCGCCACCCCGGCGGCGGGCGGCCGGTCGGGGGGCGGGTGGGGCCGGCCGTGGGCCCGCAGCCCGGCCTCGCCCTCGTCGAGCGGGGCGTCGGGCGGCAGGTAGAGGACCTCGCCGGTGCAGAGGGCGTCGACCTCGGCGAGGGCGCCGGCCAGGGCGGCGACGTAGCCGGAGGCCGGGATGCAGTCGGCGTCGAGGAAGGCGATGGCCCCGCTGCCGGCCGCCGCCGCGCAGCCGTTGCGGGCCGGGCTGTAGGGGATCCGGTCGTCGGGGCTGTCGACCTCGATCACCCGCACCGGGTACGGCCGCTGCCCCACCACGGGGCGCGGGTCCTCGCCGCCGCAGCGGGCGACCACCACCTCGCGCGGGTGGGCGGTGCCGGCGTCGAGCCCGTCGAGCAACCGGCCCAGCATGGCGTTGCGGTCGCGGACGAGGGTCAGGACGGAGAGGTCGGCCTCAGGCATCGGCGGCCCGGGCCTCGGCGTCACGGGCGGCCCGCTCGCACAGCCGGGCGTGGAGCGCGGCGACGGCGTCGGGGACCGGCACCGAGCGGGGGCTGCGCCGGAGACCGGGGTCGACCGCGCCCGGGTCGAGCGTCCGCCCGGTGAAGCCGGCCAGGCCGGCCACCCCGGGGCCGCCGCGGTCGAGCAGGGCGGCGTGGTCGACGACGTGCCAGGAGCCGTGGCGCAGGTGGGCCAGCAGCCGCCGGTGCACCGCCTCCCACAGGGCCAGGCCCCGCTCGACGGTCACCTCCAGGTCGCCGTAGTAGGGCCGGTCGGCCTCCCACATCGAGCGCAGGCTGGCGGCCACCTCGGCCGGGTGGCGCACGACGGCGACGAACCGGGTCCCCGGCCGCAGCACCGGCCGCCAGGCGTCGAGGGTCCAGACGAAGCGCGGGTCCTTGACGCCGATGGGGCCGGCCCCGTCGACCAGCGCCGCCATCCGCTCCCGCTGGGCCGGATCGGCGGTGATCACGGCGCCCTCCGCCGGCGCCCCGACCCAGGCCAGCCGGGCCTCGGGCACGGGCAGCGCGCCCCGCCCGACCACGTGCGGGGCCAGCAGCTCGTCGTCGAGGTCGGTCACCCGGGTGTCCTCCAGGAACCCCCGGGGGTTGGCCGGCGAGGCGGGCAGGACGTGGTCGCCGAAGTCGAGCCCGCCCGAGGCGAGCAGCTGGGCCACCAGCGACGTGCCGCTCCGGGGCGCGCCGACGATCACCACGTCGGAGAAGGTCGTCAGGGTCGCGGCCACGCCCGCCACTCACCCGCGGACGGCACGACCCGTCGAACTTCACCCGAACGGGGCCTCATCACTCCCCATCGGGTGGGAAGGGCGGGCCGCCGCTCCCCCCACCGGAGGCCCCCTTGCCCCAGTCGCCGTCGCTGCGTCCCCGCACCGAACCGCTCCGCATCGCCCTGCTGGCCAACCGCCGGTTCCCGATCCGCGAGCCGTTCGCCGGCGGGCTCGAGGCCCACACCTGGCAGCTGGCCACCGGTCTCCGCCGCTTCGGCCACCAGGTCACGGTCTTCGCCGGGGCCGGTAGCGACGCCCGCCTCGACGCCCGCACCTTCGCCGGCGCCGAGGTGCGGTTGAGCGAGGCGGCCCGGGCCGACGTGGCCGCCGCCCCCGAGGAGGTCATGGCCGACCACCACGCCTACCTGGCCACCATGCTGGAGCTGGCCGCCGACCGGGGCCAGACCTTCGACCTGGTCCACAACAGCTCGATCCACCACCTCCCGCTGGCCATGGCCCCGGCGCTGGGCGTGGCCCAGGTGACGACGCTCCACACCCCGCCCACGCCGTGGATGGAGATGGCCATCGCCACCAGCCCGAAGCCCCTGCCGGTCCGCTTCTGCGCGGTGTCCCGCCACACCGCCGACGCCTGGCGCCCGACCGTGCCCGCCGCCGACGTCATCCCCAACGCCGTCGACCTCGACCGCTGGCCGGTCGGGCCCGGTGGCGATGCCGCGGTGTGGTCGGGCCGCATCGTCCCCGAGAAGGGCCTGCACGTGGCCATCGACGCCTGCCGGTCCGCCGGCATCGACCTGCGCATCGCCGGCCCCCGCCACGACGCCCGCTACTGGGACGAGGAGATCGCCCCGCGGCTCGGGCCCGGCGTCGAGTGGGTCGGCCACCTGGGCCAGCGGGACCTGGCCGAGCTGGTCGGCCGGTCGGCGGTCGCCGTGGTCTCGCCGCTGTGGGACGAGCCCTTCGGCCTGGTCGCCCGGGAGGCGGTGGCGTGCGGGACGCCCGTCGCCGCCCTGGCCCGCGGCGGCCTGGTCGAGGTGGTCGACGAGACGTGCAGCCGCCTGGCCGACGACATCGACGCTCTGGGCGAGGCGGTCGACGGGGCGCGCCGGCTCGACCGGGCCGCGGCCCGGCGCCGGGCCGAGGCGGTCGGGTCGGTCGACCGCATGGTCGGCGCCTACGTGCAGGCCTACCGCGACCAGCTGGCGGCGTGACCGGCCCGGTCGGCTACTACGTCCACCACGCCGGGTCCGGCCACGGCGCCCTCGGGTCCGCCCTGAGCACCGTCCTGGGCGAGGGCCTGGTCGGACTGGGCTCGGGCGGGCGGCCGCCGGGCTGGCGGGGCGGGTGGATCGACCTGCCGCCCGACGACAGGCCGCCGGTCGCCGCCGACCCGACCCGGGGCGGGGCCTGGCACTGGGTCCCGCCCGGCCACGCCGGCTTCACCGACCGGATGCGGGCGATCGCCTCGTGGGTCGCCGACGCCCGGCCGGCCGCGCTGGTCACCGACGTCTCCTGCGAGGTCACCGTCCTCGGCGCCCTGCTCGGCGTGCCGACGGTCGCCGTCCTGCTGGCCGGCCGCCGGGACGACCGCCCGCACCGGCTGGCGTGGGACTCGGCCGACGCCCTGGTCGGCCCCTGGCCGGCCGGTCACCGGGAGCCCTGGACCGACCCGTGGGCCGACCGGCTGACGCCCCTCGGCCTGGTCAGCCGGTTCGACGACCGCCCGGTCCCGCCGCCCCCGGCCTCCGACCGCCACGTGGTCGTCCTCCGCCCCGGCGGCGACCACCGCTTCGACGACGCCGCCGTCGCCGTCGCGGCCCGGGTCACCGCTCCCGCCGGCTGGCGCTGGACCGTGATCGGCGGCCCCGGCGCCCGGGTCGAGGACCCGTGGCCGGTGCTCGTGGAGGCGACCGTGGTCGTGGCCGCCGCCGGGCTGGCGTCGGTGGCCGAGATCGCCGCCGCCCGGCGCCCCGCGGTCCTCCTCCCCCAGCCCCGGCCCTTCGCCGAGCAGGACGCGCTGGCCCGGCACCTCGACGGCGTGGCCCCCGTCGTCGTCGCCGATCGCTGGCCGGCGGCGGCGGACTGGCCGGCCGTGCTGGCCCGGGCCGCGGCCCTCGACCCGGCCCGCTGGGACCCCCTCCACGATCGGGGCGGGGCCGCCCGCTTCGCCGCCGTGGTGGCCTCGGTCGCCGTCGGCGCCGACCGGGTTTCACCGGCCGGGGGCGCGGAGAGTGGGCGCCGGTGCCCGACCTCCCCCCTGTCGACCGCCCGCCCTGGGCCGTCCCCGACACCGTCCGCCCCGCCCTCGCCGAGGACGTCGACGCCGACGTCGCCGTCGTCGGGGGCGGGATCGCCGGGCTGACCGCCGCCGTCCTCCTCGCCCGGGGCGGCGCCCGCGTGCGGGTGCTCGAGGCCGGGACCGTCGGCCAGGGCACCACCGGCGCCAGCACGGCCAAGGTCACCGCCCTCCAGTCGACCCGGCTCAGCGCGGTGCGGAAGGCCCACGGCGACGACGCCGCCGCCCGCTACGCCGAGGCCCAGATGGCCGCCCAGGCGTGGATCGCCACCCGGGCCGACGAGCGGGCGACCGCCTGCCGGCTGGAGATCCGCGACGCGGTGACCTACACGACCGAGGCCGAGCACGTCGACGAGATCGAGGCCGCGGCCGAGGCGGCCCGGATCGCCGGGCTGCCCGTCGTCCTCGGCGACGAGGTCCCCGAGCTGCCGTACCCCGTGCGGCGCTCGGTCCGCCTGGCCGACCAGGTCCAGCTCGACTCCCGGGCCTGGGCCGCCGACCTGGCCGCCGAGATCGACGACCTCGAGGGCGCCGTCGTCCACGAGGCCAGCCGCGTGACCGGCATCGATCCCCGGGGCCGCCACGTCACCACCGCCGGCGGGAGGGTCCGGGCCGACCACATCGTCGTCGCCACCCTCCTCCCCGTCACCGACCGGGGCGGCTTCTTCGCCCAGGCCGAGCCGGCCATGTCCTACGGGCTGGCCGTCACCCTGTCCGAGCCGGTCGCCGAGACCTTCCCCATGGCCTACGGCGAGGACTCGACCAGCCGGTCGCTGCGCACCGCCCACACCGCCGACGGCACCCCGGTGCTGCTGGTCGGCGGGGGCGGACACACCGTCGGGCGCCGCCGGGACGAGATGGACGCCCCCGAGGAGCTGCTGGCCTGGGCCGGCGAGCACTTCCCGGTGGCGTCGGTGACCCATCGGTGGTCGGCCCACGACCTCCGCCCGGTCGACCAGGTCCCCTTCGCCGGCCGGGCCGACCCGCTCCCCGGCGCGCCGTGGATCATGACCGGCTTCGCCAAGTGGGGGATGACCAACGGCACCGCTGCGGCCATGACCGTCGCCGGTCGCATCCTCGGGACCGAGGCCCGGCCGTGGGACGGGCTGTTCGACCCCCGCCGGCACCGCGGCCTGACCGGGCTCAAGGAGACGGCCCGGATCAACGGCGGGGTGGCCCGGGAGATGGTCGTCGGGTGGGCGGCTCCCGGTCGCCGGCGCCGGCTCGTCGTCCCCTGCGGCTCACCGCCCGGCGAGGACGGCTGCACCGTGTCCCGGGTCTGCACGCACCTCGGCGGCGTCGTGCACTGGAACGAGGCCGCCGGCACGTGGGACTGCCCGCTCCACGGCTCCCGCTTCGCCGCCGAGGGCACCGTCGTCGCCGGCCCCGCCGTCCGGCCCCTCCCGCCGGCCTGAGGTTCGGCCGGCCGGGTCAGCGGGCGACGGTGTCGGCGGCGTAGGCGTCGCGGGTGCCGAGGGGCTTCTCGGGACCGACCGTCGTGTCCCGCACCGTCTGGCGCTCGGCCTCGGCGTTGACCTCGGCGCCGACGATGATCACCGCCGCGGTCAGCATCAGCCACAGCATGAGCACCACGACCGAGCCGAGGGCGCCGTACGTCTCGGCGTAGGACCCGCTCACCGACGTGTAGAGCGAGAACAGCAGCGAGCCGAGCAGCCAGCCCACGGCGGCGATGATCGTGCCCGGGGTGGTCCAGGACCAGCGGGGGTCGTCCCGGTCGGGGGCGAAGCGGTAGAGGATCGCCAGGCCGGCGACCGCGCCCAGGGCCAGGACGGGCAGGGCCAGGGGCACGACCGTGATCACGCCGATGGCGACCACGGCGAAGGCGATGGCCCCGACGGTGAGCAGCAGGGCCCGGAGCCGGAGGGCGAGGAAGCCCCGGCCCTCCTCCTCGCCGTAGGCCACGTTGATGGCGCTCATCAGGTGCTTCATCCCGCTCGACGCCGACCAGAGGGCCAGCACGATCGACACCACGGCCGTGATCCCGAGCCCGCCCTCGGACTGGCCGGTCACCGCCTCCAGCTGCTGGGCCACCAGCTCGCGCACCTCGGCCGGGGCCGCGGCGAGGGCGTCGCCCACCTGGCGGTCGACGTCGGCCGGGTCGGCGACCAGGCCGTAGATCGAGACCACCGCGGCCAGCGCCGGCACCAGCGAGAGCAGGGCGAAGAAGGCGACCCCGGCGGCGAGCAGCGGCAGGTTGTCGTGCTTGGACTCGGCCCGGGTCCGCCTGAGCACCTGGAACCACCCCTCCTTGGGGATCTCCCGGGGCGCGGTGGCGTCCCGCCCCTCCGCATCGTCGTGGGCACGGGTGGCGGCCATGCGGCCGCCGCTCGCCCGTCGCCCCCACCCCAAACCCGCCCGGATGCATGAAGCGCCGTCGTTCGGGGCAGCACGGGGACCGTGCCGAGAGCGATCTGGACCGGGGCCATCTCCTTCGGGCTCGTCAACGTCCCCGTCGGGCTCTACTCCGCCACCGAGTCGAAGACGATCCACTTCCACCAGGTGCAGGAGGGGACGGGCCGGCGGGTCCGCAACAAGCGGGTGGCGGAGGGCACCGGCCGGGAGGTCGACTACGACAAGATCGTCAAGGGCTACGAGACCGACGACGGCGACCTGATCATCGTCACCCCCGAGGAGCTGGAGGCGGTCGAGCCGACCCGCACCCGCACGATCGAGATCGAGGACTTCGTCGAGCTCGACCAGATCGACCCGATCTACTGGGACCGCTCCTACTACCTGGCCCCGAACGACGAGGCGAAGAAGCCCTACGCCCTGCTGCGCGAGGCCATGGCCCGCTCCGGCCGCGTCGCCATCGGGCGCTTCGTGATGCGGAGCAAGGAGTACCTGGCCACGATCCGGCCGGTCGACGACGTGCTCGTGCTCTCGACCATGCACTTCGGCGACGAGGTCCGCGCCACCGACGAGCTCGACGTGCCCGGCAAGGTGAGGCTCACGCCCAAGGAGCTGAAGATCGCCGGCCAGCTGATCGACTCGCTCACCGCCGACTTCGACCCGATGGCCTACGAGGACCGCTACCGCGAGCGGGTCGCCGACCTCGTGCGGCAGAAGGCGGCCGGTGGCGAGGTGGTCGTGGCCGAGGAGGAGGAGAGGGAGCGGCCCAGCGACCTGATGGCCGCGCTGGAGGCCAGCCTCGACGACATCCAGGCCGCCCGGAAGGCCCGCACCGCCCGCCGGGAGC
This sequence comes from Iamia sp., assembly GCA_052038315.1. Lineage (GTDB taxonomy): Bacteria > Actinomycetota > Acidimicrobiia > Acidimicrobiales > Iamiaceae > Iamia. The sequence continues at coordinate 37,746 of JBQGCF010000069.1, forward strand.
TGAAGGACCTGACCAAGGGCGAGCTGCAGAAGCGGGCCGGCAAGGCCGGGATCGAGGGCCGCTCGCAGATGACCAAGGAGCAGCTCGTCGATGCCCTCGCCGAGGCCTCCTGAGCCACGGGGGTTTCGATGACGACCGTCGGGGGCAGTCGCCGGGCAATGCCTCCTACGCCCGACGACCAGGCCGTGTCCGGCCCGATCGACGAGATCGAGCGGCAGGCCGCGGCGCGTGACGCGGCGGCCGCCCAGCGCGACGCGCGGGCCGAGGCGGTCCAGCGCGAGCTGGAGGCCGACCCCCACGCCCACTCGGCCCTCGACGTCGCCCTCCGGGCCGCCGCCGACCGGGCCGCGGCAGCTGCCGACCGCCAGGCCGCCGCCCACGACCGGGCCGCCCTGGCCCGCCTGGCCGGGCGGGCCGAGGCCGCACCACCCCGCCTCCCGGCCCTCACCCAGCGCGAGATGCAGGTCCTCGAGCGGCTGGCCAAGGCCATGTCGACCCGGGCCATCGCCGACGACCTGATCCTCAGCCCCAACTCGGTCAAGACCCACACCCAGGCCGTCTTCCGCAAGATCGGCGTGCGCAGCCGGGCCGAGGCCGCCCTCTGGGCCCGGGACCACGGCATCGGCTGAGGTCCGCCGGGCGGCTCAGAGCTGGTCCCGCACCCCGGCCTCGTCGTCGACCGGCGCCGGGCGCAGGGTGGGGAGCACGGCGTCCTCCCGAGCATCCTCGAGGGCGAGGGCCAGGGCGGCGTAGAGGGCCAGCAGGCCGAGGCCCACGCCCCACCCGCCGGCGACGGACGCCCACCCGTCGCTCCCGGTCGCCTCGGCCGCCGCGCTCAGCCCGAAGCGGACGGCGCTGGCCCCGATCACCGCGGCGGCGATCCCCTTCCCGCTCGCCGCCACGGCCGCCGGCACGAGCAGGCAGACGGCGGCCAGCCCGAACAGCAGGGCCAGGGCGTCGCTCGTCGCCCCCGGCGGGTGACCGAGGCGCACCGCGGCCACCACGGCCCAGGTGCCGGCCAGCACCGCCATGCCGGTGGCCACGCCGACGTCGCGGGCCCCGACGGCCACCACCGCGGTGACCAGCTGGAGGGGGACGACGAAGACGAGCAGGGCGAAGGCGATGTCCCGCCCGGCGGTGGCGTCGACCCACCGGAGCTGCTGGGCGGCGACGAGCGTCGTGGCCACCGCCAGGGCGAGGAAGCCCATCGGCAGCGGGCTGGCCACCGGGCGCAGCACCACCTGCGGGGCGGTCACGACGCGACCAGGAGGGCCTGCGGCGCGGCCTGCTTCATCCGGGTGGTGAGCCAGCGGAGCTGGACGGTCGTCTCGCCGTCGCACGCCTCCACCACCTCCAGGAGGTCGGTGTCGCGGGCGCCCTGGGCGGCCTGGCCGATCAGGGTCCAGCAGATGTCGCAGCCCGAGGCGAGCAGGTAGAGGTCGTGCAGGTCCCGCAGCAGCCCGAAGCCACCGGACCGGGTGCCCTGGAACAGGTCGTGGTGGAGGCGGTCCGGCTCCTCCGGCGGGTCCTCGCCGTAGCGCTCGACGAACGGCGCCAGTCTCTCGACGTGGGCGTCGCACTGGCCGGCCAGGCGCTGGCAGGTGGCGGTCACGTCGGGCTCGTCCCCGTGGGCGTCGGCGACCTGGCGGTAGGCGTCGGCCAGATCCCGCTCGAAGCGGTCGAGCATGCCCAGCTGGTGGGTGAGGTGCACGGTCAGCCCTCCCGGCGGACGGAGACGGCGCCCACCTTGAAGGTGGGCTGCTTGGACACCGGGTCCCACCGCACGGCGACGAGGCGGTTGGCCGCGGTCTCGTCCCCCCCACCGCGGCCGCCCACGCCGTCGTCCCACCAGCCGTAGTGGAAGGGGACGAAGGCCACGCCCCGGCGGATGCCGGTGGTGCGGACGGGGACGACGACCCGCCCGGTGGTCGAGGCGACCACGGCCCGATCGCCGTCGGCCAGGCCCCGCGCCGCAGCGTCGTCGGGGTGGAGCTCGACCCACGGCTCGGGCGCCGCCGCCTGCAGCTCCGGCGTCCGGCCCGTCTTGGTGCGGGTGTGGAAGTGGAACGGCGAGCGGCCGGTGTCGAGGTGGAGCGGGTGGTCGTCGTCGGGCGGTTCGGGGGCGGGCTCGTAGGGCGCGCTGCGGATGCGGGCCCGGCCGTCGGCCCGCTGGGCGTGGAAGGCGTCGGGCGGGATCACCGCACCGGTGGCCAGGTCGTGGCCGAACTCCTCGACGACCCCGGGTGCGGTGGCGAAGCGGCCGTCGGCGTAGAGCCGGGGCGTGCCGTCGGGCGCCTCCTCGGTGCACGGCCACTGGATCCCACCGGCGTCGCGCAACCGCTCGTGGGACAGGCCCGACTGGTCGCACGGGCGGCCCTTCGAGCAGGCCGCCCAGGCATCGAAGGCGCCGGCGCTGTCGGTCCACGGGATCAGCGGGTCGCCGCTGCGGTTGCGGAGGTCGAGCCGCCGGGCCAGGTCGAGCCAGATGTCGAGGTCGGAGCGGGCCTCGCCGGGCGGGTCGTCGGCCTGCTCGGAGAGGTGGACGGTGCGATCGGCGTTGGTGAAGCAGCCGACCTTCTCGCCCCACGTCGCCGCCGGGAGGACGACGTCGGCCAGCGCCGTGGTCTCCGTCGGGAAGATGTCCTGGACGACCACGAAGAGGTCGGCCCGGCCGAGGATCGACCGGGTCCGGTCCACGTCGGGCAGCGAGACCATGGGGTTGGTGGCGCTGATCCAGAGCACGTCGATCGAGCCGGTCTCGGCGTAGCGGAAGATCTGCATGGCGTGGGTCGGCGGGGCCCAGTGCGGGATGACGATCGGGTCGACGTCCCACAGCTCGGCCAGCTGCCGGACGTGGTCGGGGTCGTCCCAGTTGCGGAAGCCGGGCAGGTCGCCGTCGGCCCCGCACTCCCGGGTGTTCTCGGCGGTCGGCTGGCCGTTCATCTGCAGCACGCCGGCGCCGGGCCGGCCGATCATCCCGCGCAGCAGGTGGATGTTGTCGACGTTGCAGGCCGAGGCGGTGGCCTGGTGCGACTGGTACACGCCCTGGAGCACGGTCGACAGCAGCCGGTCGCAGGTGCCGACCAGCCGGGCCGCGTCCCGCACCGCGCCGGCGTCGACGTCGCAGACCCGGGCCGCGTCCTCCGGCGTCCAGCGCTCGACCGTCGCGGCCAGGTCGTCGAAGCCGATCGTGTGGGCGCCGACCCACGCCCGGTCGACCCAGCCGTGGGCGATCAGCTCGTGGACGATGGCGTTGAGCAGGGCCTGGTTGGTGCCGCTGCGGATGGCCAGGTGGACGTCGGCCTCCTCGGCCACCGGCGTGCGGCGGGGGTCGACGGCGAGCATGGCCGGCGGGTTGGGGCCCCGGCGGCGGTCGAGCATCCGGGACCACAGGACGGTCTGGGTGGCGGCCACGTCGTGGCCCCACAGGGCGATGGCGTCGCAGTGGTCGACGTCCTCGTAGGAGCCGGGCTGCCCGTCGCACCCGAAGCTCTCCTTCAGGGCGGCGGCCGCGGTGGCCGTGCACAGCCGGGTGTTGCCGTCCATGTGGGGCGTGCCGATGCCGGCCTTCCCGATGACGCCGAGCGTGTAGTACTCCTCCAGGAACAGCTGGCCGCTCGTGTAGAAGCCGATGCGGTTGTGGCCGTGGGGCTTCGCCTGCGTGCTCCGGATGCGCTCGGCGACCAGGCCCATGGCCGTGTCCCAGTCGGTCGGCCTCTGCTCACCGGTCTGCGGGTCGCGGACCAGCGGCGTGGCCAACCGGTCCGGGGAGGCGTTGGCCTGCCAGCCGTAGAGGTCCTTGGGGTCGACCCGGCCCCGGTTGACCCGGTCGCCGGCCCGGCCCCGGACGCCGACCAGGCGCCCGTCCCGGACCGCCAGGTCCAGCCCGTCGCCGTTGGAGTGCAGCAGGGCGGCGGTGGGCACCCAGCGCTCGACGTCGGCCTCGTCGACCCCCTCCGCCAGGTGCTGGTCGACCCGCACCGGCCACGGCTCCCCCGGCCCGTACGGCGTGCGCTCGCCCCAGAGGTGAGCGATGCGGTCGGGCTCGCTCGTGGGCACGGGGGTCATCCCCGGCGCCGGGCGACCTCGGAGCCGTCGTGCTCGGGGGCCGGGTTCTTGCGGTCCCGGTCGGTCTGGCTGCCGGGGATCGGCTGGTCGGGATGCGCCGGCGGGGCGACCGTGGTGTCGGTCAGCGGGGTGCGGTCCGGGCTGTCCTCCTCGGCCCGGGCGCTGCGCCCGAGCCCCATCACGGCCAGCGCCCCGACCACCAGCAGACCCACCACGACGAGGACGATCACGATCTCCACGGTCCCG
>JBQGCF010000070.1:0-7195 GCA_052038315.1 Iamia sp.
GGCGGCACGGTCGTCTCGCCCAGCGGCCGCATCGCCGGCGACGTCCTGATCGACGGCGAGACGATCGCCGCCGTCGGCGCCCCCGGCTTCTTCGCCGACGTCGAGGCGAGCGGCACGGCCACGGTCATCGACGCCACCGGGAAGTACGTCATCCCGGGCGGGATCGACGTCCACACCCACATGGAGCTGCCCTTCGGCGGCACCTTCGCCAACGACACCTTCGAGACGGGCACCACGGCGGCGGCGTGGGGCGGGATCACCACCATCGTCGACTTCGCCGTCCAGACCACCGGCGGCAACGTGGTCGACGGGCTGGCCGAGTGGCACGCCAAGGCCGAGGGCAATTGCGTCGTCGACTACGGGTTCCACCAGATCATCGGCGGCGTCGACGACGAGTCGCTGAAGGCGATCCGCTACCTGACCGAGCACGAGGGCGTCACCAGCTTCAAGCTGTTCATGGCCTACCCGGGCGTCTTCTACAGCGACGACGGCCAGATCCTCCGGGCCATGCAGGTCGCCGGCGACGTCGGGGCCACGATCATGATGCACGCCGAGAACGGCATCGCCATCGACGTGCTGGTCGAACAGGCCCTGGGCCGGGGCGAGACCGACCCGGTCAACCACGCCTGGGTCCGGCCCGCCGCCCTGGAGGGCGAGGCCACCCACCGGGCCATCGTGCTGGCCGCCGTGGCCGGGCGGGCGCCGCTCTACTTCGTCCACCTCAGCGCCTCGCAGGCCCTGGCCCACGTGGCCGAGGCCCGCGACGCCGGCCGCAACGTCTTCGCCGAGACCTGCCCGCAGTACCTCTACATGACCGTCGAGGAGACGCTGGCCAGGCCGGACTTCGAGGGGGCCAAGTGGGTCTGCTCGCCGCCGATCCGCAGCGCCCACGACGACCACCCGCACCACGCCGACCTGTGGAAGGGCCTGCGCACCAACGACCTGGCCATCGTCAGCACCGACCACTGCCCCTTCTGCTTCAAGGACCAGAAGGAGCTGGGCCGGGGCGACTTCTCCAAGATCCCCAACGGGATGGCCGGCGTCGAGCACCGCCTGGAGCTGCTGTACCAGGGCGTGGTCGCCGGCCAGATCAGCCTGGAGCGCTGGGTCGAGACGTGCTGCACCACGCCCGCCCGGATGTTCGGGATGTACCCGCAGAAGGGCGTGATCGCTCCGGGGGCCGACGCCGACGTGGTGGTGTGGGACCCGAACGGCCACACGTCGATCGGCTTCGGCGAGGGCCGGAAGCACCACTCGAACATCGACCACTCGTCGTGGGAGGGCTACGAGATCGACGGCAAGGTCGACACCGTCCTGTCCCGCGGCACCGTCGTCGTCGCCGACGACACCTTCCACGGCCGCACGGGCCACGGGCGGTTCGTGAAGCGCGGCCTGTCGCAGTACCTGGTGTAGGAGACCTCTGATGACCAACACGCGGATCGACCACTGGATCGGGGGCCGGGCCGTCCCCGGTGCCTCGGGCCGCACCGCCCCCGTCTTCGATCCCGCCCGGGGCGTCGTCGCCGCCGAGGTGGCCCTGGCGTCCACCGACGAGGTGGCCACCGCCGTCGCCACCGCCAAGGCGGCCCTGCCCGAGTGGCGGGCCACCGGGCTGTCCCGCCGGGCCGAGGTGATGTTCCGGATGCGGGACCTGGTCGACGCCAACCGCAAGGAGATCGCCGCCCGGGTGTCGGCCGAGCACGGCAAGGTCCTGTCCGACGCCCTCGGCGAGGTGGCCCGCGGGCTGGAGAACGTCGAGTTCGCCTGTGGCATCCCGGCCCTGCTCAAGGGGGGCTACAGCGAGCAGGCGGCCACCGGCGTCGACGTCTACCAGCTGCGCCAGCCGCTCGGCGTGGTGGCCGGCATCACGCCCTTCAACTTCCCGGCCATGGTCCCCATGTGGATGTTCGCCAACGCCCTGGCCTGCGGGAACACCTTCGTCCTCAAGCCCAGCGAGAAGGACCCGTCGGCGCCGCTGTTCATCGCCGAGCTGCTGGACCGGGCGGGGCTGCCGGCCGGCTGCTTCAACGTCGTCAACGGCGACAAGGCGGCGGTCGACGCCCTCCTCGTCCACCCCGACGTCGCCGCCGTCTCGTTCGTCGGCTCGACCCCGATCGCCCGCTACATCTACGAGACGGGGACGGCCAACGGGAAGCGGGTCCAGGCCCTGGGCGGGGCCAAGAACCACATGCTCGTGCTGCCCGACGCCGATCTCGACATGGCCGCCGACGCCGCCGTCAGCGCCGGCTACGGCTCGGCGGGGGAGCGGTGCATGGCCATCTCGGTGGTGCTGGCGGTCGACTCGATCGCCGACGACCTGGTCGAGCGGATCCGCGAGCGGATCCCGGCGATCAGGGTGGGCCCCGGCAGCGAGCCGGGCAACGAGATGGGCCCGCTGATCAGCGCCGAGGCCCGGGACCGGGTCGCCGGCTACGTCACCGGGGCGGCCGCCGAGGGAGCCACCGTCGTGGTCGACGGCACCGTCGACCCGCCGGCCGACGGCTTCTTCCTCAACCCCTCCCTGCTCGATGACGTGAAGCCGGGCATGAGGGCCTACGACGACGAGATCTTCGGGCCGGTCCTCGGCGTGACCCGGGTGGCGACCTACGAGGAGGGGCTGGGCCTGATCAACGCCAACCCGTTCGGGAACGGCACCGCCATCTTCACCCGTGACGGCGGCGCCGCCCGGCGCTTCCAGAACGAGGTCGAGGTGGGGATGGTCGGCATCAACGTGCCCATCCCGGTGCCGGTCTCGTACTACTCCTTCGGCGGCTGGAAGGCGTCGCTGTTCGGCGACACCCACATGTACGGCCCCGAGGGCGTCAGCTTCTACACCCGCTCCAAGGTCGTGACGTCCCGCTGGCCCGACCCGGCCACCTCCAGCGTCGACCTCGGCTTCCCCGAGAACCGGTGACCTGATGGACGTGGGCGTCGTCCTCCAGACCACCCCGCCCTCGGCGCGGGTCGTCGACCTGGCCGTGCGGGCCGAGGCCTACGGGTTCAGCCACGTCTGGACCTTCGACAGCCACATCCTCTGGCAGGAGCCGTTCGTGCTCTACAGCCAGATCCTCGACCGGACCCGCAACGTCGTCGTCGGCCCGATGGTCACCAACCCGGCCACCCGGGACTGGACCGTCACCGCCTCGCTGTTCGCCACCCTCAACGAGATGTACGGCAACCGCACGATCTGCGGGATCGGCCGGGGCGACAGCGCGGTGCGGGTCACCAACGGCTCGCCCACCACGCTGGCCACGCTGCGCGAGTCGATCGGCGTGATCCGGGGCCTGGCCAACGGCTCGTCGGTGTCGTACCGGGGCCAGGAGCTGCGGCTCCCGTGGGCGTCGCGGTCGCGCTGCGACGTCTGGGTCGCCGCCTACGGGCCCAGGGCGCTCGCCCTCACCGGCGAGGTCGGCGACGGCTTCATCCTCCAGCTGGCCGACCCCTCGATCGCCGAGTGGACGATCGGCGCGGTGCGGGCCGCGGCGGCCGACGCCGGGCGCGACCCGGCCTCGGTCAAGGTCTGCGTCGCCGCCCCCGCCTACGTCACCGACGGCACCGAGGCCGGGCTGGCCCACGGCCGGGACCAGGTCCGCTGGTTCGGCGGCATGGTCGGCAACCACGTGGCCGACATCGTCGCCCGCTACGGCTCGTCCTCGGCCGTGCCCGCCGCCCTGACCGACTACATCGCCGGGCGCACCGGCTACGACTACAACACGCACGGCCAGGCCGACAACGACCACGTCGACTTCGTCTCCGACGACATCGTCGACCGCTTCTGCCTGGTCGGGCCGGTCGAGGCGCACCTGGAGCGGCTGCGGGAGCTGGAGGCGCTCGGCGTCGACCAGTTCGCCGTCTACCTCCAGCACGACGACAAGGACGCGACCCTCCGCCACTACGGCGAGAAGGTCATCCCCCGGCTGGCGGCCTCGGTGGCCGCCACGGGCCGAACCGCTAGGAAGGACCCATGAGCGACGAGCGCAGCCAGGCCTACCGGGACGACCGGGCCCACGTCTTCCACTCGTGGTCGGCGCAGAAGCTGCTCGACCCGATGGTGGTGACCCGGGCCTCCGGCTCCCGCATCTGGACCGAGGACGGCACCGAGTACCTCGACTTCTCGTCGCAGATGGTCAACATGAACATCGGCCACCAGCACCCGAAGGTGGTCGAGGCGATCAAGCGCCAGGCCGACGAGCTGTGCATGATCGCCCCCGGCCACGCCAACGCGGCCCGCAGCACGCTGGCCCGGATGCTCGCCGAGCGGGCACCCGGCGACCTCGACATGGTCTTCTTCACCAACGGCGGGGCCGAGGCCAACGAGAACGCCATCCGCATGGCCCGGCTCCACACCGGCCGCCACAAGGTGCTGGCCACCTACCGCAGCTACCACGGCGCCACCGCCGGGTCGATCACCCTCACCGGCGAGCCGCGGCGCTGGCCCAGCGAGCCCGGCCTGCCCGGCGTCGTCCACTTCTGGGGGCCGTACCTGTACCGCTCGGCCTTCCACGCCACCACCGAGGCCGAGGAGTGCGAGCGGGCCCTGCAGCACCTGCGGGACACGATCATGGTCGAGGGCGCCCACACCGTCGCCGCCGTGATCCTGGAGACGGTCGTCGGCACCAACGGCATCCTCGTCCCGCCCGACGGCTACCTGGCCGGCGTCCGCGCGATCTGCGACGAGCACGGCATCGTCATGATCTGCGACGAGGTGATGGCCGGCTTCGGGCGCTGCGGCGAGTGGTTCGCGGTCGACCGCTGGGACGTCACCCCCGACCTCATCTGCTTCGCCAAGGGCGTGAACTCGGGCTACGTGCCCCTCGGCGGCGTGATCATCTCCCAGCGGATCGCCGACACCTTCGCCGAGCGGCCGTACCCCGGCGGGCTGACCTACTCCGGCCACCCGCTCGCCTGCGCCGCGGCGGTGGCCTCGATCGAGGTGTTCGAGGACGAGGGCGTGCTCGACCACGCCCGGATGCTCGGCACCGAGGTGATCGGCCCCCGGCTGGCCGAGATCGCCGAGCGGCACCCCTCGGTGGGCGAGGTGCGCGGCGTCGGCGTCTTCTGGGCCGTCGAGCTGGTGCGCTCGCAGGAGACCCGGGAGCCGCTGGTGCCGTTCAACGCCGCCGGCCCGGCCGCGGCGCCGATGGCCGAGGTCGTCGGCGCCTGCAAGGAGCGCGGCCTCCTGCCCTTCGCGGCGGCCAACCGCCTCACCCTCGTGCCCCCGGCGACCACCTCGGTGGCCGACGTCGAGGCCGGCCTGGCCCTCGTCGACGAGGCCCTCAAGGTCGCCGACGCCCACGTCACCGCCTGACGGCGGGGGCCTCAGCAGGCCTTGTTGTGGACGGACCAGATCGGCTCGGCGTCGTCCAGCATGACCTCGGACCGCGCCTGCGCCGCGGCCAGGTCCCACCCGGCCGGGGGTGACACGGTGAGGTCGACCCACTCCTCCACCTTCGCCAGCTCGTCGGGCGGGCCGGCCTCGCCGTAGGCGTCGGCGACCCGCCCGAGGTGGAGGTCGGCCATGAGGTGCCCGTCGGCGGCCCAGCGGGTCAGCTCCTCCAGCGTCATCGTCCGGCTCCGGTCGTCGTACTCGAGGACGTAGGTGACGAACGGCGTCCAGGAGGCGCAGAAGCGGTCGAGGTCGGCGATGCGGGCCGGCTCGCCGTCGCGGGTCCCGGCGGATGGCCCGGCTGCCGGGGGCGGGGAGGCCGTGGCGGCCGTCGGCTCGACGTCCCCCGCCGGCCCGGTGGTCCGCCCGAGCAGGAACAGGCCGCCCCCGCCCACGGCCAGCACGGCCACCAGGACGCCCACGACCAGCGCGATCGTCGCCCCCGCCCCGGGGCCCGGGTCGGGCTGGGGCGCCCCGAACGGCGCCGGTCCCGGTCCCGGTGTCGCCCCCGAGCCCGGAGCCGGCGCGCTCGGGGGTGCGGCCCCCAGGGGATGGCCGGGGCACAGGGCCCGGATCTGCTCCGGGGACAGCACGGTGGTGGCCGTGAGGGGGCCCAGGCCCAAGGGCCCGGCCCGGCGCACCAAGTCGCGGGAGGTCTAGCCCGTCTGCAGGGCCAGCTCGTACAGGTGCAAGACATCCCCTCGTCGCCGTGGACCCGCCCGCCCTCGGACGGCCCGCTGCCATCGGCAGCCCGGCCCGAGACGTGAGCCCGGACGGGTGAGGCTCTAGCGTCGAACCCATGCCCCTCGAGTCCAACGTCGACATCGCCCCCGCCACCGGCAAGCTGGGCGTCCTGCTGCCCGGCATGGGCGCGGTCGGCACCACCTTCATCGCCGGCTGCCTCGCCATCCGCAAGGGCCTGTCGAAGCCGATCGGGTCCCTCACGCAGATGGGGACGATCCGCATCGGCCCCCGCCCCGACGACAACGTCCCGCTGATCAACGACTACGTCCCCCTCGCCCAGCTCGACGACCTCGTGTTCGGCGGCTGGGACGTCTTCGAGGACGACGCCTACGTCGCCGCCAGCCGGGCCGGCGTGATCGACGGCCACATGCTGGAGCAGCTCGGCGACGAGCTCCGGGCCATCAAGCCGATGCCCGCCGTGTTCGAGCAGGAGTACGTCCGCAACCTCCACGGCAACCACATCAAGCAGGGCCTCACCAAGTGGGAGCAGGCCGAGGCGCTGGTCGACGACATCCGGCGCTTCAGCGAGGAGAACGGCTGCGACCGCCTCGTCGCCGTGTGGTGCGGCTCGACCGAGATCTACAAGGAGCCGACCGCCGTCCACCAGAGCCTCGCCGCCTTCGAGCAGGGCCTCAAGGACGACGACCCCGACATCGCCCCCAGCCAGATCTACGTCTACGCCCTCCTCTCGCAGGGCATCCCGGTGGCCAACGGCGCCCCCAACCTCAACCTCGACACGCCCGCCCTGCTCGAGCTGGCCAGGAACAAGAAGCTGCCGATCACCGGCAAGGACTTCAAGACCGGCCAGACGCTGATGAAGACGATCCTCGCCCCCGGCTTCAAGGCCCGCATGCTCGGCGTCGAGGGCTGGTACTCGACCAACATCCTCGGCAACCGCGACGGCGAGGTGCTCGACGACCCGGACAGCTTCAAGGCCAAGGAGGTCTCGAAGCTGGGCGTGCTCGACACCATCTTCGAGCCCGAGCGCAACCCCGACCTCTACGGCGACATCCACCACGTGGTGCGGATCAACTACTACCCGCCCCGGGGGGACAACAAGGAGGG
>JBQGCF010000071.1:0-5727 GCA_052038315.1 Iamia sp.
GGCCAGGCCCACGTCGGCGATCTCGGGGTCGGTGAAGATGGCCGACGCCGCCTTCTCGTAGTCGAGGTGGCGGTGCGGGCCGCGGTGGAGGCCGAGGGCGTGCTCGGCGATCTTGCGGCCCTGCATGCTCGCCACCGACGACAGCGGCAGCTTCCCGGACAGGTCGCCGGCGGCGTAGATGTGCGGCACCGACGACAGGCAGTTGTGGTCGACGACGACGTAGCCGCCGTCGGTGTCGACCCCGACCGCCTCCAGCCCCAGCTCCTCGGAGTTCGGGATGGCGCCGATGCAGAGCAGGGCGTGGCTGCCCCGGGCGACCCGGCCGTCGTCGCAGTGGACGGCGACGCCGTCGTCGTCGGCCTCGATGCTCTCGGCCCGGGCCCCCTTGAACAGCTTGACGCCCCGGCGGAGGAAGTCGTCCTCCAGCACCGCGGCCACCTCCGGGTCCTTCTGCGGCAGGACCTGCTGGCGGCTGACGATCAGGGTCACGTCGCAGCCGAAGGCCGAGAACATGTGGACGAACTCCACGCCGGTGACGCCGGAGCCGATCACGATCAGGTGCGACGGCATCTCCGGCGGCGGGTAGGCGTCGCGGGTGGTGAGGACCCGGGGGTGCTCGATCGGGGCGAAGGCCGGGATGCGGGGCCGGCTGCCGGTGGAGAGCACGACGGTGTCGGCCTCGATGACCTCGGGGTCGCCCCCGTCGTTGGGCGTGACCTCGACCTCGTGCGGGCCGACCAGCCGGCCGGTGCCGGCGATGGTGCGGACGCCCTGGTCGCGCAGCAGGCTCGACACCGAGTGCTCGAGGCGGTCCTCGATGTGGGCGATGCGGGCCCGCAGGGCGCCGAGGTCGACGCCGGGCGTCACCTCGACCAGGCCCATGCCGGTGGCCTTGCGCTGGTCCTCGATGGCGCCGCCGGTGGCGATCATGGCCTTGGACGGGATGCAGTCCCGCAGGTGGGCGGCGCCGCCGATGACGTCCCGCTCGATCATCGTCACCTCGGCCCCGAGCCGGGCCGCGGTGGTGGCGGCCTGGTTGCCGGCGGGGCCGCCCCCGATGACGACGAAGCGATGTGGCATGGCTGCGAGGATACGGGGCGTGGATGCGCTGTCGGTCCAACGTGACGGAGACGTCGCCACCATCACCCTGACGCGGCCCGAGCGGCGCAACGTCCTGGCCCTCGAGGTGCTGGAGGCGCTCACCGCCGCCTTCGCCGAGGTGGGCCGGTCCGACGCCCGGGGCGTGGTCCTGGCCGCCGAGGGCCCGGTGTTCTCGGCCGGCCACGACTTCGCCGACATGGCCGGCGCCGACCTGGCGACGGCCCGTCACCTCTTCCGCACCTGCACCGACCTGATGGAGACGGTGCAGGCCATCCCGCAGCCGGTCGTCGCCCGGGTCCACGCCCTGGCCACCGCGGCCGGCTGCCAGCTGGTGGCCACCTGCGACCTGGCGGTGGCCGCCGAGTCCGCCGGCTTCGCCCTGCCCGGCGGCCGCGGCGGGCTGTTCTGCCACACCCCGGCGGTGGCCGTGGCCCGGGCGGTCGGCCAGAAGCGGGCGCTGGAGATGGCCCTGACGGGCGACGTGGTCCCGGCGTCGGTCGCCGCCGAGTGGGGCCTCGTCAACCGGTGCGTGCCCGACGACCGGCTCGACGCCGAGGTGGCCGACCTCCTCGCCCGGGCCACCCGGGGCGGGCGGGAGAGCAAGGGCCTGGGCAAGCAGGCCTTCTACGCCCAGGCCGGTCGTCCGCAGGCCGAGGCCTACACGCTCGCCGTCGAGGTCATGGCCGCGGCCACCCAGACCGACGACGCCCGCGAGGGCATCCAGGCCTTCCTCGACAAGCGCCCGCCGTCGTTCCCCTGATCGGTGCCCGGGGTCACAGCGGCGTACCCTGTCGGCCCTGACCGAGGAGGGACCGTGGACGACACCGCACGTACCGCCACACCACCGCTCGTCCTGGCCGGGATGGCCTCGCTGGGAGCGGGCGCCGTCCACGCCGCCGCCATCGGGGTGCACACCGAGCACCGGTCCGCGGTGGTGGCCTTCACCGTCGTGGCCGCCGTCCAGCTGGCGTGGGGCGCGCTGGCGCTGACCCGCGGCGGGCGCCTGGTGGCGGCCTCGGGCGTCGTGGTGGCGGCGGCCGCCCTCGTCGGCTGGGGCCTGGCCAAGACCACCGGCATCGGCTTCGTGGCCGGGCTCGACGAGGCCGAGTCGATCCAGCGGGCCGACGGCCTCGCCGCCCTCCTCGCGGCGGTCGCCCTGGCCGCCTGCGCCGGCGGCTACCTCACCGCGGTGGTCGGCCCCGCGCCGCGCCGCCGCCTCTCCCCCGCCGTCCTCCGCAGCGCCTCGGCCGCGGTGGTCACCGCCGTCAGCGTCACCGCCATGGTGGCGGCCGGCTCGCACTCCCACGCCGGCGGGCACGGCCACGGCGAGGAGGCCGCCGCCGGCCACGGCCACGGCGCCGACGACGGCCACGCCGACACCGCCGCCCACGCCGAGGGCGACGAGCACCCGCCCGGCGAGGAGCACGCCGAGGGCGAGGAGCACACCCCCGTCGCCCTGCCGGCCAAGCCCTACGACCCGGCCCTGCCCCTCGACCTCAGCGGCGTCGAGGGGGTCACGCCCCAGCAGCAGGCAGCGGCCGAGAACCTGATCGCCCGCACGCTGGCCGACCTCCCCCAGTTCGCCGACGCGACCGTGGCCGAGTCGATGGGCTGGAAGTCGATCGGCGACGGCTTCACCGGCCACGAGCACCTGATCAACTGGGACCTGATCGACGACGGCCGGCTGCTCGACCCCGACTACCCCGAGTCGCTCGTCTACGACACCTCGGGCGGCGGGCGCCGGCTCGTCTCGGCCATGTTCATGATGCCGAGGGGGGCCAGCCTCGACGAGGTGCCGGAGCTGGGCGGCGCCCTCACGCAGTGGCACGTCCACGACGACCTCTGCTTCACCACCGGCGACCACCCCAGGGTCTCGGGGATCACCTCGGTCGGCGGCAGCTGCCAGCCCCCGCTCCAGAAGTTCGATCCCACGCCCATGATCCACGTCTGGATCGAGCCGCACCGGTGCGGGCCGTTCGCCGCCCTCGAGGGCGTGGCCGCCGGCCAGATCGCCGAGGGCGAGGAGCGCCTCTGCGACCACGCCCACGGTCACGGCTGACGGTGGTCGCGCGCGACGAGGCCGAGGCCCGCGACCGGGCCAACCCCCTGGCCGCCCTCCGGGACCGGTTCGTGGGGCTCGACGACGAGCGGCCCTACCTGATGGGCAACTCGCTCGGCCCCCTCCCCCGGGCCACCGAGGAGGCGCTGGCCGCCTTCACCCGGGAGGGCTGGGGCGGGCGCAAGGTCGAGGGCTGGCACGACTGGCTCGACCTGCCGGTGCGGCTCGGCGACCGCCTCGGCGGGCTGGTCGGCGCCGGCCCGGGCCAGGTCGCGGTGGGCGACTCGACGACGATCCAGATCCACAAGCTGGTCGGCGCCGCCCTCGCCGCCCGCCCCGACGCCACCGCCGTGGCCCTGGCCACCGACGAGTTCCCCACCGACCGCTACGCGGTCAGGGCCCAGGCCCAGGCGCGGGGCCTCGACGTGCGGGTCGTCGCCTCCGACGGCCCCGACGGGCCGATCACCGCCGCCACGGTCGACGAGGCCTGCGCCGACGGCGGCGTGGCCGTGCTGGTCGCCTCGCTGGTGCGGTTCCGGTCCGGCGCGCTGGCCGACGCCGCCGCCGTGACCGAGGCCGCCCACCGCCACGGCACCCTCGTCCTCTGGGACCTGTCCCACGCGGTGGGCGCCCTGCCCGTCGACCTCGACGGCGTCGGCGCCGACCTCGCCGTCGGGTGCACCTACAAGTACCTCAACGGCGGTCCCGGGGCACCGGCCTTCGCCTACCGGGCCCGCCGCCACGCCGACCTCCTCCAGCCCCTGCACGGCTGGTTCGGCCAGGCCGACCAGTTCGCCCTGACCGATGCCTACGGCCCGGCCGGCGATGCCCGCCAGCTGGTCGTCGGCACCCCACCGGTCGCCGCCCTCCTCGCCGTCGAGCAGGGCGTGGCCCTGGTCGAGGAGGCCGGCCTCGACCGGCTCCGGGCCGTCAGCCAGGACCAGGTCGCCTTCGCCATCGCCGTGGCCGACGGGCTGGCCGACCGGGGCGTCGCCGTGATCACGCCCCGCGACCCGGCGGGCCGGGGCTCGCACCTCGCCCTCCGCCACCCCGAGGCGGCCGCCCTCGTCGCCGCCCTGGCCGAGCGGGGCATCGTCGTCGACCACCGCGCCCCCGACGTCATCCGTCTCGCCGCCGCCCCGCTCCACACCCGCTACCTGGACCTCTGGCTGGCCCTGACCGCCCTGGGCGCGCTGCTGGACTAGTCCGAAAGGCCCACGTCTCCCTCATGGTCCGGGGATCGGGGCCGATGGGCAGGAACATGGGACAGCGTGAGGCCCCGGCGGCACCCCACCCGGCACCGGCCGACGACTGGATCCTCGGGTCCGACGGGCACTGGCGGCCACCGCCGCTGACCGAGATCGGCCCCCAGCGGGGCCTGGAGCGGACGATCGTCGTCCACGACGACGCCCCGCCCACCCCCCACAAGGTCGGCGCCGGGACGATCATCGCGGTGATGCTGGTGATCGCCGCCGTCGCCACCCTCGCCTGGGTCGCGCTGCTCGCCTAGTCCGGTCCGGCCTCGAGGGGACGGCCCCAGCTGGCGAAGCGGTTCTCCTCCTCGAAGCCGAGGCTCCGGTAGAGGGCGGCGGCGCCGGTGAGGCTGTCGGCGTCGACGCCGATCATGGCGTGGGCCATCCCCTCGTCCCGGTACGCGTGCAGGGCCCGCACGATCAGCCCCGAGGCGATGCCCCGCCCCCGCCACTCCCGCCGGGTGCCGAGCGTGCCGATCCACGCCTCGGCGTGACCCCGGACCTCGTCGTCCTGCGGGTAGCGCTCGGTGAGGAGCAGGGCGACGACCTCGCCGTCGGCCACCGCCACCCGGCTGAGGTCGGGCCGGAAGACCGACGAGCCGACCATCTCGGTGGCCCACCCCTCGGCGTCGCGCTGGCGCGAGCCCCAGTGGTCGGCCCACGCCGCGTTGAAGCAGAGCCGCACGGCCTCGTCGTCGGCCTCGGCGTAGGGCACGAAGGCGACGCCGTCGGGGGCGGCGGGCACGGCGGGCAGGTCGTCGAGCGGCATGCCGAGGTCGAGCCACCAGCGCAGGACCGAGAAGCCCAGCCGGGCGAACAGCCGCTCGTGGCCGCGCGAGCCGCCGGGGGCCATGGCCTCGGCCACGCCCGGGACGTCCGGCCAGGTCGCGGTGTGGACGGCCCGGGCCCGCTCGACCTGCCAGGCGAGCAGCTCCCGGCCCAGGCCGGTGCGGCGGTGCTCGGGGTGGACGCCACCCCAGACCCACACCCGGTCGAGGTCGGCCGGCTCGCCCCGCGTCTCGACCAGGCCCCACGCCCGGACCTCGCCGGCGGGACCGAGCCCGATGCGGGAGGCGGTGGCCGGGTCGACGCCGGGCGCCTCCATCCGCTCGACCAGCTCGGCCACCGAGAACCGCTCCGCCAACCCGTCGGCATCGTTGGCCGCATCCACCGCCACCACCACCGCCTCCAGGTCCGCGTCGGTGATCGCCCGCCACTCGGTGTCGCCCTCGGCCATGACGCTGCACGGTAGGCCTCCTCGCCGTGGGGGTGAGTCGTCCGGCCCGTGGGTCCTGCGGCCCCGGCCCGGCGCCT
>JBQGCF010000072.1:0-3353 GCA_052038315.1 Iamia sp.
GGTGGTGGCGGTGCTCCTGGGCGGCTGCTCCGGGGGCCGCAGCGACGACGATGCGGGCGGGAGCGGCGGTGACGCCACGGCGGCGGCCGACGCTCCCGTCGACGCCGAGGGCGCCGGGTCCGACGGTGGCGCCGGCGGCGAGACGGGCGGGGTGGCCGAGGAGGCGGCGGCCGGGGCCGGCGACCTCGGCGCCCAGGCCCCACCGGAGACCGACGCCGAGCGGATCGTCTACACCGCCGAGGTCCGGGTGCGGGTCGACGACCCGGCGACCGCTGCCGAGGCCGCCATCGCCCTGGTCGAGGAGGCCGGGGGCTCGCTCCAGGGGCAGGACGAGCGGGAGGGCGAGGAGGTCGTCACCGTCACCGTGCGGGTGCCGGTCGACCGCTTCGACGCCGCCCTCGACGGGCTGAAGGGGCTGGGCGAGGTGCTCGACACCCACGTGGCCGCCGAGGAGGTCACCGACCGGATCGTCGACCTCGAGGGCCGGCTGGCCAACGCCCGGGCCAGCGCCGATCGGCTGCGGGAGCTGTACGCCACCGCGCCCGGCGTCGAGCAGATCGTGGCCATCGAGGGGGCTCTGACCGAGCGGGAGGCCGAGGTCGAGTCGCTGGCCGGGCAGCTCCAGCAGCTCCAGGACCGGGCCGATCGCTCGACGATCACCGCCACCTTCGTCGACGAGGGCGAGCCGGTGGCCGAGCAGGACGAAGAGGAGGACCGCACCGGCTTCGGCGGCGGGCTCCGCACCGGCTGGGACGTGATCGTGGGCCTGGCCGGGATCGCCGCCACCCTCGCCGGCTTCCTCGTCCCCTTCCTCCCCGTCCTCCTGCTCGGCCTGCTGGTCCTGCTGGGCGTCCGCCGTCGCAACCGACGGCGGAAGGTGGTCCCCGTCGTCACTGAGTGAGGACTCACTCACTCGGATCGCTAGGGTGCCGGGCGATGTCGCTGCCCGCACCCCCCGCCACCCGCACCCGGGCCCCGGCCATGTCGGTCGAGGACCGGCGCTCGGCCATCCTCGCCGTGGCCGTCCCCCTGTTCCTCGAGCGGGGACCCGCCCTGACCACCCGCGAGGTGGCCCAGGCCGCCGGGATCGCCGAGGGCACCCTCTTCCGGGCCTTCGCCGACAAGGAGGAGCTGGTCGAGGCGGTGGTCGCCGCCGCCCTCGACCCGGCCCCGCTCGACGCCGCCCTCGCCGCCATCGACCACGGCCTGGCCCTCCCGGACCGGCTGGAGGCGGCGGTCGACGTCCTCCGCGACCGGGTCACGACCCACCTGCGGGTCAGGGCCCGGGCGGGCACCGGCCCCGGCGGCCCGCCCCGGCCCGGTGGCGCCCCCGAGCGGCTGCACCGGCTCGAGTCGCTGCTCGAGCCGGCCGCCGACCTCCTGCGGGTCCCGACCCCCGAGGCCGCCCACCTCCTGCGCGGCCTCGTCGTCGTGAACGTCCACCCCGCCTTCCACCCCGGCCCGCCCCGCTCCTCGGCCGAGATCGTCGACCTCTTCCTCCACGGGATCGCCCGCTGATGCTGAGCCACCTCATCCGCACCCACCTCCGGCCCTACAAGAAGCAGCTGCTGCTGGTGCTGCTGCTCCAGGTCATCCAGACCGGCGCCACCCTGATCCTCCCGACCCTCAACGCCGACATCATCGACAAGGGCGTGGTGCCCGGCGACGACGGCTACGTCCGCCGCCTCGGTGCGGTGATGCTGGCCGTGGCCGTCGTCCAGGTCGTTTTCAACATCGCCGCCATCCGGGTCGGCGCCCGGGTCGCCACCGCCTTCGGGCGCGACGTCCGCCACAGCATCTTCCACTCGGTCACCGGCTTCTCGGCCCGCGAGGTCGGCGAGATCGGTGCGCCGTCGCTGATCACCCGGATCACCAACGACGTGCAGCAGGTCCAGATCCTCGTCGTGATGGCCCTGACGCTGCTGGCCGCGGCCCCGATCACCATCGTCGTGGGCACGGTGATGGCGCTGCGGGAGGACGGCCCGCTCACCCTGCTCCTCGTCGTCGCCATCCCCGCCCTGATCCTGGCCGTGGGCACCGTCGTGTGGCGGATGATCCCGCAGTTCCAGGCCATCCAGGAGAAGATCGACCGGGTCAACGAGGTGCTGCGGGAGCAGATCATCGGCATCCGGGTCGTGCGCGCCTTCGGGCGCGAGCCCCACGAGGCCCGCCGCTTCAAGCAGGCCAACGACGAGCTCACGCTGCGGTCGCTCAACGCCGGCCGGCTGACCGCCTTCATGTTCCCGATCGTCTTCACCGTGCTCAACACGTCGAGCGTGGCCGCCATCTGGTTCGGGGCCAGCCGCATCGAGTCGGGCGACATGCAGATCGGGGCCCTGATCGCCTTCCTCAGCTACCTGATCCAGATCCTGATGGCGGTGATGATGGGGACCTTCGTCGCCGTCATGACGCCCCGGGCCCAGGTCTGCGCCGAGCGGATCGAGGAGGTGCTGCGCACCGAGCCGACCGTGGCCGACCGCCCCGGCGCCGTCACCGTGCTGCCGGACCGGCCGACCCTCGAGCTCGACGGCGTCGGCTTCCACTACCCCGGGGCCGAGGCGCCGGTGCTGGGCGGCGTCAGCCTGACGATCGCCCCCGGGACCACGACCGCCGTGATCGGCAGCACCGGCTCGGGCAAGACGACGCTGATCAACCTCATCCCCCGCCTCTTCGACGCCACCGAGGGCACGATCCGGGTCGGCGACATCGAGCTGCGCGACATCGAGACCGAGGTGCTGTGGAGCCGGATCGGCCTGGTGCCGCAGCGGCCGTACCTCTTCTCCGGCACCGTCGGCACCAACATCCGGCTCGGGGCGCCCGACGCCACCGACGAGGAGGTGTGGGACGCCCTGCGCATCGCCCAGGCCGAGGACTTCGTGCGGGCCATGCCGGGCCGGCTCGACGCCCGCATCGAGCAGGGCGGCACCAACGTCTCGGGTGGCCAGCGCCAGCGCCTGGCCATCGCCCGGGCCGTCGTGCGCCGGCCCGCCTTCTACCTGTTCGACGACGCCTTCTCGGCCCTCGACCTGGCCACCGACGCCCGGCTGCGCAAGGCGCTGGAGCCGGTGCTGGCCGATGCGGCCATGGTCGTCGTGGCCCAGCGGGTCTCGACCATCGTCGGCGCCGACCAGATCCTCTTGCTGGAGGACGGCCGCCCCGTCGGCCTCGGACCCCACGCCGAGCTGGTGCGGACCTGTCCCACCTACGCCGAGATCGTCGCCTCCCAGGGCGCCATGGAGGCCGCGTGAGCGAGCGCAGCGAGCGAACCAGCCAGCACGGTGCACTGCTCGGCGGTGCGGCGAGCGAAGCGAGCCGCACCGGCGGGGGGGGGGGGGGGGCGCCCCCCCCCCCCC